>DAICXL010000079.1:0-10683 GCA_027312185.1 Caulobacterales bacterium | reverse complement strand
CAGCAGGCGCACAGCGGGGATCTGGCCGGGTTCCGGCTGGGATGAGACCACCCCGGCCGGCTTGTGGATCACGACGGTGAGGTGGTTCTCCAGGGTCTTCTGGGCGGCGTCGGCCAGGACCAGGGTCTGGCCGTGCTCGATCTTGCGGCCGACGTCGTCGACGCGCTGGCCGTCGATGGAGACCAGGCCGGCGGCGATCAGCGCCTCGGCCTCGCGGCGGGAGCAGACGCCGTTCTGGGCCAGCCATTTGTTGACCCGCTGCGGGTCGGCTTCGTCGTAGCGGCGGCTCCAGGCCATGGGTCTTCGCGGTCTTTCGGGAGGGGTCGCCCGTCTCTAGGCCACCGCGGCTCAAAGAACCACCAGTTGACGATCTCCGCCGCGCGCGGGCGCAATGGGATGTCGCGTATCGGGTGCAAACCGACCAGAAGCGTAGCGGGCGAAAAAACGAGGCATGAGATGGATCGACGCGGATTCCTGAGCGGCTCGATGACGGCCGGCGCCCTGGCGCTCGGCGGCTGCGCCACGGCGGGCACGGCCGCCGGCCCGGCGGGCCTGGCCTTCTACGACCGCCCACCGCCGCTCGCGCCTATCCGCGTGCACCCCGACCGCCTGTTCGACATCACCGTCTGCCTGCGCCCGTTCCGCGCCGCCGGGCCTCGCCTCGACGTGGAGCAGGTGGCGGGCAAGCGGGTGGTGCACAACTACGGGCACGGCGGCTCGGGCTGGTCCCTGTCATGGGGCTCGGCGGCCGTGGTGGTCCCCAAGGCGATGGAGGGGGGCCAGCGCGACATTGCGGTGATCGGCTGCGGGGCCCTGGGGCTGGCCGCCGCCCTGACCGCCCAGCGAGAGGGCGCCCGGGTCACCATCTACGCCAAGGAGCGCATGCCCTACATCCGCTCGGCCCGGGCTACCGGCACCTGGTCGCCGGACAGTCGCGTGGCCAAGGCCGCCGACGCCCCGACCGATTTCCCGGCCCTGTGGGAACAGATGACGCGGACCTCGTTCAAGGCGTACCGGGGGCTGCTGGGCCTGCCCGGCGAACCGGTCGAATGGACCGACCGCTACAACCTCTCCGACGAGAGCCCCGAGGCGGTGCGCGCCCGCCACCGGCGCGAAGACACCATGGGCTTCGCCGCCTACGGCAGCCGCGTCGCCGACCTGACGCCGCGCTCGATCATGATGCCGCCGGGCTCGACCCCGTTCCCGACGCGTTATGTCCAGCGCAACAGCGCCCTGCAGTTCAACATCGCCGCCCTGGGCCACGTCATGCTCAACGACTTCCTGCTGGCGGGGGGCAAGCTGGAGACGATGGAGTTCGATACGCCGGCGGACCTGGCGCGCCTGCCGCAGCCGGTGGTGATCAACTGCACCGGCTATGGCGCCCGCACCCTGTGGAAGGACGAGAGCATCATCCCCGTGCGCGGCCAGATCGCCTGGCTGATCCCGCAGCCGGAGGTGAAGTACGGCATCTCCTACCGCGACCTTACCGTCCTGCCGCGCACCGACGGCATCGTCATCCAGGGCACGGGCCCCACCGAGGCGGTCGGCTGGAACGACGCCAACGAGACCCCCGACCGCGCCGAGGCCGAGCGCGAACTGGCCAAGGTGGCGGAGCTGTACTCGCGGATGAAAGGCTAGGCGGAGAAGGGACCCAGAAGCCGCTCCACCTCCGTCGCATCGATCCCCTCGATCTCCACCGCCTTGAGCCGGCTCTGGCCGCCGCGGACCACCGACACCGCCGACCGGCGCACCCCAAGGGCCTTGGCGATCAGGGCCTCCAGGGCGGCGTTGGCCTCGCCTTCGACGGGGGCGGCGCGCACGCGAACGGCCAGGACCGGGCGTCCGTCGGCGTCCGTGGTCCAGCCGTCGATGCGGTCCGCGCTCGCCTTGGGCGTCAGCCGGACGTGCAGACGCAACGGATCAGCCGAGGGCGGCGATCAGGGGGCCGGCGATGGTGTTGCGGATCAGGATCTTCAGGGCCTGCAGCAGCAGCAGCAGGATGATCGGGCTGATGTCGATGCCGCCGAGGTTGGGCATGAACCGCCGGATCGGCCGCAGCAGGGGATCGGTGATCGCCGTCAGCACATTGACGATGCGGTTGACCGTCGGATTGCGCACATTGAGCACGTCGAAGGCGATCAGCCACGACAGGATCGCGGTCACGATCACCACGAAGATGATCAGGTCGATCAGGCTGAAGATCAGAAACAGCAGCGCGGTGGCCATGATCCCTCCAGAGCCCGGACGCCCGCTTCTAGCCCGCGTCTCGTCGGACCCGCAAGGACAACTCCGGCGCGCACCGCGCGTTCGCTTGACAAGGGACAGACGCGCCCCTTATTTGCCGCCTCCCGCGCCGGGCCTCGCTACCCGCGCGCGCCGGGGCGTATGGGGCCGTAGCTCAGTTGGTAGAGCGCTTCGTTCGCAATGAAGAGGTCAGCGGTTCGACTCCGCTCGGCTCCACCATTCGCCCCCCGCCATCCCGGATGATCTGACGCCGTTCACGCGCTAGGCTCGACCGTGAGCGGGGGCGGCCATGGCGCGGATGACGATCTACGGCGACCTCAGGTCGGGCAATTGCCTGAAGGTGAAGTGGACGGCCGACCACCTGGGCCGGGCCTACGACTGGGTGCACGTCGACATCATGAGCGGCGGTTCGCGCACGCCGGCGTTCCTGGCCATGAACCCGGCGGGGCAGGTCCCCGCCGTGGTGCTGGAGGACGGGCGGGCCCTGGCCCAGTCCAACGCCATCATCTTCCATCTGGCCGAGGGATCGGACCTAATCCCTCAGGATGCCTATGACCGGGCCAAGATGTTCGAGTGGCTGTTCTGGGAGCAGTACAGCCACGAGCCGGTCATCGCCGTGCGGCGGTTCCAGAAACTGTACCTGGGCAAGGCCGAGGACGAGATCGAGCCGCGGCTGATGGAGCGCGGGCTGGCCGTCCTGGGGCTGATGGAGCGGGCGCTGGCCGCCGCGCCGTGGCTGGCCGGCGACCGACTCAGCCTCGCCGACATCTCGCTCAGCGCCTACACGGGCCTGGCGCACGAGGGCGGGTTCGAGATGTCCGGCTTCCCCGCCATCCAGGCCTGGCTGGGGCGGGTGCAGACAGCGCTCGGCGCCGGGGGCTGAAGCCCGCCGGCGCCGGTCGTCTGTCTTAAGGGCCTGGCGCCTTAGGGGTTGGCCGCCACTTCGGTGGGCTTGGCCACGGCTTCGGGCTGGGTGACGACCCGGGCCCGGGCCCCCGTGCCGGCGCCGGCGTCGACCACGGTGAAGTTCCGCGCCACCTCGACATCGGCCCTGGCGGGGTTGTTCAGCGCGAAGTTGCTGGCCATGGCGAAGGTGCGGCGATCCTTGGGGTCGTTCTCGCTGTGGAACGCCGCCTTCATGACGGTGGAGTTGGGGTTCGACACCGTGGCGCCAGTGATGCGCATGCCCATGGTGCTCGAGCCGGCCTGCAGGTTCGGCAGGGAAGTGCTGCGGAAGAAGCGGTAGGCCGCGACGGTGCCGATGCCCGGCGCCGCCGTGCCGCCCGGCCCAAGGCCGGTGTCGATGGCCTGGGTGTCTTCGAGCCAGGCCTGGGCGCCGGCCCCGACGGAATAGGCCGCCATGCCGCAGCGCGTGCCGGTGGAGTCGCGCACGGTGACGTGGGCGTCCTCCTCCTTCACCGCCACGCTCCGGGAGTCGTAGGAGCCGCGGGTCTTGAAGCAGAACAGGGGGGCGTCCGAGACCATCGCGCCGGAGATCTCGATGCCGTTGGCCGGGAAGCCCGGGACGTCGATGCCCTCGGCGACATGGGTGATCTTGGCGTCGACGATGCGGATATCGTTGCCCGAGTTCACGGTGATGCCGTCGCTCTGGTAGGGGTAGAGCATGCCGTCGGAGAACCGGGTCAGCAGCCGCTCGATGCGGGGCCGGATGACGTCCAGGTTGGTCACATTGGCCAGGACGATGCCGTAGATTTGCTCTTCGACCCGCTTCTTGGCCATGGTCCGGCCGTCGAAGTCGGTGATGGTGAAGCCGTTCCAGTCGCCCTTACGCTGCAGGGTGGCCAGGGTATAGTTCTTCCAGAACTCCGGATCGGCCTGGTCTTCGGCATAGGGCGTCCAGGTGATGTCGTGGACGTAGATGTCCGTGAGGTAGCCGCCGGTCGAGTTGACGACGATGATGCCGTCGCCCTTGCCGCCGCCGGTGATCTCGATATTGCGGAATTCCGGCGTCACGTCCGTGGTCCAGATGCCGGCGGAGTCGGAGACCGAGCCCGTCGCCTCGCTGTCCTTGGGGCCGCGCTCGATCTTGATGTTCTCCAGCCGCAGGGTGATCGGCGTGCCGCCGCCGGCGGCGTAGATGGTGCGAACCACCTTGTCGTCGTCCAGCTGCTTGAGCTCGAGGTTGCGGATGGCCAGGGTCCGGTTGATCTCGAGCATGCCCCGGATCGTGTAGACCTGACGCTTGCCGCCGGCCGCGCCGTCGATGACGCCGTAGCGCTTGTTCTTCACCGCCGCCTGCAGGGTCGCCAGATCCTTGGCCGGATCGCCGGTCGGCGCCGGCAGGGCGTAGACCTCGCCGGCCATGGCCGTCGCCGATTCCGGCGCCTTGTGGCACTCGAGGAAGTCGATCGTATCGCAGCGCGCCGCGGCCTCGGCCGCCTCGATCTGCTCGGGGGTCTGGCCTGGCAGCAGCAGTTCGACGGGCGGACCGAAGATCTCCTGGAATTGGCCGGCGTCGCGGTCGCCGGACACCACCTGTGTTCCCGCGAGGCCGGCCGCCAGGGCGGCCGAGCACGACAGGGCGGCGGCGCACACTCCGATATTCATAGCAACCTCATGCCTAATCTCAGGCGCAAGATTACAACTCACCCATGAAGTAACGGTGAGGTTGTATGATGAATATTGGGCCGGTATCTGTTAGGCTTAACCGGCGTAAACCATCCCAGTTATTATAATATATACCATGAAATCCCCTCCTTTATGTTTTCCGGCGCGTTAAGCATAAGGGG
Source organism: Caulobacterales bacterium (assembly GCA_027312185.1). Lineage (GTDB taxonomy): Bacteria > Pseudomonadota > Alphaproteobacteria > Caulobacterales > Caulobacteraceae > NCED01. Next base: position 5,689 of record DAICXL010000079.1, on the reverse strand, counting down.
CGGCCGAGGCCGTGGCGCGGGTCCGCTAAGGTCTTGGCTTGAAGGGCTTGCGCGCGAGGCCCCTGCGCGGCGGCTTGTCCCCCGCCGCCTTGCCGGCGATTTCCTTCAGCTTGACGGTCTGCAGGGTGGAGAGGGCCTGGCCGGGGCCGCCCTTCTCGGGATCGCCGAAGGCGCGGCCGTAGGTGGTCACCCTCTGCTCGACCGAGCCGAGGAACTCGCCCTCCCAGTCGGACAGCGCCACGCCGGCCTTGTCGGCCGCGTTGCGGGCGCGGCGCAGCGCCCGCAACGCGGCGCGCTTGGCGGCGGCCTTGGCCGCCTCCCGCGCCTGTTCCGGTGTTGAAGCCTTTCGCTTCACAGACCCCCGATGGCGGACAGATAGAGGTCGAGCAGGGCCTCTTCCTCCTGGCGCTTGGCGGTGTCCTGCTTACGCAGGCGAATGATCTTGCGCAGGATCTTGACGTCGAAGCCCTCGCCCTTGGCCTCGAGATAGACCTCCTTCATGTCGGCCATGATGGCGGCCTTGTCCTCTTCGAGGCGCTCGATGCGCTCGACGATGGTCTTCAGGCGGCCCTGGGCCGTGGTGTTCAGGACGTCGGGATTGCCGCTGAAGTTCGCGTCGTCGGCCATCTGGTTACTCCGGGAGAAAAAAGGGGGGCCCTGACGGCCCCCGGAAAGTTTCACAGCAATCCGCGCGATTCCAGCGCCGGGCGCAAGCCCGCCGGATCGTCGAACAGGTGGACATAAAAGCCCATCCTGTGGGCGGCTTCTATATTCGCCGGACTGTCGTCGACGAAGAACAGCTCGGCGGGGCTCATGCCGGACCGCGCGCAGGCGATCTCGAAGGCGCGGGGGTCAGGCTTGACCACGCCCTCGTCGGCCGAGACCACCACATCGCTGAAGAGGCCGAAAGCCGGGCTGAGCGCCTGGACCATGGGCCATTTCTCGGCCGGCATGTTGGTGAGGCCGTACATCGCCACGCCGCGGGCGTGCAGGTCGCCCATCACGGCGAGGGTCTGCGGGATGACGCCGTCGATCATCTCGTCGAAGCGGGCCTCCCAGGCGCGGATGGCTTGCTCGTAATGGGGATGGCGGGCGATGAGGGGGGCGGCGTTCATCGCCATCGGCACGCCGCGGTCGTGCTCGGTGTGCCAGGCCATGGTGCAGACCTCGGTCAGGAACCGGTCGCACTCGCCAGGGTCGGGGAAGATCTTGGAATAGAGGGTGCGCGGATTCCAGCGCACCATCACATTGCCGACGTCGAACAGGACCGCGCGCGGCCCCGGCAAGGCCTTAGCCCTGACGGGCCTTGAAGCGCGGGTCGGTCTTGTTGATCACATAGACCCGGCCCTTGCGGCGCACGACCTTGCAGTCCCGGTGGCGGGTCTTCAGGGACTTGAGTGAGCTTCTGACCTTCATGGTCCGGTCTCTTAAGCAGGCGGCGCAAATGCAAACCCGCGCAAACGACTGCGCGGGCGACGAGGCGGTGCGTATAGAGGCGCGCCCCGTTTGAGTCAACTTGGGTAGGGCGACGGCTGCGCGCTCTCTCAGCGTTGTGACGCTGTGAAGGTTGAACGGGAGGCCAAAACCGTTAGCCTTCATAGATGCATCGCCGGACCTTCCTCCTTTCCACGGCAGGGCTCACGGTGACTCCCGTGCCCGGGTCTTGGTTCCAGGCCGCCCTGGGACCGCCGTCGCCCCCCCCTTACGTCACGCCCGGGGCCGCGGAGTTCGACGCCTGGCGTCAGGGCTTCATCGACAAGGCGGCCGGCCAGGGTTTGCCCCGTGACCGGGTCGTCCAGGAGCTGGCCGGCCTCAGCCTCGATACCAGCGTCGTGGCGTCCGACCGCCGCCAGCCGGAGCTGTCGCGCCCGATCGGCGACTATATGGCGGCTTCCATCTCGGACGCCCGCATCCAGCGCGCCCAGGCCCTGGCCAGTGAGCTTTCCGGCCCTCTGAACGATGTGTCGGGCAAGACCGGCGTCCCGCCGGAGATCCTGCTGTCGGTGTGGGCGGTGGAATCCAACTTCGGCCAGAACCAGGGCGGCTACGACGTGGTCCGCTCGCTGGCGACCCTGGCGGCCGACGGCCGGCGCCGGGCCTGGGCCGAGCAGCAGCTGATGTCGGCCCTGCGCATCATCTTCTCCGGCGAGGCGCCGCGCGAACGGCTGAAAGGCTCCTGGGCCGGGGCCATGGGCCAGACCCAGTTCACGCCCGAGGATTATCTGGCCTGGGCCATAGACGAGGACGGCGACGGCCGGCGCGACATCTGGGGCTCGTCGGCCGACGCCCTCGGCTCGACGGGCAATTTCCTGGCGCGCAAGGCGGCGTGGCGCAGGGGCCAGGGCTGGGCCCGCGAGGTGATCCTGCCCGCCGGCTTCGACTACGGCCTGGCCGAGGCGCCGTTCCGGCCCCGGGCCGACTGGACCGCGCTGGGCGTGCGGCCCGCCGATGGCGGGACCTGGAACGCCTCGGAGGCGCAGGAGGGCATGGGCCTGATCCTGCCCGCCGGCTGGCAGGGGCCGGCCTTCCTGATCCTGCCCAACCACATGGCCATCCGCGCCTATAACAACTCGACCAGCTATGCACTGGCGGTGGGGCTGCTGGCCGACCGCATCGCGCGCCGCCCGATCCTGGCGAAGGCCTGGCCCGCGGACCAGCCCCTGTCCAGGGCTGACCGGCTGGCGGCCCAGACGTCGCTGAATAGCCTGGGGTTTGACGCCGGGGAAGCCGACGGGGTGATCGGCACGCGCACCCGCGCCGCCGCCCGGGCCTGGCAAAAGGCGCGCGGCCTGCCGGCGGACGGCTACCTGACCTACGGCCTGATCCAGGCGCTCAAACTGCAGGCGGCCGGCTCCGCCCCGCCTGCGGCCGGAGCGACCTTGTTCTGAGCCCTCTTGAGGCCCAGGCGCGCATCGTGATAGTTCGCGCCCCGTAGCGTCACGCCCGAGGGACAGAACCGCCATGGCCGCACCGTCCGACTATCACCGCGGAGACATGGACATTTCCGAGCACACCGCCACCTTCCACGGGTTCATCGCCTTGTCGAAGTGGGGCTCGCTCGCGATCGCGGTCGCTTTGGTTTTCGTGGTCCTGATCTTCTGCACGACCGCAGGCTTCTTCCAGGCGGCCGGCGCCGCTTTCATCGTGGCGGTCATCGGCGGCTTCATGCTGCGCGACAAGCCCGACGCCGGGCACTAGCCTTCCAGCACTAACTGAGCCTCCCGGCCGGGAGACTCTGGACAGTTCTGACAATTCATCTCAAACCTGGGCCGCTCGCTGCGGTCGCTGAACCGCGCGTGCGGGGAGGGTCTGTATGGTTGCGACGATCGCCGTCACCAAGGAACGGCGCGCCGGGGAGACCCGTGTCGCGGCCACGCCCGACAGCATCAAGAAACTGAAGGCCCTCGGCTTCGAGGTCGTGGTCGAGGCCGGCGCCGGCGCCGGCGCCTCAATCACCGACGCGGAGTACGAGGCGGCCGGGGCGAGCATCGCCGCGACCGCCGCAGCCGCCCTGAAGGACGCCGACGTCCTGTTCAAGGTGCGCGCCCCCGAAGAGGCCGAGATCCAGTCCCTCAAGCCGGGCGCCGTCGTCGCAGCCCTGCTGAACCCCTATGTCGACAAGGCCCTGCTCGCGGCCCTGGCCGAACGGGGCGCCAGCGCCTTCGCCATGGAGTTTGTGCCGCGGATCAGCCGGGCCCAGGCGATGGACGCCTTGTCCAGCCAGGCCAACCTCGCCGGCTATCGCGCGGTGATCGAGGCGGCCCACGAATACGGTCGCGGCATGCCGATGATGATGACCGCCGCCGGCACGGTCGCCGCCGCCAAGGTGTTCGTCATGGGCGCCGGCGTCGCAGGCCTGCAGGCCATCGCCACCGCCCGCCGGCTCGGCGCGGTGGTCACCGCCACCGACGTGCGCCCGGCCGCCAAGGAGCAGGTCGAGAGCCTGGGCGCCAAGTTCACCGCCGTCGAGGACGAAGAGTTCAAGGTCGCCGAGACCGCCGCCGGCTACGCCAAGCCGATGTCGGCCGAATACCAGGCCAAGCAGGCGGCGCTTGTCGCCACCCACGTCCAGAAGCAGGACATCGTCATCACCACGGCCCTGATCCCCGGCCGGCCGGCGCCCAAGCTGCTGTCGGCCGAGCACGTGGCCTCGATGAAGCCGGGTTCGGTGATCATCGACATGGCGGTGGAGCAGGGCGGCAACACCGCCGGCGCCATGCCCGACGAGGTGGTGGTCACCGCCAACGGCGTGAAGATCGTCGGCATCACCAACCTGCCGGGCCGGATCGCCGCCGACGCCTCCAGCCTGTACGCCCGCAATCTCGTCTCGTTCGCCGGCCTGCTGGTGAACAAGGAGGGCGCGCTCGCCCCTGACTACGAGGACGAGATCCTCAAGGGCGCCCTGGTCGCCCAAGGCGGCAAGATCGTCCACCCGAACCTGGCCTAGGGCGTCATGGACTGCGCCCGAACGCCCCTCCCATCCCTGACGCAATCGAGGACCGGCCCATGATCGAAGCCGTCGATCCCACCGTGTTCCGCCTCGCCATCTTCGTGCTGGCCATCTTCGTCGGCTACTATGTGGTGTGGAGCGTGACCCCCGCCCTGCACACGCCGCTTATGGCGGTGACCAACGCCATCTCCTCGGTGATCATCGTCGGCGCCCTGCTGGCGGCTGCGGCGCACGGGGTCTCCGGCGCGGAAGCCGGCGCCACCGTCTGGATCTCCAAGGGCTGCGGCGCGGTGGCGGCGGGGCTGGCGGCCGTGAACATCTTCGGCGGCTTCCTGGTCACCCAGCGCATGCTGGCCATGTACAAGAAGAAGACGCCCGTCGCGAAGGCCCCCATCGCGAAGGCTGAGGCCAAATGAGCAGGACGCTGATCCCGGTATTGACCTGGGCCAGCGGCTTCAGCGCCCTCGGGGCGCTGGGGGTCTATTTCTATGTCGTCGCCCGGCGGCCGCAGTGGATTCGTCTGCTCAACGGCTCTGGCCTGTTCTTCACCGGCGTCGCCCTCAGCCTGATCGCGGCCCTGCTGCCGCGGGCGGCTGAACTGGGCGCGCTCAACACCATCGCCGTCACTGTCGCGCTGCTGATCGCGTCGGTGGCGGCCCAGTCCTGGGCGGCGCTCAGGAACCGTAAGGCCTGGGACGGCGTCGAACGCCGTCGCCCGGGCGAGGACGCAGGGGGCGCCGGATGAATCCGAGTATCGCAGCACTGGCCTACCTGATCTCGGGGGTCCTCTTCATCCTGGCGCTGCGGGGGCTTTCCAGCCCCGAGACCAGCCGCCGGGGCAACAACATGGGCATGATCGGCATGGCCCTGGCCGTGGCCGTCACCCTCGCCACCCTGCTGGGGCAGGGGGCCCTGGACGCCGTCACCGTGGCCCTGATCCTCGGCGGCGTCGCTATCGGCGGCGGGGTGGGCGCGGTGATCGCCCGCAAGGTGCCGATGACCTCGATGCCTCAGCTGGTGGCCGCCTTCCACTCCCTGGTCGGCCTCGCCGCCTGCCTGGTGGCCATCGCCGCCATCTACACCCCGGCCGCCTACGGCATCGCCACCCCGGACGGGGGCGTGAAGATGCAGTCCCTGATCGAGCTGGCCGTCGGCGTGGCCATCGGGGCCGTGACCTTCACCGGCTCGCTGATCGCCTTCGCCAAGCTGAACGGCAATATGAGCGGCGCGCCGATCCTG
>DAICXL010000078.1:10352-10685 GCA_027312185.1 Caulobacterales bacterium | reverse complement strand
TAGCCGCCGGGCAGGCGCCTCTCCCTGCACCGCAATACCCGGCCTGCGCCGGCGACTACCAATACATCCGGATCGACCAGATAAAGCCCGGTAAGCTGGACCTATTCCTCAAGGCGGTGCGTGACCATCAGGCTTGGTACACATCGCACGGTTATGGCGACAAGATAGTAGTCGGCCGGATCGTCGAGGGTGAAAATGGCAGGCCGATACTGAGCGACCGCATCGCCATGACCGTTCACAGCAAGATGACCAGGATTGGAGGATTTCCTGCTCGTCCCGCCGACGACAAAACTTGGGATGCCTACGTGGCGGAATATAATCAGTCGTCAAAGA
>DAICXL010000078.1:0-10342 GCA_027312185.1 Caulobacterales bacterium | reverse complement strand
CTAACGTGCGTGGAAGAGCCAACCGGGGCGCGGAACTAACGCGGTAGGCTGGGGTCAAACCCCAGTGTCGCCGAACGCACGCTCGCACCGAACGGCGCAACCGACAGGATAAGGGCCGAGGCCAGGACGACCGACGTGTTGCAGACCTGCTTCGGCCGCCCGCGGCCAGTGGACCCTAGAACGGGATCTCGTCGTCGAGGTCGGCGGCGAAGCTCTCGCGGGGGCTAGAGCTCTGGGTGCGACCGCCGCCGCCGCCGAAGTCACCGCCCGAGCGGTTATAGCCGCCGCCTTCGCCCGCGTCGTCGCCGCCGCCCCGGCCGCCCAGCATGGTCAGCTCGCCGCGGAAGCGTTGCAGCACGATCTCGGTGGAGTATTTCTCGACGCCGGCCTGGTCGGTGTATTTACGGGTAGTCAACTGGCCCTCGACGTACACGGTCGAGCCCTTCTTCAGGTACTGCTCGGCCACCTTCACGATGTTCTCGTTGAAGATCACCACCTGGTGCCACTCGGTCTTTTCCTTGCGCTCGCCGGACGCCTTGTCGCGCCAGGTCTCGGAGGTGGCGATGCGCAGGTTGGCGACCCGGTCGCCGGAGTTGAGGGTGCGGATCTCCGGGTCTTTGCCCAGATTGCCGATCAGGATCACCTTGTTGACGCTGCCGGCCATGTGTCGCTCCTTCGATGCCGCGCATTCTCCGCGGCGATGTTCCGTTAATGTTCTGACTGCGCGAGCGCGGGAGTCAAACTATTTCGCAGCCGGTTCCGCCGCCGATGGGGGCGCGGGCTGCTGCTGCATCGCCCCAGGTATGGCGAGTCGGCCATCCGGGGTGCGAACAAGCGCCGGATAGCGGTTGGAGGTCAGGCTGCTGGCGCTGAAAACCCCGGCCGGCTGGATGAAGATGTACTGCCCCTGGAAGGCGCCCACCACTTCCTGAGCGTTCTGGCCCAGGCGGTTGAAGTTGAGGCGCATGTCCTCCAGCCTGGCGGCGCAGTTCTCGAGGTTCGGCTGGTTGCGGGCCAGTTCGTTGAACCTGTAGGCGCCGTCCTTCTCCTGGACCATGTGGAAGCAGACGCCCGGCTCGACCGGCGCCTCCAGCGCCCCGCCGCTGCAGCCGGCCACGGCGAGGGCGGCGATCCCGGCGGCGAACAGATATCGGCTCATGGGGGACCTCAGGACGCGGGGATGGAGCAGTCGCTTCTCTGCTCGACCACCATGTGGAACGAGCGATTGTCCGGCGAGGCCTCGACCCGGCCCGGCACGAGCCGCAGGGTCTGGCTGCCCCAGCGGCCATAGAGGGCCTGGCCGGCGCTCTGGCAGCGGCCCTCGAACAGGGTCTGGACGCAGGCGGACTGGGTCACGCTGCCGGCGGGGCGCCAGCCGTCGGGCCCGTAGCGCAGGCACTCGGCGATGGGCGGGCCGGCCGTGGCGGTCAGGACCGGGGCGTTCTGCATCACCGGGACGGGCGGCGGCGACGCAACGGCCACCTGGGTCGGCGGCGCGATCTGGGGCAGCGGCTTGAGCGACTCGCCGCCGGCGGCCAGCTCGCCGCTCTCGTCCAGGCCGACGTCGAGGGACTGGGCGGCGACGCCGTTCCTCTTGGCGCAGTCGGCGAGGGTGGCCGAACCGATGAACTGGCCGCCGACGAAGCAGCGCAGCTGCTGGTTCGGATTGACCCGTTGCTGTTCGCCCAGCTCGATCTGCAGCGCGCCCTTGGCGGCGCCCGGCTCGGCCGGACGGTCCTTGCCCATGATGAAGACCGCAATCAGCACCCCGGCCAGGAGGGCGGCTCCGGCCCCGCCAGCGAGCAGGATGCGACGGTCTTCGAGAAGGTTCATCCTCCCTTGGCTACCTGCGGACGCAGGCCGAAGCAAGGCGGGGCGGCGCAAACCTTGTGCGCGCTTCGGCGGATCAGGCGCCGCCGGTCAGCCGGTTGAGGGCCTGCTGGTAGTTAGCGATCTGGTTGGTCAGGTAGGCCGGCACGGCGCCGCTGGCCGTGGCCTTGGTGGGCGTCGTCGTCATGTCGCGGTAGATGCTGCGGACGTTCGACAGGGCCCCGAGCAGCTGGGCCTGGGCCTGCTTGGCGCCGCCTTCGGTGTTGAGGTTCAAGGTCGAGTGCAGCTGCAGACTGTAGGAGGCCTTCACCGAATCCTTCTTGTTCGGATCGGGGGTGGTGGTGATCAGCCCTTCCTGCAGCCCCAGCGCGCTGAGGGCGTTGCGGCCGTTCTTGCCGGCCTCAAGCTCGATCGGGGTCCTCGTCGACTGAGGGGTGATCTTGAGGGTGTCGTAGCCCTTGGCGATGACGATCTCGACCTTGACCGTGAAGCCGGCGGCGCGGCCGATCTTGGCCGCCAGGGTCTTCAGGGTGTCGCCCGCCTCGATGGTCACGGCCTTGGCCGCCCCCGTGCCGCTGCGCACGAAGAACTGGTCGCCGGCGCGGGCCGCGGAATTGCCCACGATGGTCTGCGAGCCTGTGTAGTCGATGGTCCCCCTGGGCAGACCCAGGCGGTCGAGCACCGAGGCGCCCGACTGATCGACGGCGATGCTGGTCGGGGCGGCCTGGAGCCCGTCGCCGCGCATGGTCTGGCTCCACGACACGGCCCCGGTGTCGGGGTCGATCGCGGCGGCGTAGCCGTCGAAGGCGGTGGTCTGGCCGGGCGGCGGGGTCACGGCCATCTGGCCGGCGATGTAGGCCTTGCCGCCGGAGAGGGTGACGGCCGTGGCGGAGCGGTCCCCGGTTCCATTGTAATAGGTCAGGCGGTCGGTTCCCGCCGCGGCCAGGTCGCCCGACAGCTTGGCGACGAAAGCCGCCTCTCCCGAGGTGTAGGCGGTGGTCACGGTTCCGGCGTTCAGCGCGCCGTTCTTGGTCGAGCCGGCGACGATGAGCGAGCCGTCCGCGTCGAAGGCCACCCCGGCGATCCCGCCGCCGTTGGCCGCGCCAAGATCGCGCGTCGCCCCCAGCAGCGGGGCGCCGGTCGGCTGCAGGTCATAGCGGCGCAGGATGATGCGGCCGTTCTCCACCCCGGCGGTGACCATGGTCGAGCCGTTGATCGCCACCCCGGCCGGCTTGTCTACGCCTGACGTGCCGTATTGGGTGGTGAACTGGGTCGAATAGGCCTCGGCAGCGGTCGGCGAGGTGTTGAGCTTGAAGCCGCGGATGTAGCTGTCCTGGCCGCCGACCTGGATGGTGTTGTTGAAGTTGCCGCTGGTCGAGCCGGTGACATAGAGCGAGCCGTCGGCGCCGAAGCTGACCCCGGTCACCTTGTCCTCGCCCTTGGACCCGGCGCGCTGGCTCCAGACCTGCTCGCCATCGGCGTCGAACACGGCCACGAAGCTGTCGGCGACCTTGGCGTCGGCGCCGGCGTCGCCGGCGTCCAGAGCGCCCACGACCGAGCCCGCCACCGCGATCCTGGAGCCGTCGGCCGAGACGGTCAGGGCCGAACCGAAGGCCTGGGACGCCGCCCCCAAGGTGCGGGTGTAGACCAAGTTTCCGGCGGAATCGTACTTCATCAGGGCCACGTCGGCCGTGCCCTTGATATTCTGATCGCCGGTCTTGTTGTTAATGTCGGCCAGCACATAGAGCGAGCCGTCGGGCGCGACCTGGCTGGCGCGGACCGCCTGGACCTCGGGGCCGAGGGTCTTGTCGAACACCTTGCCGTCCGCCGCCGTGCTGGCCGGGGAGGCCGGATCGGTCTCGAACTTCATCAGCTCGCGCACCGCGGTCGGCTTGGTTCCCGTCGTCGTGCCCATCTGGCCGCCGATATAGACAGCCGGCGAGGTCGCCGGGGCGGTGAAGGCGGCGATCTCGGTCGAGACGCCCTTGATCGACAGGGCGTAGGTGTCCGGGCCCATGCCCAGCTTGACGGTCTGGCCGCCGGCGGTGGCGGTGCGTTCGGCGCCCGGGGTGCGGACCACCGCGAAGCGGGTCGCGGCCCCGGCGGCGGCCAGCTTGTCGTTCATATAGATGGTGACGTTGGCCATGGTGCGCGGCGTCGCGCCCATCTCCGCCAGGTCGAAGTCGACGTCGATCACCGCGCCGGAGGGGCGGGAGAGTTTCAGGTTGAAGGCCACGTCGCCCTGGAAGGCGTCCACCGCGGCGCCGGGGTCGCCCGAGTGCAGGGTCCCGGTGGCGTAGGTGTCGGTCTCGCGCTTGATGCCCGGGGCGGTCTGGGACGCCGTCGCCTGGCCCTGGCTGAGCTGGAAGGCCTGGAAGGCGGTCTTGTCGAGATAGGCGCCGATCTCGGCCATGCCGGCGTCGAAGCGGGCGCGAATCTCGGCCTTGCGCATCTCGCTGAGGTTCTTGGCCGACATCTGCTCGGCCAAGCCCTGCAAGGCGTTGAGGCCCTGGTAGAGGCTGAACAGCTGCTTGTAGTCCTTGGACGCGCCCGCCACGTCCAGCTTGGCCGCCTCGGGGTCGATGAACTTCTTGCCGCGCATCACGGCGTCGGCAAGTTCGCTCATCTTGGGCGCGGTGGAGGCCGTCGCCCACGGCGCAGTGGGATTCTTCTTGGTCGTGCCTGAACTCGTACCGGAGCCGCCGGTCGCATTCGACGAGATTCCCGACTTCGCCTGGTAGTAGGCGGTCAGAAGGCTCACATCGAAGGTGATGGTCACGGCGACTCCGGGCTATTCGCCGCCCAGTGTCGTTTACCCGTCCTGACGAGTCCTTAAAGCGGGCGCGATTTTGGCCTATGACGGGCGCCTGTCCAGGGAGGGACGATGCAGAACCGCCGGCAGGTTCTCGGCAGCGGCGCCGCGCTCGCGGGCCTCGCCCTGGCGCATGGCCAAGCCCGGGGCCAGGCGCCCGGCGGGGCGACGCCGGCCATCGTCTCCCTGTCGGAGCAACGCAGCCGCTTCCTGGTCGAGGTCGGCGTCGACGGCTCCGGCGGCTACCGCTTCGTGCTCGACACAGGGGCCAGCACCCATTTCATATCGACCCGCCTGGTCCGGGCCCTCGCCCTGCCCCGGGTCGACGAGCGGATGGTGCGCGGCCATGCCGGACGCAACCGCGACACAGTGGTGGGCATCACCCGGCTCAACGTCGGCGGCCTGGAGATGGGGCCCAGCCGGGCCATCGCCTGGGGCCCAGAGCGCCTCGGGAACCACGACGGACTGATCGGCTACCCGTTCCTCTATCCGCGGGCGGTCGTCGCCCTGGGCGCAAGTAGGATCAGCATCGGCGCGGCCGACACCGCCATGACCCTCGTCCCTGTGCGCGCCGAGGTCATGCGCAACCAGGCCCTGCTGCTGGGCGGCATACCGCAGGCGGACGGGCGGTTCGTGTTCGACACCGGCGCCCAGGCCTGCACCATCTCGGACACCTATTACGCCCGTGTCCGTGACACCGCGGCCTACCGGGGCGCCGTGCTGCTGGCTTATCGCGACGCCGAGGGCGCCACACGGGTCACCGCCTTTCGCCCGGCCGAGATGAGGTTCGGCGATTTCGTCATGACCCATCCGGTGGTCCGGATCGGCCAGGCCGCCGACCGCGACGGCCTGTTCCACGGCGTCGACGGCCTGCTCGGGGTCAGCCTGCTGCGGCCCTACACCTGGGCGATCGACCAGGCGGCCGGAACCCTGATGGCCGGCGGGACGCCCCCCGCGCCCGTGGCCTACGAAGGCTCGGGCCTGCGCCTGTCGCGGGCCGACGGTACGATCACCGCCATCGCCGACGGCAGCCCCGCCTTCGAGGCCGGCCTGCGCCCCGGCCAGCAGGTGCTGGGCCTGTCGCAAGCCCCCGGACGGCAGGTGCTGGAGCTGCCCGGCCAGGCGCGGGTCGAGCTGGAAGTGCGGGCGCTGCTCTGACTGAGCTCTTCCCCTTTTGGGGGAAGGATTCTTTACCGCTTGATCGGTTTCTCGACGGCCTCGATCGCCTCGACGATCCCGTCCATCCGCGCCTTGACCACCGCCTGGGCGTCGTAGAGCCCCTGGTTGTAGTAGTGCGGCCCCAGGGTGTCGGCGAGGTGATCGAGCAGGTCGAGTATCTCGAAGGTCCCGACCTCGACGTCGAGAGCATCCTTCAAGTGCGTGCGCAGTGACCGGGCGAGGTCGTCGCGGGTCTGCTTGTCGAGGGCGATCCGGGCCATGGCCTACCCCTTGCCGATCAGCCCCGAAGCCTGGAGGTTCCGCAGGACGGGACCGCGGCGCTCCTTCCATTCCTCGGCCAGGATGGCCAGCAGGGCCACGTCACGGAAGCGGCCGTCCTTGAACACATGACGGCGCAGGTAGCCCTCGCGACGGAAGCCGGCGGCGGACTGGGCCTTCAGCGCCGCATCGTTGTCGGCCAGAACCTCGGACCAGACCTTCTGCAGGGCGTAGTCGTAGAAGGCTCGCTCCAGCCCCAGGGCCTGGGCGGCGCGGCCGGCGCCGCGGCCGCGGGCCTCGGCCTCGCCGATGTACCAGCCCCACTCGGCCCTCTGCTGCAGGTCGGTCACGCCCTTGAGCATGAGGAAGCCGCAGGGGCGACCGCCCTCGGCGATGATCCAGCCGACCCGGTTGGGATCCGCGAGGAAGGCCTCGAGCCAGGCGCGGTGGGTCTCGATGTCGGCGGGCGGCGACGGCGACATCCAGCGGTCGACCTCCGGCTGGCGGCGCCAGTGGTAGAGCCGGTCGCCGTCGTCGAGGCAGAGATCCTTGAGCTCGATCATGCCGCCAAGCTAGAGGTCGCCGAGGACCTCCGCCAGAGCCAGGACAACCTGATCGACGTGAGCCTCGGACATGGCCGGGAACAGGGGCAGCGCCAGGCAGCGGGCGTAGTAGGCCTCGGCCCCGTCCAGCCGCATGTCGCCGTAGCGGGCGCGGAAGAACGGCTGGCGGTAGAGCGGAATGTAGTGGACCTGGGTTCCGATGCCGCGGGCGACCAGGGCGGCCATCAGGGCGGCGCGGTCGACGTCCAGCCCCCCGAAGTCGATGAGGACGTTGTAGATGTGCGGCGAGTGTTTCTGGCCGGGCGGGCTCGCCACCGGCTTCACCCGGTCTCCGAAGCGGGCCAACAGCCGGTCGTAACGGGCGGCCAGCGACCGGCGCCGATCGACGAAGCGGCCCAGCTTGCCGAGTTGGGACAGGCCGAGCGCCGCCTCCATCTCGTTCATGCGGTAGTTGAAGCCGAGTTCCAGCTGCTCGTAGCTCCAGGGGTTGGGGGCGCCGGCGGACGAGAAGGAGTCCGCTTCGCCCATCAGCCCCGCCTCGCGGGTGACGCCGTGGTTGCGCAGCCGCCGCATGCGGGCGTCGCGGTCGGGGTCGTTGAGGGTGGTCATGCCCCCCTCCCCCGTGGCGATGGTCTTGACCGGATGGAAGGAGAACACGGCCGCGTCGGAATGGGCGCAGGCGCCCGCTTGAGCGCCGCCGGCGTCGATCGAGCCCAGAGCGTGGCAGGCGTCCTCGACGATCACCGCCCCATTGGCCCGCGCCAGTTCGGCGATCCCGGCCATGTCGCATAACCGGCCGGCCAGGTGCACCGGCAGGACCGCCTTGGTCCAGCCGGCCCGGGCCATCGCATCCTCGAGGGTCTCGGGCGTCATCAGGCCGGTCAGGGGATCGACGTCCGCGAACACCACCTCCGCCCCGCAGAACAGGGCGGCCGTGGCGGTGGAGATGAAGGTGACCGCCGGCACGACGCAGAGGTCGCCGGGGCCGACGTCGAGGCTGGCCAGGGCCAGGTGGAGGGCGGCGGTGCCGGACGAGGAGGCCACGGCGTGGCGGGCGCCGACCTGCGTGGCCAGCGCGCGCTCGAAAGCCGCTACCCGCGGCCCCTGGGCGAGGAGTTCGTCGCGCAGCGCCGCGGTAACCGCGGCAATGTCATCTTCCTCGATGAGGTGCAGGCCATAAGGCAGAGCCCGCGCCGGCAGGTCCGCCGGAATGGTTGGTGTAGCGCCGATCGGGGCGACCAGGGGACGACTCATCCGACAAACCTCAGTCCATCAGACACGAGCACGCAAGTCGTCATGTGGTCGCTGCCCGCCACGATTATTTAAACAGCTGCAGGATCACCTGCGGAGCTTGGTTGGCGATCGAGAGCGCCTGCGCGCCCAACTGCTGTTGTACCTGCAAGGCCTGCAACCGGGCGCTTTCAGCCGCCATGTCGGCGTCGACCAGGTTGCCGACCCCGACGTTCAGGGCGTCGCTCAGCTTGCCCACGAACTTGTTATGGGCGCTGATCTGGTTGGCCTGGGCGCCGATCTTAGCCAGGGCGCTGTTGGTCTGGATGATCGAAGCGTCGAGGCGGGCCAGGATGCTGGTCGCATAGGGCACCGTGGTGATCGAAGCCGTCGCGGGCATGGAGATGATCGCCCCGCCCAGGCTCATGTTCTGAACCGACAGGGTCACGAAGGTCGTGGCGTTGGCGTCGGCGATGAAGCGGATGCCCGGCGACAGCGAGCCGTCGAGAATATTGGCCCCGTCGAAGTTGGCGTTCTGGATGACCTGGGACACCTGCCGCAGCAGAGACTTGTAGTCGACGTCGAGCAGGTTGCGGGACACCGCGTCGATGGACGGGTCCATCGCCGCCACCACCTTCTGGCGCATGGTGTTGAGGATGTCCGAGATCGACTGGCCGGCGGCGCTGGCGACATCGGCGATCGAGGTGGCCCGGTTGAGGCTGTCGGTGACCGCGGACAGCGAGCTGATCGAGGCCCGCTGCTTCTGCGCGATGGCGTAGATCGAGGCGTTGTCCTTCGCCATGGCGATCTTCAGGCCGGTATTGATCCGGTTCTGGGTCTCGCTCAGCTGGTCGTTGGTCTTGTTCAGATTCTGGAGCGCGATCAGCGCTGGCTGATTCGTCTTCACGCTAACCGACATGGGTCTTCTCCCAAGAGGTCGGACGCGCCATGACGGATCGCGCCTCGTCCATTCGGAGGAGACGGTAAGCCCCTTTCGTATAGGGACCGTTAACTACGTTCTTTAGGACTGAGCCGGGCTAGCGCCGTCCCCGTCCTGTCGCCTCAAGCCTTCGTCCGCACCACGGTCCCGGCGATGTAGCCGACGCCGTTAGCCAGGTTCGCCACTTCGTCGCGAGGCAGCTCGGCGACCACTTCGCCCGTCGCCCGGTCGATCAGCTTGTAGATGTAGTAGGCGCCCTCGGCGTCGCGCTCGATCACCAGTCTCAGGTCCGATCCCGGGGCGGGCCCCGGAGCCGGCGGATCGGCGGGCTGGGGGGGATAGCCCCCTTCCCCGCGCCGGTCCTGCCGTTGGTCTGGCGTCCGATCGGAAACGCCCGCGCCGGAATTGATCGTCTTGATCATCTCCTGGACCCCCGGTCCTTGCGGCGCCGGAGCCTCCATTGCGGGTTGCCGGATCGGCGCGCGGGGCGGTCAGGCCCCGCGCGCCGCCGGAGTTTCCGGCCTAGCGGAACAGGCTGAGGAGCGCGCTCGAGGACGAGTTGGCGATCGACAGGGCCTGGATGCCGAGCTGCTGCTTGGTCTGCAGGGCCTGCAGGGTCGCGCTTTCCTTGGCGACATCGGCGTCCACCAGGTTGCCGATACCGGCGGTCATGGTGTCTTGCAGCTTGCCGATGAAGTCGAGGTGGGTCTGCAGGGCCTTCGAACCGGTGCCCAGCTGGGCCACCTTCGCGTTCACGTTGGTGATGGCGGTGTTCAGGATGCCGACCATCGCCGCGGCCGTGGTCTGGGTGGTGAAGGTCGTGTTGACCGTGGTGGTGATCGCCGAGCCGGTCGCGCCGATGGCCAGGACCTGGGCCGCGACGGTCAGCTTGGAGGTGCCCGCGGAGTCGGCCAGGGCGTACAGGGAGGCGCTGGCGGTCAGCAGCAGGTTGGCGCCGTTGAAGCTGGCGCTGTTCAGGGTCTTGACCAGTTGGCCGCGCAGGGCGGTGAAGTCGTTGCCCATGGCGGTGCGGGCCGCGGCGTCGAGAGAGACGTCCGAAGCCGCGAGCGCCTTGGCCTTCATCTGGTTCAGCAGGTCCGACACGGTCTCGCCGGCCGAGATGGCCACGTCCACGGTGGACTGGCCGCGCTGGAGCGAATCCTTGACCGAGTCGAGGGCGCTCACGTTCGAACGCTGGTTCTGGGCGATGGCCCAGATGGCGCCGTTGTCCTTGGCGCTGTTCACCTTCATCCCGGTGTTGATCCGGTTCTGGGTGACGCCGAGGGCCGCGTTGGTGTTGTTGAGGTTCTGCAGGGCGATCATCGCCCCGGCATTGGTGTTGATGCTGTTCAGCGCCATGAGGACGCCTCCTTTTTTCAAGGTGTCCGGCGTCATTTTGACGGCCGGGGGCATTTTGCCCGGGGAACGAAGTTGCAAGCGCCGGGCCAGATCATGACCCCGCGCCAGCCGCACAACCCCCTGTATTCGCAGGCCAAATTCCGAAAGCCGGACCGGAGCTTTTTGCCCAGT
>DAICXL010000077.1:6896-10701 GCA_027312185.1 Caulobacterales bacterium | reverse complement strand
GGCCGGAGCCTGGAGGCCGGCCGGCCCTCGCCGGCCCGTCGGCGGACCTTGCCAGAAGCCGCCGAAGCGCGGCGCCGTGGGGGCGCCCGAAGCGGCGGCGGGACGGCCGCCGCCGAGACCGGGGCCAAGTGCGCCGGTCCGGCCAAGCGGGCGGTCCCGGCGCAGCAGGCCGCGCAGGCGGCCGGCGCCGGGGGCAGGCGCGGCGACGGCGCCGCCGCCGACCGGGACAGGATCGGCCTGGGCGACCAGCATGAACCCCGCCAGGGCGACCGGGCGAGGGGGCGCGTATCCGGCTCGCGGCGGCAGGCCGGAGGGTGGCGGCGGGGCGGTTCCGGCCAGGGGCGGCGGGGCGTAGAACAGCAGGCGGACATCCGCGGCGGGGGCGCCCAGCAGCTTGACCAGTTCGCCCGTCGATCGCTCGGAAACCACCCAGCCGGGGCTCTGCAGGCTGGGGGGCGCGGCCTCGGTGGTGCGGATCAGCGGCCGTTGCGCCTCCTGGCCGGACAGGGGGGCCCCGCGCAGGGCCCGCGCGATCTCGTCCAGGCTGTGCTGCTGGGGCGGGGCGGGCGGCAGCAGCAGGGTCAGGCCCAGGGTCACCAGCTGGGCCGTGATCAGCCCGCCGACCAGCAGGGCCAGGATCTGGGCCCAGATCGGCGCGCCGGGCCAGCGGCGACGGGGCAGGGTCGCGGTCATTCGGCGACCACCAGGGCGTCGAGCAGATAGCCGACGCCGCGATAGGTGCGGATGATCTCCTGGTCGGTCTGGTCCTGTATCTTGCGGCGCAGCCGGCTGATGTGCAGGTCGACCGCGCGCCCCAGCCCGTCGGGCTCGTCGCTGCGCAGCAGGGTGATCAGGTCCTCACGCGGCACCACCTTCTGGGCCCGGTCGAGCAGCATGGCCAGGATCGCCAGCTCGCTGCGGGTCAGCATCAGGATCATGCCGTTGGGGGCGCGCAGCTGCCGGGCCGCGAGGTCGAGGCGAAAGCCCGCGAAGTCGTAGATGTTGCGCTTGGGCGCGGCGGACCCGGCGGGCTTGCGGCGCAGCAGCGCCTTGACGCGGGCCAAGAGCTCCCGCGGCGGGATCGGCTTGACCACATAGTCGTCGGCGCCGAGCTCAAGACCCAGGATGCGGTCGATGGACTCCCCCAGCGCCGTCAGCATCAGGATCGCCGGCCCGCCCGTGTGGGCCAGGGTCCGGCACAGGGACAGGCCGTCCTCGCCCGGCAGGTTGATGTCGAGCACCGCCACCTGGATCGGGTGCGACCGCAGCAGCTGCTTGGCGGCGACGGCATTGCTCGCCTCATGCACCCGGTAGCCGTTGGCGGTGAGATAGGCGGCCATCTCCGCGCGCAGCTCCTCGTCGTCCTCGACGAGCAGAAGGTCGGCCAGGATCTGGGGAGCGGCGTGGAGGCTCATGCTCTGGCGACTATCGCATGGGGATCGCCCCGATGTCTTAAGGCCGCGCGCAACCCTGAGCCCTTTGCCGACCGCCGACCATTCATCTGCTTAGTATTGTCTTTCTCAAATGAAGTATAAGCCAAATTGTGTCCGAATTGTTGCCGCTTGAATGCAGTAGCGAAACTGCCGATACAATTCCAATACAGGGCAGGCGAACTGCCGACGCGGTGGTCGCCAATGATGGCCGGCCTTATCCACAGCCGCGGAGGCGTCCATGCGCCCGACCTATCTGGCGCGCCTGCAGGTCGCGCGTCTGCTGGGCGCTCGGCTGCCGAGCGACATCCACGAGCGCGCCTGCGACCTTGGCCTGCCCATTCCCCTGGGCCCCGAGCGCCGGCGCCGGCTCGCGGCGGTGCGCGATACGGGGGTCATCTTCATCCACGTCCCGAAGACGGCCGGCATGTCGATCAGCGCGGCGCTCTATGGCCGGCAGATCCGGCATGCGTCCATAAGGTACTACCACCGCTTCGCCCCGGAGATGGCGGGCCGGATTCCCAGCTTCGCCATCCTCCGCGATCCGGTGGACCGGTTTCTGTCCGCCTATCACTACGCCCGGGCGAGCGGGACGGCCGACAATGCGGTGTCGCGCGTCTTCCGCTCGGATTACCTGGCGTTCAGGTCGCCCGACGACGCGCTCGATCACGTCGCCGCGGCGCAGAGCCCCTACGCGGTCGACCACATCTTCCGGCCGCAGAGCTGGTATGTGACCGATCAGTCGGGCCAAGTCGCGGTGGACCGGCTGGTCCCCTTCGATCGTCTCGCCGATATCCGGCTGCCGGTGCTGACCGGCCGCCTGCCGCATATCAACCGCAGTCGCCGCGAGCCCGTGCGCCTGCGCCCGGACCAGTTGGAGCGGATCCGAAGCCTTTACGACCGCGACGTGGCGTTGTTCGCGGCCGCGCACCTGGCCCACGCGGAGTTCGAGGGGGCGGCGGGTATGGCGTTTGCGCACGCCGACCGGGTGCGCGCCTCAGCCCAGCCGGGCCCGTTACGGCCGCTTGTCGCCGCCGATACATTGCCGACAGGAACCCGTCCAACTGACGCCCCATCCGCCGGTCATGCTCCAGCCGTCGCCTCCCCCGGCGACCGTCGCCGATGGTGACGAAGACCCGCGGCCCCCCATAGCTCCCCCTGTGGGGGGGCCGCACCTTTCGCCGCCGCCTCCTGCCCGGGCCCCGCCTATGCCGCACCGCGCTCAGCCGGTCGTTCTCATCACCACCGGCGCCTTCCTGGCCGTGCTGCTCATCGCCGCGTGGGGCTGGATCCGGGCCGAAGCCACGCTCCGCGCGGAGCTCGGCCAGCCCACCCTCGCCGCCCAGATCGACGCCGCCCTGCCGCCTTGAGCGCGGCTTTGCGCGGCCTGAACGGTCGATGGCCTGCTCCGAACCCGGCGCATAGGCTAAGCTGCGCGGATGGACAGCATGCCGGGCCTGGAGGGAGTGAACGCTGCGGCCCTGGTTGGGCTGGCCGTCGCGCTTGGCGTCGGCCTACTCATCGGCGGCGAGCGGGAGCGACGCAAGGGCCAGCAAACCGTTCGGGCGACGGCGGGCATCCGCACCTTCGCGATCGCAGCCCTGGTCGGGGCCGTGGGCTTCCACATCGGCGGCGTGGCCGGGCTGGTGGTGGGCGCCGCGGTCGTGGGCGCTATGGCCATCGTCAGCGCGTGGAGCGGCCGCAACAGCGACGACCCGGGCGTCACCAGCGAGGCGGCGCTCGTGCTCACCGTCCTGCTGGGCGGCCTGGCCATGCGAGAGCCGGGGCTGGCCGCGATGGTCGGCGTCGCGACCGCGATCCTGCTGGCCGCGCGTTCCCCGATCCACCGGTTCGTCGCGGCCGTGCTGACCGAGCGCGAGGTGGCGGACGGGCTGCTCCTCCTGGGGGCGACCCTGATCGTGCTGCCGCTGCTGCCGGATCGCACCGTGGGGCCGTTCAACGCCCTCAATCCCCGATCGATATGGATGCTGGTCATCCTGGTGCTCAGCGTCGGAGCCGCCGGGCACGTCGCCGCCCGGATGATCGGGATCCGCTTCGGGCTGCCCCTGGCCGGCCTGCTCGGCGGCTTCGTCTCGAGCGCGGCGACGATCGGGGCCATGGGCGCCCGCTCGAAGGCGACGCCCGCGGAAGCGCCGGCCGCGGCGGCGGCGGCGGTGCTCTCGACGGTCGCCACCATGATGCAACTGGCCCTGGTGCTGGCCGCCGTCAACGAGCCCACGCTTGCCGCGGTCTGGCCGTCGCTGCTGGCCGGCGGCGTCGTGGCCCTGGCCTTCGGCCTGTTCTCGACGGTGAGGGCGGTGCGTCAGCCTGCGCCCCCGGCCAACCCCGTCGAAGGCGCCTTCAGCCTTCGGTCC
>DAICXL010000077.1:0-6886 GCA_027312185.1 Caulobacterales bacterium | reverse complement strand
CTTTGGTGAGACGGGCCTGGTGATAGCGGCCGGGCTCGCCGGCCTGGTGGACGCCCACGCCGCCGCGATCTCCGTGGCCTCGCTCGCGGCGGCGGGCCAGATCGCCCCGCAGGACGCGGTGACGCCGATCCTGATCGGCGTCACCGCGAACACCGTGACCAAGTTCGTGCTGGCGGCCACCAGCGGCGGCCGCAGCTTTGTGCTGAGGGTGGGCCCTGGCCTCATCGCCGTGGCCGCCGCCACATGGCTGGCCCAGGCGCTCGACCTGCGGTTCTAGGCCGCCGCGGACGCCGCCTAGTTCAGCGTGGCGCCGTCCCAGTGCTCGTCGGCCTTGCCGTCCACGAACCGCCAGGTGTCGAACCAGGTGGTGGTGTAGGTCTTGGACGGGTCCTTGGGGTGCTTGAGCTCGCGGCGGGTCAGGACAGTGACCAGGTCGCCCTCGGCCATGACCGCCACCACGGGCGCGCCCAGCTTGGCCGGGATGGGCTTGGGCTTAACCTTGGCCACCTGGGTGAAGTAGTAGATCACGCCCTTGAGGCCCGACTGGGCGTTGGGATTATGCTGGATGTAGCGGTCGGTCAGCCACCGGTCGGCCATCTCCCAATGCCCGGCCTCGAGCAGCTCCTTCTCGATGTGGTAGGCGGCCTGCTTGTTGCGGTCGAGCATCGGGTCCTTGCTGTGGAACAGGGCCTCGACGTCGGGGGCGACCTTGACCTCGTCCTGGGCCATGGCGGCGCCCGCCAGGAGCGAGAGGGCGGCCGTGGCCGCCAGGGTTCTGCCGATCATGCGTGTTCTCGAATCCATGCTGAAAAAGGACCGGGGCGGCGTCAGGCCGCCACCGGCTCGCCGAACTTATTGGCCTCGTCTTGGCCCTTGCCGACAAGCCCCCACAGGCTGAAGGCGGCCGAGACGACGAGGGCGGCGCCGGTGGCGGCGACCTCGATCTGCGAACCCGGGCTGACCATGCGCAGGACGATGGACGCCGCGATCAGGGCGCCCGGAACGAGCAGGAGCAAGGCGGACCTGCCCATGTCGTGCAGGCGCCGGGCGTGCAGCACGATGGCCGGGAACAGCAGCACCAGGAGGTTCCACTGACCGCTGCGGCCCTTGATGAAATAGGCGTAGAGCGCGACCAGGATCAGCAGGATGACCAGGGCGGCCACGAACTGGCCGCGGGAGGTCCGGCCGCCGGCGTTGACGTAGGTGTCTTCGAAGTTCACGGGCGTGTCCTCCTCAGGCTTCGCCGATGGTCAGGGCGTGCCGCTGCAGCATGCCCTTGTAGTAGTCGATGTAGGCCAGCATCAGCAGGCCGTTGAGGGCGACCAGAACCAGGGCCAGCAGGGCGCCGACCGGCTCGTGCTCGAGGATCACCGCCCAGAAGGCCGCGCAGGCCGAGACCGGCATGACCACGCACAGGGCGACCGGCAGGAAGGCGCCGGCGAGGATGAAGGCGCCGCCGATCAGCTGCACCGCCATGGCCACGTCGAAGAGCTTGCTGTGGACGAGGGAGGTCATCAGCTGCACGGCGAGCGGCTGGGTCCCGACCGGTTGGGGGTAGAGGTCGAGGAAGAAGAAGTTCAGGCCGTTGACCAGCAGCCACGCGCCCAGGATCAGGCGCGCGGCGAGGACGAGGTGCTTCATGGTCAGGCCCCCACGGGCTGGGCGGCCGACGGCGCGGAGCCGCCGAAGGCCCGCGGCGTGGCGCGCAGGGTGAACATGGCGCGGTAGCTGTTCCAGTAGGCCCCGCAGAGCAGCAGGTTGCTGCCGATCGCGATCCAGCCGAGGATCGCCCCGAACGAGGTCGGCCCCACCGGGCTGAGCGGCACGTCCCAGTAGAAGACGCAGAACGAGACCGGCATGCACACCACCAGGGCCAGCGGCGCGTAGAAGCCGGTGAGCACGCAGACGCCCGCGATCAGCTCCACCGCCTTGACGATGTCGAACAGGCGGCTGTCGAACAGTCCCCGGAACAGCTCGTAGCCGATGCCGACGCCCTCAGGCTGAGGGAACAGGGAATAGAAGTGGTTGATACCGGCCGGTATCATCCAGGCTGCGAACAACAGACGCAGGAACCACACGGGGTACTTCATCGAGTCCTCCCACAGGCCATGTGACGGCTTATCGGCCACGCCCCCGTGACCGCCGCTATGGCCGAAGACTAGGCGCCGCCTGCGAGCATTGTAAATGGCAAGTAATTAGGGGGCTTATCAACCAAGTATTCGCCGCGTTGCGGCTGGCCTGCTAACGCAAGCAAATCAACGGGTTTCGCGCCCGAGCATTGGCCTCGGTTGCAAAGCAGCATTCCAAGGCGGAAATCTTTTCCGGTGGTGCAGCCGGCTTTCGTTCTGGTGTTCGAAATCTGAGGGCAGGGGGAAAGGCGCGGCGGAGCGACGGCCTTTCCCCCGCCATTTCAGAACCGGGCCCGGACGCCGGCGACGAGGTTGCGGCCGCGCAGGGGCGCGACCTGGCTGATGAAGGAGGCGTGGTTGAGCGCCAGGTCGTTCAGCAGGTTGGTCCCCCGCACGTAGAGCTGCGCGCTCCGGCCCCCCATTTCGACGTCGTAGGAGACGGTGGCGTTGACCATGTCGAAGCCCGGCGTCGTGGCCTCGAAGGCGGCGGTGCGCGACTGTTTGAACACCCGGTAGTACTCGACATTGCCCGACCATCTGCTGTGGGCGAAGTCGGCCCGGGCGCCCAGGCGTCCGGCCGGTATCCGCGGCAGGTCGCCGCCGTTGTCCTGCAGTTCGGCGCGGACATAGTCGCCGAAGACCCCAAGGCCGACCCCGGCCGTGACCTGGTGGCGGATCTCGCCTTCGACGCCGGTGAAGGTCGCGTCGGCCTGGGCGTAGCGGATCAGGCGGAAGTCCTCGAACTGGTCGAGGGTGTCGGCGAAGATGTAGCCGTCGTAGCCGTAGCGATAGACGCTGCCGGAGAAGGTGGTCGGGCCGGCGGTCTTGCGCAGGGTCAGTTCGACGGACTTGGCGGTCTCCTTGCTCAGGGCCGCCGATCCGATCTCGTAGGTGTTGGTCGCGAGGTGGACGCCCCGGGCGTAGAGTTCCTGGGCCGACGGCGCCCGCTGCGAGCGGGAGAAGGACAGCGAGACCGCATAGCCGGGGACAAAGCTCCAGATGCCGGCCAGCGAGGCCGAGAACGGCCTGTGCTGGGTGTCGGCCCGCCCCACGGCCCGGGCGTCCTGCCATTCCTGTCGCAGGGCGCCTTCGAAGCGCAGCTTTCCGAGCGTGTACTCCTCCAGCAGGAAGAGGGCGGTGTTCTGGGTGACGCTCTTGGGGATGAACGATTCCGCGCCCACCGCCTCCAGCTGGCTGCGCGACGCCTGGCCGCCGATCACGCCGCGCAGGCCGCCCAGCGGCGCATGCGCGATTTCGATGCGGCCGTCATAACCCTGGTTGGTGAAGGTCGTGCCGACCTCGCCCTCGTCGATCTCGTTGTGGGCGTAGTCGGTATAGCCGGCGCGCAGGCGGATGCGCTCCACCCCGGCGACGGGGTCGCGCACCTCGCCGCGAAGGTCGACGCGCTGGCTCTTCAGATCGACGATGGGCGGCTCGCCATGGGCCTCGTCCTCATGGTCGTGGCCGTCTTCTTCTTCCTCGTGACCGTGCCCGCCGCAATGGAGGCTGGAGCCATGCGGATGGCAGCTCTCGTACTCGTGGTTGTGGCCGGGCAGGCCGTACTTGCTGTTCTGCTCGGAGAAGGCGAGGCCGAGGTAGCCGCGGCTGCCGACCCAGGACGCGCCGACCGAGGCGAACTCGGACCGGTTGAACGAGCCGTCCAGGCGCTTCTCGCTCCAGTTCGGCACCCGGTAATCGGAGGTCCGGCGCCCGGAGCCCTCGACGTGGAAGGCGAAGTTCCCGACCCCCGCCGTGGCGCCGAACACGGCGGCGCGTTCGCGATCGGCCGTCCCGCCGCGGACTTCCACCGAGCCTTCGACGCCGTTCGCCGGGACGTAGGTGGGGATCTTCTTGTCGACGAGGTTCACCGCGCCGCCGATCGCGCCGCCGCCATAGAGCAGGGCGCTGGGGCCGCGCAGGATTTCGATGCCGTCGAGCAGCAAGGGCTCGGTCGAGACCGCATGGTCAGGGGAGACCTCCGAAGCGTCCATGAGGGCCGAGCCGTTGCTCAGCACCTTCACGCGCGGCGCGGTCTGGCCGCGGATCACCGGGCGGCTGGCCCCGCCGCCGAAGGTGTCCGAGTTGACCCCCGGGACGCCGTTCAGGGTCTCGCCGAGGGTGGACTGCCGCCGGGTGACGAGCGCCTGGCCGGACAGGACGGTGACGTTGGACACCACCTCGTCGCCACGCCAGCCGAGTGGCAGGCCCGTGACGACGATCTCGTCCAGCCCCGCGCTGTTGGCGGGCTGGGCCTGGGCGGCCGCCCCGGCCAGGGCCGGCAGGCTGGCGGCGGCGAGAAGCATGGTTCGAATGCGCATGGTCTTGGGTCCCCGTCGGCGAAGTTGAAGGGACGTGTTATGTTATAACATCTCACTTCGCAACCGCGGGGGGGCGTCTGCGCGCCGCCCTTGGCGGCGTATCGACAAGCGCCGCGAGGCGGCTACAACCCTGGGCTTTCGGGATGACGGCCTGCGGCGCGGCCGGCCTGATCACGCGTAATTGGAGCGGCGCATGGACATCTTCGACCGGCTGAAGGCCGCGGCGCCCGAAGACTGGGCGGCCTATGTCGGCCATCCCTTCGTCCGCCAGCTCGGCGCCGGGACCCTGCCTGAGGCGGCTTTCCGCACCTATCTGGTGCAGGACTACCTGTTCCTGATCCAGTTCGCCCGCGCCTACGCCCTGGCCGCCTACAAGAGCCGTACCATCGCCGACATCCGCTCGGCCCAGGCGGGGCTGGCGGCCATCCTCGACGAGACGGCCCTGCACCTGAGGCTGTGCGCCCGCTGGGGCCTGTCGCAGGCGCAGATCGAGGCCACGCCCGAGCACCAGGCTACCGTCGCCTACACCCGCTTCGTGCTCGACTGCGGCGCCGCGGGCGACCTGCTCGACCTCTATGTCGCCCTGGCGCCGTGCGTCATCGGCTATGCCGAGATCGGCCACGGGCTGGCCGCCGACGGCGCCGCCACCCCCGGCAATCCCTACCGCGAGTGGATCATCGAATATGGCGGCGACGCCTACGGAGCGGTCGCCTCGCGGGCGCGCCGCCGCCTCGACGACCTGGCGGCGCGGACGATGACGGAACGCCGCTTCACCGAACTGGCGGCCCTGTTCGCCACAGCCTCGCGGCTGGAAGCCGACTTCTGGCAGATGGGGCTGGCGGCGCGGGGATAGGGCGGGTTGGCGCGTCCGTCATTCGCTCCCGTCGCCGCCGCCCGGCCCGCGGGGGCCCTTGAAGGCGATGCCGATCGCGATGCCCAGGGCGACGCCGACGCCGATCCCCATGGCGACGTTGCCGAGCGCGGCGCCGATGGCGCCGCCGAGCGCGATCCCGATCGCCAGGCCGGACCCCGTGGATTTCATGGGCCTAGTCTAGGCGAGCGTCCCGCCGCTGCAACCGGAGCGGCTGTCTAGAGGAGTTAGAGCGCGTTCGAGCGGCGAAACCGCTCACACTTTCGCCTAACGCGCTCTAGCGACCGTAACGGATGCGCCAGATCCGGCCCAGCTTGGTGTCCAGGACGTAGAGCGAGCCGTCCGGCGCGACCGCCGCGCCGGAGGGGCGATAGCGGGCCGTCGCCTGGGTGAGGGTCGGCGCGTCGCCCCCGAACCCTTCGGCGAAGTCGCTCAGCGCCGGCTTGCCCGCGGCGGGGGCGGAGACGAACTTCACGTCATAGCCCGTCGCCGGCAGGGGCGCGCGGCCGCCGCCGCCCTGCAGCACCAGGAAGGCGCCGCCCCGATAGGCGGCGGGGAGCTGCCGGCCCTCGTAGAAGACGAGGTCGAGGGGCGAGCTGTGCGGGGGGACGACGACCAGGGGCTCGTTGTAGCGGCCCGCCGGGGCGACGGTCTTGCCGTCGCCGCCGTACTCCGGGGCGACCAGGCGGCGGTTCGTCCGGCCGTCGTAATGGGTGTAGGGCCAGCCGAGGTCGGCGCCGCGCTCGACCCGGTGCAGCTCCTCGGCGACGCCCTCGGCGCTGTCGGCGGCGGTGAACAGCTTGGGCCAGGCCCGGTCGACGCCGTTGCGGCCGTGGACCACGGCGTAGAGGGCCTTGCTGCGCGGGTCCCAGGCCATGGCGATCAGGTCGCGCACCCCGGTGGCGTAGCGCTCGCCGCCCGCGGGGTGCTGCTGGTTCGGGCGCTTGGCGTCGTACTTCCAGATGCCGGCGCGGGCCACGAGGTCGGGGCAGGGCTGGCGGCCCGGCGCCTCGGGCCCCGGGCGTTCGGCGCAGATGTTGTTGCCGCCGCCGACCGAGACGAACATCGCGCCCTTGCCGTCGAAGGCGAGGGCGCGGTTGGAGAAGCCGCCGGTCGGCATACCCGTGACGATCACTTGCGGCGGGGCCGTGGGAACCAGCTCGTCGCCGGTGAAAACGTAACGGTACACGGCGGTCGCCGAGGCGGCGTAGAGGGCGCCGTCGTGGAAGCGGATGCCGGTGCCGCCGCGGACGTCGCCGAACCGGCGGATCAGGTCGGGCCGTCCGTCGCCGTCGGTGTCGCGCAGGGCGATGATCGTGCCGGGCTCGGCCGCCGCATTGGCCGCCGGCGCCGGGGTGGAGATGTAGAGGTCGCCGTTGGGCCGCACGGTGATGTGCCTGGCCCGTCCGACGCCCTCGTGCACGACCTCGGCGGTGAAGCCGGGGGGGACGGTGATCTCGGCCGGCGGCGCGGCGGCGAGGGCCTGATGCGCGAACAGCAGGGGCAGGGCGCCGATCAGCAATTTCTTCATGGCCGGACTTTCCGGCCAAGCTCGGGCGCGAGTCAAT
>DAICXL010000076.1:515-11311 GCA_027312185.1 Caulobacterales bacterium | reverse complement strand
GCGCCCCAGCCGTCGTCATAGTCCTCGCGGGCGAGGCTCTCGTAGCGGCCGGACGCGTTGGATTTCGCGCCCCGGCCCTTGGGCGGCGGGTGAGGGGGAGGCATGCGCAAGACTAGACGTCTCGTCGGAACAAAACAAGAACTGAGGCGGGGCTGCGGTCGGGCTCGCTGGCCAGTGCGCTGCATTGCCGCCCCCCTATGGGGCGAATGTCGGGCCGGGCAGGGCCGGAACGTCCTTGGGGCTGGCCGCCGTCCGATCGCGGGTGTGAGGTGGCGGCGGAGCGGAGGAACGCACATGGCCTACGACGACGCACTGGTTCCGGCAAAGACCTTGGCCGAGCGGGCCAGCCATCCCTATCCCAACGACAGCGCCGCATACCGCGCCGCGCGCACGGCGCTCCTGGCCGAGGAGATTGAACTGCGCCGTCACACCGAGCGGGTGGCGGCCATGCGCCGGGCCCTGCCGCCCGGCGGCGAGGTCCCTGAGGACTATGTGTTCACCGGCGAGGATGGCCGGCCGGTCAAGCTCTCCGAACTGTTCGGCGATCGCTCGACCCTGGTCGTCTACACCTGGATGTTCGGGCCGCAACGCAAGCGCCCGTGCCCGATGTGCACCGCCTTCCTCGGCTCCCTCGACGGCGAGGCGGTGGACATCGAGCAGCAGGTTCCCCTGATCATCGTCGGCAAGGCGCCGATTGACCGGCAGCTGGCCTTCAAGGCCGAGCGCGGTTGGACCGGCCTGCGTTTCGTCTCCTCGGGGGACAACGGCTTCACCCGCGACTACCGCGGCGAGGGGCCGGACGGCGAGGACTGGGCGGCCTTCAACGTCTTCACCAAGGACCCCGACGGGACCATCCGCCACTTCTGGGGCGGCGAGATGGACGGCTCGACCGCCGACCCCGGCCAGGACCCTCGCGGCGCGCCCGAAGTGATGCCGATGTGGACCATCTTCGACATGACCCCTGAGGGGCGCGATCCGCACTGGTACCCCAAGCTCGCCTATCCGGAAGACCCCAAGGCCTAAGGTGTTTCCGGCCCGCAGTGCCTGGCGTAGGCCGGGCGCTGCGCCAGCCGCTGCATATAGGCGGCGACCGCCGTCGGCAGGGCCGGCGCGCCCGGCAGGCTGCGGATGCGATGGACCGACAGGGCGATGCCGATGTCGGCCAGGGTGAAGTCCGGCCCGGCCATGTGGGCGCCGGTCGCTTCGAGCTGGCCGGCGATCAGCCCCAGCCGGGCGGCGCAGGCCTGCAAGCTCTGGCCGATCTGCTGCGGGTCGTCGAAGCCGGCGTCCTTGCGGATCAGGGCGCGAAAACCGTAGCGGAAGGCGACGTTCAGGTCCGTCGCCTGCCAGTCCATCCACTGCTCGACGCGCGCACGGGCCAGGGGCTCGGCGGGGAGCAGGTCGGCGCGACCGTGCCTGCCCGCGAGATAGCGGCTGATGGTGTTGGATTCCCACATCGGCCCGTTCTCATCCTCGATCACCGGGACAAGGCCGTTGGGGTTCAGTTTCAGCAGCGCGGGCGAGCCCGAGGGCGTGGCCGGCGTCGCCCATTCGGGTTCGTGGTCATAGCTGAGGCCGATCTCGTCCGCGGTCCACAGCACCTTGCGGACATTGATCGAGGTAGGACGGCCGAGAATCCTGAGCATGGCTCTACTCCGCAGGGAGGCTTGCAGCCTACACCGGGCCCTTCTATGCCGCCTGCATGATCTCCGTCGTCATCGCCACGTCGAATGCGGGCCAGACCCTGCCGCAGGCGCTTTCCGCCCTGGTGCCGGCGGCGGTGACCAATCTGGTGCGCGAGGTGGTGATCGCCGACGCCGGATCGACAGACGAGACGCTCGACGTGGTGGACGACGCTGGCGCCCGTCTCGTGTCAGGCGGGCTCGCCGAGGGCTGCGCCGCCGCCAAGGGCCCCTGGCTGCTGATCCTGTCGGCCGACATCCGCCTCATGCCGGAATGGGAAGCCGCCGCCCGCGACCACATCGAGCACCACGCGGGCGAAGCCGGCTGGTTCCGCCTGGCGCTCGACGACCATCGTCCTTCGGCCCGGCTGAAGGAAGCGCTCGCCGCCTTCGGCGCCGGCGGACGCGAGGGGCTGCTGCTGTCCAAGCGCCTCTACGAGACGGTCGGCGGCGATCCGGGGACCCTGGCCAGGCGCCTGGGCGGCGGCAAGCTGCGACCGTTGGCGGCGCGGGCGGTGCGGATCGAGCGCTCATAGCCGGCGTCCCCCCACCCCGCGGGGCTGCCGCCCCGTCGCCCCCCCCTCGAGGGGGAGGGGAAGAGATGTCCATGTTCTACCCTCCCCCTGGAGGGGAGGGCGACTCGGCGGAGCCGAGCGGGGCGGGGGGACGTGTCCGGAAGAGACGCTAGTTCGCCGCCGGCGCCAGCAACGCGCTCATGATCTCGGTGCTGAGGGCCGCCGTGGCGACCGGCGTGGGGGTCGGCAGGTCGGCGGCGGCCTTGATGGCGCGCGAGCCGGAAGCCGCGGCGCTGAGGCTGGGCGAGTCCTGGCCGAGGATGTTGCGGTAGATCCAGTAGCCGGCGACCACCTTCTCGACGAACTCGCGGGTCTGGCCGCCGGGCATGCTCTCGATGGCCAGCAGGGAGTCGGCCTCCTTGCCCATCTGGGCCAGGGTCTTCTGGATCACCCCGGGGCCGGCGTTGTAGGCGGCGACCGCGTGCAGCAGGTCGCCGTTCACCGCCGACAGCAGGCGGGTCACATAGTCCTGGCCGAGGCGCAGGTTGATCCCCGGGTCCTTCAGCAGGCTGGGGTTGGACTTCAGCTTGTCGTCGCCGGCGACCCGCGCCGCCGTGGCGGGCATCAGTTGCATCAGCCCGTAGGCGCCGGACTTGGAATGGGCCGAGGCGTCGAACCGGCTCTCCTGGCGCACCAGGGCGTAGACCAGGGCCCGGTCGAGGGTGAAGCCGCCCTGGGGCTGCAGGTCCGGGGTCGGGTACTGGGCGATGTCGAAGCGCACGCGCGAGCCGCGCGACAGATCGGACGGAGAGGTGAGGGGGGCGTTCAAGGCCAGCCCCAGTCGCTGCCAGGTCTGGCGCGCCTCGCCGGCCGAGCCCATCAGCCCCGATCGCAGCTCGGCGCCCGATTCCGCCTTCATCCCCAGCTGGGCGAAGGCGGCCGCCCGGCGGGCGCGCGTGTCGCTGGCCACCAGCTTGGCGACCCCGGCCCCGGCCGCCCCGGATACGCTGGGGGTGCGGACCCTGGCGGCGGGGGCGAGGGCGGGGTCGAGCCCGTCGGCGCTCACGCCGGGGTCGAGGCCCAGCTGCCGCTCGGCGATCAGGCCGTAGAAGGTGTAGGGCGTCCTGGCCGCGATGGTCAGGTACTGGGGCGCGGCCTCGGGCTGGCCGGCCGCGATGGCGGCGCGCGACGCCCAGTAGCCGGCGCCCGAACGCATCCATTCGTCATGGGTCTCGTCCGTCGCCATGGCGGCGAAGCGGGCCTGGGCCTCGTCGAAGCGCTTCAGCCGATAGGCGGCCAGGCCCGCGATCCACGGCTCGCCAGCCTGGACGGCCAGCTTGTAGGCCTTGCTGACGTCGCCCTTGTAATAGGCCTCCCGCGCCTCCTGCAGCAGCTTGTCGACCTTGACGGTGGGCAGGGAAATGTCGCGGACGGGAAGGATCGGCGCGGCGGCGGCGGCGGGCGCCGCCGCGTCCGGCAGCTTGGCCTCGATCCGCTCGGCCAGGGCCTCGACCCGCGACCAGGTGGCGGCGTCGGCGCCGGCGGCTTGGTCGGGCAGGGCCGGCGGCGGGGCCGAGCCCGGCTTCTTCCTGCGAGCCAGGGTGTAGACGCGGTCGGCGTCGGGCTGGTCGCGGTATTTGTCTAGCCAATCCGCCAGCTCGTCGTAGCTCGACACATAGTCGGCGTGCATCAGCTTGGCGTAGGTCAGCCGGCCCTTGAGCAGGGGATTGTCGACGCCCTTGGCCAGGGTGTCGGCCAGTTCGAATTCGCCCCGGCGAACGGCGGCGAAGGCGGCGGCGTAGTCGCGCGCGTCGCGGGGCGACAGGGGCTTGAGGCTGAAGGAGCCGGTGGCCGAACGGGCGGCGGCGGCGGGCCGGGACTTGGCGGGCGCCTTGCCCTTGGCGAAGGTCGCGGTCGGGGCGGCCATCACGACGGCCAGGGCCGCGGCGGCGAACAACGCAGGAGGTACGGCGAAACCGCGCCGGCCAGGCTGCATCCGAACACTCCGAAAGCGAGGCCCCCCACGAACGGCCACAAACGGAGCCTAGGCGGACCCGCCTGGGCGATCAAGTCTTTGGGCCAGCGACAGAAGATCCATCCACGCCTTCTTCTTCGCCTGCGGCTGACGCAGAAGGAAAGCCGGATGCAGCGTCGGCAGGGCCGGGACAACCAGATCAGTGTGTTCGCCGCGCCACTCCGACCAGCGGCCACGAAGACTGAGGATGCCCTCGTTCCTCTTGAGCATCGACTTCGCCGAGGCGGCGCCGGCGAGCAACAGTACCTGTGGCTTTGCGAGCACGATCGCCCGTTCCACGAAGGGCGCGCACACCGCCTGCTCCTGCGGGGTCGGGGTGCGATTGCCCGGCGGGCGCCAGAAAACGGTGTTGGTGATGAAAACCTGGTCGGTCAGGCCGGCCGCGGCGATCATCCGGTCGAGCAGTTTGCCGGCGCGGCCGACGAAGGGCCGGCCTTCGCGATCCTCTTCCGCCCCGGGCCCCTCGCCTATGATCATCACCGGCGCGCCGGGCCGGCCGCGGGAAAAGACGGCGCGGGCGGCGCCCGAATAGCGCAGGCCGCAGCCCTCGAAGTCGCCGATGGCCGCCTCCAGCGCCTGCAGGGTCCCGGCCGCGGCGGCCATGGCCTGGGCCTGAGCGACGGCCAGCGACACGTCGATGGCGGCGCCCGGGAGGCCGGCGGGCTGCACGGGCGGCGCCGGTCCCCGCGGCGCGACAGGGCGCGGCGGGGCCTGCAGGCGCTTCCTGCCCTCGGCCATGCGGTCGACCGGGGCGTCCTCGAAGCTGACGCCCACCCCCGCGTCGGCCCAGAAGGCCATCAGGCTGGTCAGGGCGCGCCGGGCGTCTGGATCGAGGGGGGCGGTCACGGGTTTAGTGTAGGGGGCGCGGCTTTCGACGCAAAGCTGGCGTTGTTGGTTTCCCTTGACCGTCCTCGCCGACGGTCCCGATAACCGGACGCTGATCACTCATAAGGCGCGACCATGGACGAACCGGCCCGCGAGGCGATGGAGTACGACGTGGTGATCGTCGGCGCGGGGCCTGCGGGCCTTGCCGCCGCGATCCGGCTGAAGCAGGGCGCCGCCGCGGCCGGGACCGAGGTCTCGGTGGCGGTGCTGGAGAAGGGGTCCGAGGTCGGGGCGCACATCCTGTCCGGCGCGGCGATCGATCCGGCGGGCCTGGCGCAGCTGTTCCCGGACTGGAAGGCCAAGGGCGCGCCGCTGGAAACGGCCGTGACCCAGGACAAGCTGCTGTACCTTGGGCCGCAAGGGTCGCTCGACATCGGCTGGCTGCCGTCCCCCGGCTACATCAAGAATCACGGGGTCTACGTCGGCTCGCTCGGCAACCTGTGCCGCTGGCTGGCGACCGAGGCGGAGGGGCTGGGCGTCGAGATCTATCCCGGCATGGCCGCCTCGGAGCTGGTGTTCGATGAGGGCGGGGCCGTGAAGGGCGTGGTCGCCGGGGTCTTCGGCGTGCGCCGCGACGGCAGCCGCGGGCCGGACTATCAGCCGGGCCTGGAGCTGCACGCCCGCTACACCCTGCTGGGCGAAGGCGCGCGCGGATCGCTGGGCAAGATCGTGCAGGCGAAATACGACCTGTGCCGCGCGGCTGGCCCACAGAAGTACGGCATCGGATTGAAGGAGCTGTGGCAGGTCCCGGCCGAGGTGCACCAGCCCGGCCTGGTCCAGCACACTTTCGGCTGGCCCCTGTCCAACGACACCGGCGGCGGCTCCTTCCTCTACCACTTCGGCGACCGCTACGTGGCCGTCGGGATGGTCATCCACCTCAACTACAAGAACCCCTGGCTCAGCCCCTACGACGAGTTCCAGCGCCTCAAGCACCACCCCGAGATCAGCCGTTATCTGATAGGCGGCAAGCGCATCTCCTACGGCGCGCGGGCGATCAGCGAGGGCGGCTACCAGTCGGTTCCCCGGCTGGCCTTCCCCGGCGGGGCGCTGATCGGTGATGATGCGGGCTTCGTGAACCTGCCGCGCATCAAGGGCAGCCACAACGCCATCCGCTCCGGCATCCTGGCCGCCGACGCGGCGCTGAAGGCCCTGTCGGAGGGGCGCGGCGGCGACGAGCTGACCGAATACCAGGCGGCCTACGACGCCTCGGCCATCCGCCGCGAGCTGCGCGGCGTGCGCAACGCCAAGCCCCTGTGGTCGCGCTTCGGCACCCTGCTCGGCGGACTGGTGCTGACGGGCGTCGACCTGTGGACCACCACCCTGCTGGGCGGTTTCTCGCTCTTTGGCACCCTGGCGCATGGCAAGTCGGACGCCGAGGCGACCGGCCTCGCCAAGGACTACAAGAAGCCGGTCTATCCCAAGCCGGACGGGGTGCTCAGCTTTGACAAGCTGTCCTCAGTGTTCATCTCCAACACCAACCACGAGGAGGACCAGCCCAGCCACCTGAAGCTGAAAGACCCCTCCATCCCCATCGCGGTGAATCTGCCGCTCTATGGCGAGCCGGCGCGGCTCTATTGCCCGGCCGGGGTCTATGAGGTGGTGGAGAGCGAGGGCGGCGGCGATCCGAAGTTCGTGATCAACTTCCAGAACTGCGTCCACTGCAAGACCTGCGACATCAAGGACCCGTCGCAGAACATTGTCTGGACCACGCCCCAGGGCGGCGACGGGCCGAACTATCCGAACATGTGAGGCTGCGCTCGACGCGCCCGCAACACAACCCGCTATCCCGCTTGCGGCGGCGTCGGAAAGGGAGGAACGTGGACGGCCATGTCGAACGCCGACCGCCTCCGACCCCTCGTCGCTGCGTGCGCCGCCGCTGCGCTCGCCGCTTGCGCCACCACGTCCCCTGCCGACAAGGCGGGCCTGCGCCCGCGGCAGGCGGCCGTCACCCCCGCCGTCCAGGCTGAGGTCGCCCAGGCCGAAGCCGCCCCGACCTCGCTCTACGGCCTGTTCCTGGCCGGCGAGGCCGCCCTCGACCGGGGCTCCAGCGGCGACGCCGCCTTCTTCCTCGGCAGGGCCAGCGAGGTCGACCCCGACCCCTACCTGAAGGAACGCGCCTTCACCGCCGCGGTGATCGCCGGCGAGATCAGCAAGGCCGCGGCCGTACCGCTGGAGGCCGGCAAGGGCTCGCTCGCCGCCGAGCGCCTGGCGCGCCTCGTCCGCGCCGTCGAGGCCCTGGCCTCGAACCGCGGCGAGGAGGCCCTGGCCATCCTCAAGAGCGAGTCGCCCCAGGGCCAGACGGCCCAGGCCGTCATCCTGCTGACCCCCTGGGCCGCCGCCTCGGCCGGCGACTGGGCCCAGGCCACCGCCGCGCCCATTCCCGGCCCGCAGGTGACGCCTCAGTTGACCAACCTGTTCTCCCGGTTCGGTCGCGCCCGACTGCTGGAACGCTCCGGCCGCAACGACGAAGCCGAGGTGCTGCTGCGCGGCCTGACCACGGTCAACGGCGACAACACCGTCTTCGTCCTCGGCTACGGCGAGTTCCTGGAACGGCGCGGCCGCCGACAGGATGCTGTCGCGCTCTATGACAAGGCGCTGGCCCGCACCCGCGACGGCGAGATCGCGCTCGCCCGCGAGCGGGCCAAGGCCGGCCGGTCCGCCCCGGCGCAGCCAAGCCTGCAGGAGGGGGCGGGGGAGGCTCTGCTCGCGCCGGCCGCGACCCTGGTCGCCCGCCGCCAGCCCGAGCTGGGCCTGGCCTTGATGCGCCTGGCCCTGCGCCTCGACCCCAAGCTGGACGACGCCTGGATGCTGGTCGGCGACGCCATGGCCGGGGCCGGCGACGCCGAGGTCGCCCGCGAGGCCTATGCCCGCATTCGACCGACCTCATCGAAATACGTCGCCGCCCAGAGCCGCCTGGCCTGGAGCCTGCAGCGCGCCGGTCAGTCGGAAGCGGCGCTGAAGCTGGCCCGCGACGGGTTGGACCGGGCCAAGGACAACCCCCAATCCCTGTCGCTCTATGCCGACCTCCTGCGCGAGAACGGCCGCTTCACCGATTCCATCGAGGTGATGGACCGGTTGATTTCGCGCGGCTCCGCCATGGTCGAGCCCTGGCGGCTCTACTATTTGCGCGGGGTGGCCCTGGAGCGGTCCGGTCAATGGGACAGGGCCGAACCGGACCTGCGCGAGGCCCTGAGGCTGAACCCGAACAATCCCGATGTGATGAACTATCTCGGCTTTGGCTGGGCCAATCGCCATCAGAACCTGGATGCGGCTCTGGCGCTGCTGGAGAAGGCCGCCGCCTTACGCCCCCGATCGGGCGAGATTCGCGATAGTCTGGGCTGGGTCCGGTTCCGATTGGGCCGGTACCCCGAGGCGGTTCGCGATCTGGAGCGGGCTACGGCCCTGGCCCCGGCCGAGCCGGACATCAACGATCACCTGGGCGACGCCTATTGGCAGGTCGGCCGCAAGCTTGAGGCCGAGTTCCAGTGGCGCCGGGTCCTGACCCTGAACCCCGACGACAAGCTGCGCGGGGAGGCGTCGGCCAAGATCGAGCTGGGCCTGCAAGGGGCGTGGGCGCCGGCAGCCCTGCCCCCCGGTCCCGTGGCCGCCGCGGCGACGGGAACGCCCAGCCCGTGATCTCCCGCCCGTGAGCCTTTGCGCGTGACGGGGGCCGCCTTCGCGCCGGCGAAGGTCAACCTCTTCCTCCACATCGGACCCCTCGGGCCCGACGGCTTCCATCCGGTGTGCAGCCTGATGGTGTTCGCCGACGTGGGCGATCGCCTGCGCCTGGAGCCGGGCGAGGGTTTCGCCGTCGAGGGCCCGTTCGCGGCCGAGCTGGCTGGGCTGGACCCGGCCGACAACCTCGTCATGCGCGCCGCGGACGCGATCGGCGGCGCGCCAGGCCGGCTGGTGCTGGCGAAGGACCTGCCCGTGGCCAGCGGCTTGGGCGGCGGCTCGTCCGACGCCGGCGCGGCCCTGCGGCTGTTGCGGACCGTCCAATCCGGCGCGGCCCTCGAAGCCGCCGCGGCTGCGCTGGGGTCGGACGGGGTGCCCTGCCTGTGGGGGCGGCCCGTGATCGCCGAGGGCCGGGGAGAGCGCCTCATCCCCGCTCCGCGCCTGCCGGTGCTGCACGCGGTGCTGGTCAACCCGCGCGTGGCCTGCCCCACCGGCGCCGTCTACCGCGCCTATGACGCCGGCCCTGCGGCCTCTGCCGACCGGCCGGCGATGCCGGAGGCCTTTGACGATGCGGCGGCGGTGGCCACCTTCCTCGGCGGGACCCGCAACGACCTGGAGGGGCCGGCGGCCAGCCTCGTCCCGCAGATCGGCGAGACCCTGGCCTGGCTGCGCGCTCGCCGCGAGACCCTGTTCGCGCGTCTGTCGGGTTCGGGCGCGACGGGCTTTTCGATCTGCGCCGACGCGGCCCAAGCCGACCGGCTGGCGGCGGCGGCCGAGGCGCAGGGCTGGTGGGCGAGGCCCTGCCGGCTGGGCGGGCCCTGGTCGGCCTGACTCGTCCTCCACCCCAAAAAAGAAAAGGCGCGGAAGCCTAAGCTTCCGCGCCCATTCCGATGGTCCAGGAGACCGAGCTTACGAGTGGTAAGCGCGCTCGCCGTGCTCGGAGATGTCCAGACCCTCTTCTTCGTCCTCCGGAGCGGCGCGCAGGCCGATGGTGAACTTGATCAGGAAGAAGACGATCGCCGAGCCGACACCCGACCACACGATGGTGGTCAGCACGCCCTTGATCTGCGCGATGACCTGGGTGGCCATGACGTAGGTGGCGTTGTCGCAGGTGGAGATGTCCCCGTCCGCGAGGCAGGTGGTGTAGTCGACGACGCCGGCGCCGCCGAGGGCGGGGTTGACCAGGAAGCCGGTCATGATCGCGCCGAAGATGCCGCCGATGCAGTGGATGCCGAAGACATCCAGGCTGTCGTCGTACTTCAGGGCGTTCTTCACGGTGGTGCAGAACAGGATGCAGATCGGGCTGACGAACAGGCCCAGCACGATCGCGCCCATCGGACCGGCAAAGCCGGCGGCCGGGGTGACGGCGACGAGGCCGGCGACCAGGCCGGAAGCCAGGCCCAGCATCGAGGCCTTGCCGCGGGTGAAGCGCTCAACCAGGCACCAGGACAGGCCGGCGGCGGCGGTGGCCAGGAAGGTGTTGGCCATCGCCAGGCCGGCGTAGCCGTTGGCTTCCAGGTTCGAGCCGGCGTTGAAGCCGAACCAACCCACCCACAGCAGACCGGCGCCGACCAGGGTCAGGGTCAGGGAGTGCGGGGGCATCGGCTCCTTCTTGTAGCCGGTGCGCGGGCCGAGGATCAGGCAGCCGACGAGGGCGGCGATACCGGCGTTGATGTGCACCACGGTGCCGCCGGCGAAGTCGAGGGCGCCGAAGCCCCAGATCAGGCCGGACTGGATCGCCGCGCCGGCCGGGAGATTGGCCACCGCGTCGGGACCCGGCCACCACCACACCATGTGGGCCATCGGATAGTAGACCAGCAGCGGCCAGATGACCGCGAACATGCACATGGCGCCGAACTTCACGCGCTCGGCCAGGGCCCCGACCACCAGGGCCGCGGTGATCGCGGCGAAGGTCATCTGGAACATGGCGAACACGATTTCCGGGATCACCACGCCGGTCGAGAAGGTCGCTACCGTGCTGGCCGGCGTCACGTCCTTCAGGAA
>DAICXL010000076.1:0-505 GCA_027312185.1 Caulobacterales bacterium | reverse complement strand
GTCGTGGCTGCCGCCGTCGGTGAAGGCGAAGCTATAGCCCCACAGCACCCAGGCGATCATGCCGATGACGCTGACGGTCGAGACCTGCATCAGCATCGACAGCATGTTCTTCTGGCGCACGAGGCCGCCGTAGAACAGGGCCAGGCCGGGGATGGTCATCAGCAGCACCAGGACGGTGGAGATGAGCATCCAGGTGGTGTCGCCCTTGTCCGGCGTCGGGGCCGCGGCCTCGGCCGGGGCCGCTTCGGCGGCAGGAGCGGCCTCAGCGACGGGGGCCGCGGCTTCAGGCGCGGCGACCGCTTCGGCGGCCGGGGCCGTGGCGTTGTCCTGCGCCCAGGCGGTGGGAGCCGCCACAGGCGTGACGGCGAGCAGTCCCGCCGTCATGGCGGCGAGCGCGAAGCCCGTCAGCCGCCTCGTCCAAACTTGTTTCATTCGATGATTCCCCTGTTCTCGTGACTTACAGCGCCGCCGAGCCGGTCTCGCCGGTACGGATGCGGACGGCCTG
>DAICXL010000075.1:0-11562 GCA_027312185.1 Caulobacterales bacterium | reverse complement strand
GGGCCCGGGTCGCGGCCCAGGCCGTCTACTATTTCACCGCCGCCGTGGCCCTCGGCGGCCCTGCCCGTCCGGTCGGCTTCTGCATCCCCACCGGCAACTTCGGCGACGCCTTCGCCGGCTACGTCGCCATGAAGATGGGCCTGCCCATCGACCGCTTCGTCGTCGCCACCAATTCGAACGACATCGTGGCCCGCGCCTTCTCCACCGGCCGCTATGCGCGCGGCGAGGTGGTGGCGACCCAGAGCCCGGCGATGGACATCCAGATCGCCTCGAACTTCGAGCGGCTCTACTTCGAGGCGGTCGGCCGCGACGCGGCCCATACCAAGCGCGCCTTCGAGGCCTTCGCCGCCACGGGCGCCATCGACCTGCCGACCCAGGCTTTCGGTGATCTGGCCGCCCTGTTCACCGGCGTCGCCGTGGACGAGGCCGAGACCGCCCGCACCATCAAGGCGACCCTCGACACCACCGGCGAGGTCATCGACCCCCACACGGCGGTCGCCGTGGCCGCGGCGAAACGCGTGGCGGCCAGCGACGCGCCCCTGGTGGTGCTGTCCACCGCCCACCCGGCCAAGTTCCCCGAAGCGGTCCAGGCCGCCACGGGCCTGGAGCCGGCCATCCACGACCGCGCCCGCGACCTCTTCACCCTGGTCGAGCGCATCGACCACCTTCCCGCCGACGCCGACGCCGTGAAGCGCTATGTGCGCCAGTTCGCAGGGGTGGCGTGAGCGCCCGCCTCCACACTCTCCCCAACGGCGTCCGCGTCGTCTGCGACCCTATCGCCGGCCTTGAGAGCGCGGCCCTGTCGGTGGTGATCCGCGGCGGGGCGCGCTGGGAGGCGGCCGACCGCAACGGCTGGTCCCACCTGCTCGAGCACATGGTGTTCAAGGGCGCCGGCGACCGGTCGGCCCGCGACATCGTCGAGGCGATCGAATCCAGCGGCGGCCATATCAACGCCGCCACCGGCTATGAGCGCACGAGCTATCAGGTGCGCTTCCTGGACGGGGGCCTGGACCTCGCCAGCGCCGTCTGCGCCGACCTGGTGCGCCGGCCGACCCTCGACGCCGGCGATCTGCAGCGCGAGATCGCCGTCATCGGCCAGGAGATCGCCGAGGCCGCCGACACCCCCGACGACCGGGTGTTCGACCTGGCCCAGAGCCGCGCCTTCGCCGGACAGTCCCTGGGCCGGCCGATCCTCGGCTCCAACGACAGCATCGGCGTCGCCACCACAGCCGATCTCGCCCGCTTCCACCGCGGCCTTTACGCCCCCGAGCGGATCGTGGTGGCGGCCGCCGGCGCCGTCGACGAAGACGAACTGCTGGCCCTGGTGACACGGGACTTCGGCGATGCGGTCTCGCCCCAGCCGCCCCTGGCCGAGCCCCATCCGGCCGCCTTCGCCGACGGCGACGTAACAGAAGCGCGGCGCCTGGAGCAGGCCCAGCTGGTCATCCTTCTGCCCGCGGGCGGCGCCCGCGACCCCGACTATTTCGCCCAGCGCCTGTTCGCCGAAATCCTGGGCGGGGGCATGTCGTCGCGCCTGTTCCAGGAGGCCCGCGAAGAACGGGGGCTGGCCTACAACATCGACGCCTATGCCGAGACCTATGAGGACGTCGGCGTCTTGGGCATCTACGCCGGCTGTGCGGCGGCCGACGTGACCCAGACCGCCGAGCTGTGCGGGCGCGAGGCGGCCAAGCTGGCCCGCAGCGTCCTGCCCCACGAACTGGCCCGGGCCAAGGCGCAGGCGAAGGCGTCGCTGTTCATGGGCCGCGAGTCGCCGCTGAACCGCGCCGAACAGGCTGCCGGCCAGGTGATGCTGTTCGGCCGGCCCCTGGCCCCGGCCGAACTGGCCGAGGCCATCGACGCCGTGGACGCCGCCGACCTGGCGCGGGTCGGCGAGCGGGTGCTCGGCTCAGGCGAGGCCGTGGTGGCGGTGCTGGGGCCGAAAAAGTCCGCCGGCGCGGCCAAGGCCTTCCGCGCCGGCCTGGCTGCGGCTTGAACAATATCAAGTGATCGCCGATAAGTTGGAGGCGTCCCGCCTCCGCTGTTCCAGCCCTCGGCTATAAGCGATCCATGACCAAGCCGCTCGAGACCATGAAGGCGATGGGTCAGGCCCTGATCGAGGCCTCGCCCCAGGCCCACGCACTCGGCTGCGAGCTTGTCTCGGTCGATCATGCTGAGGCGGTTCTGCGACTGCCTTACCGCAAAGACCTGATCGGCGATCCGGACACCGGCGTCATCGCCGGCGGCGCGGTGACCACCCTGCTCGATCACACCCTGGGCCAGGCGGTTTGGGCCAGCCTGCCCGAATACACCCCGATCGCGACCCTGGACCTGCGCATCGACTACATGCGCCCGGCGGAACCCGGCATGGCGATCACCGCCCACGCCCACTGCTACAAGCTGACCCGCACCGTCGCCTTCGTCCGCGCGACCGCCCACGACGGCGACCCCGCCGACCCGGTGGCGACCGCCCAGGCCGCCTTCATGCTAACCTCCAGCGCCCCTGCGGCCAGGGGCGCCGCGTGAGCGATCCGGCCGAAGACCTCAAGGCGGTCCTGGCGCGGATCCCCTACGCCCGCTTCCTCGGCGTAGAAGCCGAGCTGCACGGCGACGAGATGACCGCCATCCTGCCCTTCTCCCAGCACCTGATCGGCAACCCGAGCCCGGCGGCGATCCACGGGGGCGTCCTGGGGGCCCTGATGGAGATCACGGCCCTGGCCCAGCTCTCCATCACCCACGGCCACGCGCGCATGCCGCGGGTGGTCGACGTGACGGTGCAGTACCTGCGTTCGGGCAAGCCCCTGACCACCTACGCCCGCGCCCGCATCATCCGCGCCGGCCGTCGCATCGCAAATGTCCACGTCGAATGCTGGCAGGCCGAACGCGCCAACCCGATCGCCTCGCTGCACGGCCATTTCCTGCTGTCGCCGAAGGAAGAGGGCTAGCGGGGCCGAAAGCCTCGTCCTTCGACAAGCTCAGGATGAGGCTTTCTACTGAGGCGCCGCGATTGAAGTCGGCCTCATCCTGAGCCTGTCGAAGGACGAGGCCGCACCACCGTTGACCCCGCCCTCCCCCGCCTATACCGCAGCCCCCATGTTCGAAGGTCTTTCCCACCACGCCCGCGAGGCCAAGGCCTGGCCGTTCGAGCAGGCTAGAGCCCTGCTCGACCGCGTCCTCAAGCTGCGCCTGGATAGCGACGCCGACCGCGACCTGGCGGCCAGCCTGATCCTCAAGGGCGAGGCCAAGGTCGCCGCCGAGCGTTTCCCGGCCCTGATCGACCGGTCGGTGCTGTTCGAGACCGGCTATGGCCCCTCCGGCCTGCCGCACATCGGCACCTTCGGCGAGGTGGCGCGGACCACCATGGTGCGCACCGCTTTCCGCGCCCTGACCGACGACGCCTTCCCGACCAAACTGATCAGCTTCTCGGACGACATGGACGGCCTTCGCAAGGTCCCGCCCAACGTCCCCAACGGCGACATGCTGCGTGAGGACCTCGACAAGCCGTTGACCGTGGTGCGCGACCCCTTCGGCACGCACGACAGCTTCGGCGCCCACAACAACGCCCGCCTGCGCGCCTTCCTCGACAGCTTCGGCTTCGAGTACGAGTTCGTCTCCTCGACCGACTGTTACCGCTCGGGCCGTTTCGACGCGGCCCTGCTGACGGCCCTGGAGCGCTTCGACGCCATCCAGAAGATCATGCTGCCGTCCCTGGGCGAGGAGCGGCGCGCCACCTATTCGCCCTTCCTGCCGATCAGCCCCAAGACCGGCAAGGTGCTGCAGGTCCCTACGCTTGAGCGTCACGTGGACCGGGGAACCATCGTCTTCCGCGACGAGGACGGCGAACTGACCGAGGTCCCCGTCACCGGCGGCGGCGT
Organism: Caulobacterales bacterium; assembly: GCA_027312185.1. Taxonomy (GTDB): domain Bacteria; phylum Pseudomonadota; class Alphaproteobacteria; order Caulobacterales; family Caulobacteraceae; genus NCED01. The sequence goes on along the minus strand of DAICXL010000075.1, from coordinate 7,690 downwards.
GAAGATGCAGTGGCGGCCCGACTGGGCCATGCGCTGGGTCGCGCTGGGCGTCGACTACGAGATGAGCGGCAAGGACCTCGTGGACAGCGTGCGCCTGTCCAACCAGGTGTGCCGGGTGCTCGGCGGCGCCCCGCCGGAAGGGTTCAACTACGAGCTCTTCATGGACGAGAACAACCAGAAGATCTCCAAGACCAAAGGCAACGGCCTGACCCTGGAGGAGTGGCTGCGCTACGGCGCGCCCGAGAGCCTCGCCTATTACATGTTCCAGTCGCCGCGCAGCGCCAAGCGCCTCTTCTTCGACGTCATACCGAAGGCGACGGACGAATATCTGCAGCAGCTGGACGCGCATCTGCGCAAGAAGGCCGAAGGCGCTGACGGCCCGGACCTCAACAATCCTGCCTGGCACATCCACGCCGGGGCGCCGCCGGAAACGGGCTCGCCCCTGTCGTTCACCCTGATGCTGAACCTGGTCTCGGCCGCCAATGCGTCGAGCAAGGACATCCTGTGGGGCTTCCTGGAGCGCTACCTGCCCGGCGCGACGCCTGAGAACCAGCCCCTGCTCGACCGCCTCGCCGACTTCGCGATGAACTATTACGAGGACTTCGTCCGTCCGAATAAGAAGTTCCGCGCCCCGGACGACAAGGAGCGCGCGGCCATGGCCGACCTCGTGGCCCGGCTGAAGGCCCTGCCCGCCGGGACCACGGATGCCGAGCTGATCCAGAACGAGGTCTTCGCCGTCGGCAAGGACCACGGCTTCGATCCCCTGCGCGCCTGGTTCACCGCCCTCTACGAAGTCCTGCTCGGCCAGAGCCAGGGCCCGCGCTTCGGCTCCTTCGCGGCCGTGTTCGGGATCGACCGCACCGTCGCCCTGATCGAGCGCGCCCTGGCCGGGGAAGACCTGGCCGCCTGAGCCGCCGGTTGCATCGAGGTGCTGCGTCCTTCGAGACGCCCGAGTACCTCGGGCTCCTCAGGATGACGAAGGCGGGGAATTGCACAAACGTTCGTCATGCTGAGGAGCGCGACGAAGTTGCGCCTCTCGAAGCACGCAGCGACCGCGCCGCCGCCTACCTCTGCAGGAACAGGGCCGGGTTGACGTGCTGCACGCAGCTCGGCACGCCGTCGCGCACGATCAGGCTGGCGTCCACCCCGCGCGGGGGCTGGAAGCTGTAGGTCCCCTTGGCCGTCGTGACCTTCATCGCGCCAGGGGTGATGTACTGGCAGATCCCCAGCGTATCGCCGTCGCCGTTCTCCTTGACCGTGTTGCAGGCCACGGCCCCGTGCACCTCGCGCAGGATGGCCGCGTCCTCCAGGGCGTTGGGGTGCGTCAACGGCGGAAGGCCTGCGCCGGGCGCCGGGACCGGACAGGCCGCGCCCGTGATCATCCAGGCCGCGGCGGTCTCAGCCGCCACCTTTTTGGCCGCCTGCATCTGGGTGACCGCGAGGCCCACCGCCACGACCCCGAAGACCGCGACGATGCCGATGCGGACAAGCTTGGCGTTCGATTTCTTGGCCATGGGTCCCTGCCTTTTCGGGCGGACCTTAGAGCGGGAAGGCCTGAAGGCAAGGCCGAGATTCGGCGCTGCTACTTCGGAATGGGGGGAATGATGATGGGTTGACGAACGGGCATCGGTTTCGTCACTGGGTACATTTTTGCGGTGTCGGGAAAACACTTACCAAGGGATCGCATCGATCCTCGCAGCAAACTCTTCAGTGAACCTCGGCCTTTGTCGGCAAGAGACACCATATAAACGTCTCTAGAGGCGGCGGCGCCGAGATGATACTTATAGATGTATAAACTCCAGCCTCCAGCGTCCAGTTTGTTGGATGCTTCTGGATTACTTTTCGCAATGTAGCTTTGGATGCTTTTCACCGTCTTCGAGAGCGCGGGGCATTTCGACTCATCCGTTCGCTCCGGCACCGATCGCTCAAACCATTCGAAATGCCTGTCGCCAGCCAATCTGCTGTGACTCCATTGGGCAACCCAATTCGTCTCGCTGCCCTTGCCTGGAACGGGCTCCACCTGACCGATGTCGATGGCGCCCACGGTCAAACTCATGGGCGGCGAAAATCTAATTGTCGCCCATACCGACATCGGCGGCAGCGCTAGGACTTCAGGCGCTTCATCGAAGAGCGTTCCGTTCGTTGGGGCCGCAGCCAAAGCGGCAGCCAATAGCGCTGCGATCATGGGCGTCGCCTTTCCCCCGTCGTCGGAGCGGATTGGCGCTTTAGCGCTTCTTCCGCCTGACGCCTTGCCCGTTCCAAGCGCCACGCATGATCGTAGTACCGGAACTGGCCATCGTAGCCGACGATGAACTGGTCGGGTTGGGGCTGGTCGGCGGAATGATACGCGTCGAGGAATTTGAAATCTTCGTCGCTCGGCTTTGTACCCGAACTATCGACAGCGTCGCGTAACGCCTCGCCGGCCAAAGGGGGCAGCTTGACGCCCTGCGGACTGAATCGCTGCGTGGTATTGACCAGGGTTGCGCCGCGCTCGGGATGATTATGGATCAACCGGAGCGCCTCCGCACCTGAGGGAAGTGTCGGATTGAAGGTGCGCGCGTCACCCCTCTGGATCGGCGTCATCCTGATCGCACCCTCCCGGTCGCGATAGATCACCGAGCCATACTCCACGTCGGAGCGGTCCGGCTTGGCCTTGATCTCATCAAGGATATTGGCGGTGAACTGATCCTCAAGCCATGACTTCGGCGGGACCCCCGGCAAGGTCGCTTGAGCCGGCGGCAGGAGCCGCGGCGCGGGACCGACCGCCGGCTGCACAGGGCGTCGCGCTAGCGGACCTGGACGCGGAAGGGGCGGCCGCCCCAGGGACCGGATGTAGTCCATCCTCGCCTGACGAAATGCGATCTCCCTCTGAAGCGCCTCCCGAAGCGGCCGGAGGGGAGATCGGCGTTGAAATTCCCGGAAGCTCATTCCGTGCTCCGCTGGCGATAATGTTCATTAATTGTTCCGGCGGCTCGCAGCCTGTGTCAATCCCGCTGGCCCTCTCCCCTTGCCCCGGCCCACGTTCGTTGCGATCTGTCCTGCATGAACGCCCTGACCCCCACCCCCTCCATCCTCGAGACCGCCGGCGCCGATCCGGAGCGCGCCCTGTCGTTGCTGCAGGACGCCCTGCACGGCGCCGACGACGGAGAGCTGTTCCTCGAACGGTCGGAGGCCGAGGGGCTGATGTTCGACGACGGGCGGCTGAAGACGGCGTCCTATGACATCACCGAGGGCTTCGGCCTCAGGGTGGTTTCGGGCGAGACCGCCGGCTACGCCCACTCCAGCGAGATCTCCGAGGCCGCCATCCGCCGGGCCGGCGAGGCGGCGTCCCTGGCGAAGCGCGGCCACGCCGGCGTGTCGGCCGAGAACCCCCGCCAGACCAACACCAAGCTCTATGGCGAGGACGACCCCCTCGCCCACCCCATGTTCGGCGACAAGATCGGGCTGCTGCAGGAGATCGACGCCTTCGCCCGCGCCCGCGACCCCCGCGTGGTCCAGGTCACGGCCTCGATGTACGGCGAGCGGCGCCAGGTCGAGATCCTGCGCGCCGACGGCCGGCTGCTGCGCGACATCCGCCCCCTGGTGCGGGTCAATGTCTCGGTCACCGTCGAGCGCGACGGCCGCCGCGAGACCGGATCAAGCGGCGCCGGCGGCCGGGCCTCGTTCGACACCTGGATCGCCCCCGAGCACTGGCAGGGCCAGGTCGACGAGGCCCTGCGCCAGGCCCTGGTCAACCTCGACGCCATCCCCTGCCCTGCCGGCGAGATGGACGTGGTGCTGGGCCCCGGCTGGAACGGGGTGCTGCTGCACGAGGCGGTCGGCCACGGCCTTGAGGGCGACTTCAACCGCAAGGGCGTCTCGGCCTTCTCCGGCCGCATCGGCGAGCGGGTGGCGGCGCCGGGCGTGACGGTGTTCGACGACGGCTCCATCGCCGACCGGCGCGGCTCCCTGACCATCGACGACGAGGGCACGCCGACCAGCCGCACCATCCTGATCGAGGACGGCATCCTGCGCGGCTACATGCACGACCGGCTGTCGGCGCGGATGATGGGCGTGGCGGCCACCGGCAATGCGCGGCGTCAGTCCTACGCCCACATGCCCATGCCGCGGATGACCAACACCGGCATGATGGGCGGCGACGTCCCCCAGGAGGAGATGATCCGCTCGGTCCAGCGCGGCCTCTACTGCGCCAACTTCGGCGGCGGCCAGGTGGACATCACCAACGGCAAGTTCGTCTTCCAGTGCACCGAGGCCTATCTGATCGAGAACGGCCGCATCACCGCCCCGGTGAAGGGCGCGACCCTGATCGGCGACGGCCCCTCGGCCCTGACCCGGGTGCAGATGATCGGCGACGATTTCTGCTTCGACCCCGGCATCGGCGTCTGCGGCAAGTCCGGCCAGGGCGTGCCGGTGGGCGTCGGCCAGCCCTCGATGAAGATCACGGGCCTGACGGTGGGCGGGACGAGCCTTTAAGCGGCGGCGAAGGCGGCCGCCTTCACCGCGCCCCTGCCGCTTACCCTCCCCCTGGAGGGGAGGGCGACTCAGCGCAGCTGAGCGGGGCGGGGGGACGCCGGCGGCTGCAGCCCCTACTTCACCCCGTGCGCCAGCTTCTTCAGCCAGGGGCTGGCGGCCAGGAGGAGGACGCCGATGCCGACGCCGATCCAGCCAATGGTCTGGAAGGTCGAGACATAGACGCCGAGCGCCTTGGCCGGGTCCAGCACCTGACCGGCCACGGTCTCGCTGGCGGTGAGCTGGGCGACGAAGCCGGCGATGTACTGGGCCGCTGAGCTCGCCAGGAACCAGGTGGCCATGACGGTGGAGATCAGGGCCGGGGGCGACAGCTTGGTCATCTCCGACAGGCCGACCGGCGACAGGCACAGCTCGCCCGTGGTGTGCAGCAGATAGGCCAGGGCCAGGAAGATCATCGGCGTCCGGAACGCCCCGTCGGCATAGGTCGCGCCCCAGACCAGGACCAGGAAACCGGCTCCCACCTGCATCAAGGCCAGGCAGAACTTCACCACCGGATTGGGATCGCGGTTGCGCCGCCCGAGCCAGGCCCACAGGGCGGCGAAGATCGGGGCGAAGATCAGGATGAAGCCGGCGTTGAACGACTGGGTCTGGGACGGGGTCACCGTCATGAAGCCCTGGTTGGGCAGGTTGGTGTTGCGCTCGGCGAACTGGTTGAGGGACGAGCCTGCCTGTTCGAACAGGGCGAAGAAGACGATCGAGGCGAAGATCAGCACCAGGGCCAGGACCAGCCGGTCGCGCTCGATCTTGTCCAGCTTGCGGATGGCGTACCAGGCGAAATAGGCCAGGATCCCACCCCAGCCGAGGGCCTGCAGCGGCCCCATCAGCCAGAAGTTGCGCACCATGAACCACACGACGCCGACGCCCAGGACGGCGGCGGCGTAGATGGCGTGCTCCAGCTTCAGCGGCCCCAGCACCGGCCGCCGCAGGGCCTCCGGCTCGGGCGGCTCGCCCTTGCCCTCCAGCAGCGGCTTGCCCCAGACGAAGACCAGGAAGCCGGCCAGCATGCCGACGCCGGCGAGGCCGAAGCCGGCCCACCAGCCCACGGTCTGGCCGAGGAGCCCGCACAGCACCGCGGCCCAGAAGGCCCCGAGGTTGATGCCGTAGTAGTAGAGGGTGAAGCCCGGGTCCCGGCGCACGTCGCCGGGCAGGTAGAGTTGGCCGACGATGGAGGAGATGTTGGCCTTCAGGAAGCCGACGCCCATCACGATCAGGGACAGGGCCAGGTAGAAGACGTTGACGTAGAAGGGGCTGCGGTCGGTCACCGCCAGGGTGTAGCTGTCCCTGGGCAGGGACTGTGGCAGGGCCGCCGTCGCGGGCAGGCCGGTGATGGTCATGCCGCCGTCGCTGGCGGCCACCACCGGATAGCACCCGTCACCGACCTTGAGGCAGACGCTGCGGTCGCCCTGGCGGCCCTCGGCCACGAAGTCGTAGGTCGCGCCGGCGTAGGTGAGGGTCTGGGTCGCCGGCCCCCCCTCGATGGCCATGGCGAAGTGGCCCGCCACCAGCAGCAGCGCCCCGAAGCCGATGGCCTTGCGCGTGCCCAGCCAGCGGTCGGCCAGCATGCCGCCCACGAGGGGCAGCAGATAGACCAGGGTGGTGTAGGCCGCGTACTGGCCCTGGGCGAAGTCGTCGTCGAACAGGAAGTGCTGGGTCAGGTAGAAGATCAGCAGCCCCCGCATGCCGTAGTACGAGAACCGCTCCCACATCTCGGCGAAGAACAGCACGAACAGGCCGCGCGGGTGGGACCTCAGCTGGATCAGCACCGGTATGGCGGTGATCAGGGTGATGAAGATCCCGACGACGACGACGATGTTCATGAACGGCGGACCCCTGGCGACGCGGGCGCGATAGGACCACGCGCCCCGGGGCCGTACAAGCGGACCCCGGGCGGAACCACCGCGTCACCCCCACGCTATGGATGAGGAACAGGCAATCGAGAGCGGAGCGACCCGGATGATGACCCCTGGACCCGACCACCCCATCACCACCGCGGCCAACCCCAACCGGGTCCGCGTGAAGGCGTCCGACCACGTGATCGCCGACACCGCCGACGCCCTGACCCTGCGCGAGGCCGGCTATGGCCCGGTGCAGTACATCCCCAAGGACGACATAGAGACCGGCTTCCTGTCGCAATCGGCCAAGGTGACCCAGTGCCCCTACAAGGGCGCCGCCACCCACTACTCCATGCTGATCGGCGGCGAACTGATCGAGAACGTGGCCTGGAGCTATGACGACCCCTATCCCGCCGTCGAGGACATCCGCGGCCGCATCGCCTTCTATCCGGACAAGGTCGAGGTCTATGAGGTCTCGGACGCGGATTTGAAGGAGCACCACCACCCGGGCTGAGTTGCGCCATCCGTCCTACCGCCTGCGGCAAAACTCACTTTACAGTCGTAACCCGACGGGCTTACCGTCGGCGCCATGACCGGCGATCTGCTGATCCATTTCCTGCTGCGGGCCCAGCTGGCCGCCAGCCTGGCCATCGCGGTGGTGCTCGCCCTGCGCGGGCCGGCGAGGGGGCTGATCGGCGCCGAGCTGACCTATCGGCTGTGGGCCGTGGCGCCTGTGGCGGCCCTGGTCAGCCTGTTCCCCTCCCTGCCCGAGTTCCTGTCGGACTGGGCCGCGTGGACCCTCACTCCCTCCGGGCCGCCGCGGGCTGTTCCCCATGCCGAGGCCCTGCTCGGGGCCTGGCTTGCCGGCGGGGCCGCCCTGGCCGCCTTGATGGCCGTCAGCGAGGCCCGCTTCCGCCGCCGCGCGCTCAAGGGCCTCGTCGGCCCGGCGGTCATGGGGGTGTCTTGGCCACGCATCGTCACCCCGTCCGACTACCTCGTGCGCTTCACGCCGGCCGAGCGCGAGCTGATCGACCGGCACGAGCGGGTCCACATCGCCCGGCGCCACCCCCAGGCCAACCTGTTCATCGCCGCCATGCAGGTGCTGGGCTGGTTCAACCCCCTGGTGCACATCGGCGCCGTCTGCGCACGGCTGGACCAGGAGCTGGCCTGCGACGCGGCGGTGATCGAGGCCTGGCCGGACTGCCGCCGCGACTATGGCGCGACCCTGCTCAAGGCCCATCTGGCGCGCCCGCGCTCCCCCCTCGCCTGCGCCCTGCAGGCCGCCGGGCCCCATCCGCTGGAAGTGCGCCTGACCATGCTGGCCCGGC
>DAICXL010000074.1:0-11662 GCA_027312185.1 Caulobacterales bacterium | reverse complement strand
CGAAACCGCGCAGCTGTTCACCGCCTTCGCCGAGGAGAAGGGCGTCGCCCTCAAGGTCGATCTCACGGCCGCGCCTCAGGGCCTGGTGATGGGCGACCAGGACCGGGTTCGCCAGATCCTCAGCAACCTGCTCTCCAATGCGGTGAAGTTCACCGAACAGGGCGAGGTGCGCCTGACCGTGACGGCGATCGAGGGGGGCCGGGTGCGCATGGCCGTCGCCGACACGGGAATCGGTTTCGACGCGGAGTTCGAGGCGCGGATGTTCAACCGGTTCGAGCAGGCCGACTCCTCGATCACCCGCCGCTACGGCGGATCGGGCCTGGGCCTTTCCATCGCCAAGCGCCTGGCCGAACGAATGGGCGGGGAGCTGACCGCCAGCGGCGCGCCGGGCAAGGGCGCGACCTTTGTCCTCGAACTGCCCCTGCCGGCCTGCGCGCCGGCCGCCGCCTCCCCGGATCTGGCTTCCCGGCCCACGGACGGCCGGCGCCTGCAGGTGCTGGCGGTCGACGACCACCCCGTCAATCGGCGGGTGGTCGAGCTGATCATCGGCCCCCACGTCGACCTGACCTTCGCCGAGGACGGGCAGCAGGCGGTGGACGCCCATGCGGTCCAGGCCTTCGACCTGATCCTGATGGATATCCAGATGCCGGTGATGACCGGGATCGAGGCGATCAGCATCATCCGCGGGCGCGAAGACCCGAAGGGTCGGCGCACCCCGCTGTTCGTGCTCAGCGCCAGCAGCCAGCCGGCTCACCGGGAGCAGGCGCGGGAGGCCGGCGCCGACGGCCACCTGCGAAAGCCGGTCACCGCAGACGAGCTGCTGAACCTCATCGCGTCCCTGGTCAACGATCCGGTGCGGGTCGGCGCCGACCAGGCCGCCGCCTGAGCCGCCGCTATCCGACCGAGCGGTAGATCAGCCGCACGAGGTTGACGCTGGCCTGGTCGTTGGCGCCGGCCCGGGTTTGGACGTCGCCGGCCAGGGGCTTGGCCTCCACCACCTGGTCCTCGGTCATGCCCGAGGCCTTGGCCTTGGCGACGGCGCTGCGGGCGTCGACCAGCAGCTTGCGGTACGCGACGAGGTCGGCCCTGGTCATCAGGGCGCCGTGGCCCGGCACGATCTTGGTGCGGGCGTTGGAGCGGGCGATGAAGGTGTCGACCGCCCTGACCATGCCGTCGATGTCGCCGCCGTCGCCCACGTCGATGTTCGGATAGCGCATGCCCCAGGAGACGATGTCGCCGGTGGCCAGGACATTGGCGTCGGGGATCCACACGGCGGTGTCGCCGCGGGTGTGGGCCGTCGGCATGGCCATCAGCTGCACATTGCGGCCCTTCACCGAGACGTTCATGCGGCTGAGATAGGTGCGGGTCGGCAGGGCGCCCTGCGGCGCCGGCGGGGTCTTGGCGCCGGTCAGGGCGTTGGTGGTCCCCTCGGACAGGCTCTTCTTCAGGTTCTCGGTGGCGACGATCACCGCCCCGTCGAGCCAGAAGGCCTGGTTGCCGCCGGTGTGGTCGCCGTGAAGGTGGGTGTTGACCACGTAGCGGATGGGCTTGCCGGGCGCGGCCTCCGCCACCGCCGCCTTGATCTTGTCGTGCAGGGGCGCGAACTGGGTATCGACCATGATCACCGCGTCGTCGCCGGCCACGACGGTGATGTTGCCGCCCGCGCCCTCCAGCATCCAGGTCCGGGCGCCGAGCTCGGTGGTCTTGATCTGGACGGTGTCGAAGTTGGCCGGCGGCTGGGCCGCGGCCGCGCCGGCCAGAAGCGCCGACGCACACACGAGCATGCACAGGGTCTTGCGGATCATCGAAGATGCCCCTCCCAAGGCTGGTTTGGGGCATCATGCGCACCGGTCAGGCGCTGCGGCAACGCTTGGTGCGTGCTTCGAGACGCGCAAGGCTACGCCTCGCGCTCCTCAGCATGACGAGCCTTTGTGCTGGGCCTCAGCATTCGTCATCCTGAGGAGCCCGAGGTACTCGGGCGTCTCGAAGGACGCAGATCGCTCCTGCCGCCCTAGACCTCGGCCACCCGCACTCGCGCCCCGTCGAGCACCAGGGCCAGTTCGCCGCGCTTGAGCCGCAGGGCGTCCTCGCCGAACAGCTCTCGGCGCCAGCCCTGCAGGGCCTGGACGGGGGCCTTGTCGTCGCCGGCGATCTTTTCCAGGTCGGCGACGGTGGCGATCAGCTTGGAGGCCACGCCGGCGTCCTCGGCCCGGGCCTTGAGCAGCACCTTGAGCAGCTCGACCACCGCGCCGGGGGGCGGCTGGCCGCGGCCGTCGGGGCGGTCGATATCGGGGGCGTAGGCGTCGGGGTCCTTCAGGGCGGCCTTGATGGCGTCGAGCATGTCCGGCCCGAATCGCGAGCCGGAAAAGCCCTTGGGCACCGAGCGCAGCCGGTTCAGCCCGTCGGCGTCCGTCGGCAGCTGGGTGGCGATCTCGTCGATGGCCTCGTCCTTGAGGATGCGGCCCCGCGGCTGGTCGCGGTTCTGGGCGGTGCGTTCGCGCCAGGCGGCCACGGCGCGGAAGGCGGCCAGATACTTGGCGCTGAACTTGCGCGGCTTAAGCCGCTTCCAGGCGTTCTCGGGGTCGGTGTCGTAGTTGGCCGGCGAGGCCAGGGCCGCCATCTCCTCGCTGACCCAGGCAAGGCGCCCTTCCCGCTCCAGCCGGTCGTGCAGCTTGGGGTAGATCTTGGCCAGGTGGGTCACGTCGGCCAGGGCGTAGACCAGTTGGGCGTTGGACAGGGGCCGCCGGGCCCAGTCGGTGAAGCGGCTCGACTTGTCGAGGTCGATCTTCAGCATCTGCCGGACCAGCGAATCATAGGCGACCTGCTCACCGAAGCCGGCGGCCATGGCGGCGATCTGGCTGTCGAACAGGGGGCTGGGGATCACCCCCAGGATGTTGAAGATCTCAATGTCCTGACGTGCGGCGTGGAACACCTTGACGATCTCAGGGTCGGCCAGCAGCTCCAGCAAGGGTGCCAGGTCCAGACCCTCGGCCAGGGGATCGATCACCGCGGCGTCGTTCTCGCCGGCGACCTGGATCAGGCACAGCTTGGGCCAGTAGGTGGTCTCTCGCATGAACTCGGTATCGACCGCGATGAACGGGGCCCTGGCGAGGCGGGCGCAAAAAGCGACGAGGTCGGCGTTGGCGGTAATCGGCGTCATGGGCTAGCTATAGCCGCGCGCGCGGCCACCCTGGCAAGCCTCACTAACGTTTTCGGAGATTTCCCGCCCATGACTGAACGCCAGAACGGCCTCACCTACGCGGCCGCGGGCGTGGACATCGACGCGGGGAACGCCCTGGTCGAAGCCATCAAGCCCCTGGCCAAGGCCACCCGGCGGCCCGGCGCGGAAGCCAGCCTCGGCGGCTTCGGGGCCCTGTTCGACCTCAAGGCCGCCGGCTACGACGACCCCCTGCTGGTCTCGACCACCGACGGCGTCGGCACCAAGCTGAAGGTGGCCATCGACACCGGCCGCCACGACACCGTGGGCGTCGACCTCGTCGGCATGTGCGTCAACGACCTGTTGGCCCAGGGCGCCGAGCCCTTGTTGTTCCTCGACTATTTCGCCTGCGGCAAGCTGGACGTCGCGTCCGCCACAAAGGTCGTGGCCGGCATCGCCGAGGGCTGCAAGCTGGCCGGCGCGGCCCTGGTCGGCGGCGAGACCGCCGAAATGCCGGGCATGTATTCCGGCGGCGACTACGACCTGGCCGGCTTCTCTGTCGGCGCCGTGGAGCGCGGCAAGGTGCTGCCGGACCTGGCCTCCCAGAAGGCCGGCGACCTGATGATCGGCCTGACCTCGTCCGGCCCCCACTCCAACGGCTATTCGCTGATCCGCCGCATCGTCGAGCGCTCGGGCCTGGATTGGGAGGCGCCGGCCCCGTTCGCGGAAGGGCTGACCCTGGCCGAGGCCCTGATGCTGCCTACCCGAATCTATGTGAAGTCGGTCCTGCCCCTGATGAAGGCCGGCCTGATCAAGGGCGGCGCCCACATCACCGGCGGCGGCCTCACCGAGAACATCATCCGCGTCATCCCGGACGGCCTCGGCCTCGACATCGACGCGTCGGCCATCGTGCTGCCGCCGGTGTTCGAGTGGCTGCAGCGCGAAGGCAGCATCGCGGATGCCGAGATGTGGCGCACCTTCAACTGCGGCATCGGCTTCCTGCTCATCGTCGGCCCCGAAGCGGCCACCCCGGTTTTGGCCGCCCTGCTCAACGCGGGCGAGGAGCCGGTGGTGGTGGGCGAACTGAGCGCGGCGTGAGCGGCCGCGTCCGCGTCGGCGTCCTGATCTCGGGGCGCGGGTCCAACATGGAGGCGCTGATCGCGGCGGCCCGGGCGCCGGACTATCCGGCCGAAATCGCCGTGGTGCTGTCCAACCGGATCGATGCGCCGGGCCTGAGAAGCGCCGAACAGGCCGGCGTCGCCGCCTTCGCCATCGACCAGCGGCCGTTCGGCAAGGACCGGGAGGCCCACGAACGGGCGATCGACGCCGAGCTGCGCGAGGCCGGCATCGACCTGGTGTGCCTGGCGGGCTTCATGCGCATCCTGTCGCCCGCGTTCGTGCGCCGCTACCGCGGGCGGCTGCTCAACATCCACCCCAGCCTGCTGCCGCATTTCCCGGGGGTGGACACCCATCAACGGGCGCTCGACGCCGGGCACACCACCCACGGCTGCACCGTGCACTGGGTGATCGAGGCCCTCGACGCGGGCCCCATCGTCGGCCAGGCGCAGGTGCCGGTCTATGCGGACGACACCGAGGCGGCCCTGGCCGCGCGGGTGCTGACCGAGGAGCACAAGCTCTACGCCCGCTGCGTGGCCGAGGCGGCCCGCCGCATCCAGGCTGAACGCACCGCCTAGCTCGCGCGTTATCCCGCCAAATCCGGGAGGTCTTCGCGATGGTCCACCACGTCTACAATGTTGTTCGCCACCCGGACGGGTGGGCGGTCGAGCACATGGGCAAGGTTCTGGATGTCCACGCCAGCCACGAGGCGGCGGAGGCCCATGTCGCGGGCCTGGCCAAGCTCACCCAGGCCGGCGGCCACGACGCCGAGGTCGTGATGCAGGATGAAGCGGGGGCTGTGGAATCCGACCGCGTCTACAAGGCGGTGAAGCGGTAGCGTAGTCCGTCATCCTCGGGCGGAGGCCGTCAGGCCGCAGACCCGAGGACCCAGCAAGCGCGACCGAAAAACAGCCGAACGCCTGGAGCTGCTGGGTCCTCGGGTCTTCGCTTCGCTGCGCCCGAGGATGACGGCTATCGTTTAGCCGACGATGTCTTCGTCCTTGAAGAACTGGGCGATTTCGAGCTTGGCGTTGTCCTGGCTGTCGGAGCCGTGGACGGTGTTCTCGCCCACCGATTCCGCGAACAGCTTGCGGATGGTGCCCTCGTCGGCGTTGGCGGGGTTGGTGGCGCCCATGACTTCGCGATAGCGGGCCACGGCGTTGTCGCCTTCGAGCACCTGAACCACGACGGGCTCGGAGATCATGAAGTCCACGAGCTCGCCGAAGAACGGCCGCTCCTTGTGGACCTCGTAGAACTTTTCGGCCTGGGCGCGGCTCATCTTGATGCGGCGCTGGGCGACGATGCGCAGGCCGGCGTTTTCGATGACGGCGTTCACCTTGCCGGTCAGATTACGACGGGTGGCGTCGGGCTTGAGGATCGAGAAGGTGCGTTCGGTCATGGGGAAAGGTCACACATAGGTTGGCGGATGGGAGGTCGCGGGCTTATAGCGACCGCTTGAGGCCCCGCCAAGGCGCGCCCTAGTCCCCCGAGGCGGATAGCTCCCATGCTCCAGATCAAAGACCTGACCTTCGACGCCTATGGGCGACGGTTCTTCGACGAGACCAGCGTCAGCCTGCCCGTGGGCGCCAAGGTCGGCCTCGTCGGCCGCAACGGGATCGGCAAGTCGACCCTGTTCAAGCTGGTCCTCGGCCAGCTGCAGCCCGGCGGCGGCGAGATCAGCTTTCCCAAGGGCGCGCGGATCGGCTCGGTGGACCAGGAGCACCCGGCCTCCCCCGTCTCCCTGCTCGACACCATCCTCGAGGCCGACGTCGAGCGCGACCGGCTGACCAAGGAGCTCGAGACCGCCGACCCCGAGCACCTGGGCGAGATCTACGCCCGGCTGATCGAGATCGACGCCGACCGGGCGCCCAGCCGCGCCGCCGAGATCCTGTCCGGCCTCGGCTTCACCACCGCCGACCTCGCCCGTCCCATGTCCGAGTTCTCCGGCGGCTGGCGGATGCGGGTGGCCCTGGCCGCCGCCCTGTTCTCGGAACCCGACCTGCTGATGCTCGACGAGCCGACCAACTACCTCGACCTGGAAGGGGCGATGTGGCTGGAGGCGCGGCTGAAGAAGTACCCGAACACCGCCATCATCATCAGCCACGACCGCGAACTGCTGAACAATTCGGTCGACTTCATCCTGCACCTGGCCGACCGCAAGCTGGAGCTCTACACCGGCGGCTACGACGATTTTGAAAAGCGCCGCGCCGAAAAGCTGCGTCTCATGGCCTCGGCCGGCAAGAAGCAGGAGGCCGAGCGCGCCCACCTGCAGGCCTTCGTCGACCGCTTCAAGGCCAAGGCCTCCAAGGCGGCCCAGGCCCAGTCGCGGATGAAGCGCCTGGCCAAGATGGAGCCGGTCAATGTGCCCGAGAACGAGCGGGTCGCCCCCTTCCTGCTGCCCTCGCCGCCCCGGCCGCTGGCCCCGCCGCTGATCCGGCTGGAGGACGCCACCGTCGGCTACGACGGCCGGGCGATCCTGAAGCACATGAACCTGCGCCTCGACCTCGACGACCGCATCGGGCTCTTGGGCGTCAACGGCGCCGGCAAGTCGACCTTCGCCAAGCTGATCGCCGACGCCCTGACCCTGCAGCACGGCCAGATCCACCGCGACCGGCGCATGAAGGTCGGCTGGTTCCACCAGCACCAGATCGAGGCCATGGACCCCAACGACACGGCGCTGGAGATCGTCCGCCGCGCCCTGCCGGAATCGACCGAGAGCCAGCGGCGCTCGCGCCTGGCCCAGTGGGGCCTGGGCTATGAGAAGGCCGAGACCACCGTCGCCAACCTGTCCGGCGGCGAGCGGGCGCGCCTGCTGCTGAACCAGGTGGCGATGAGCGCGCCTCACCTGCTGATCCTCGACGAACCCACCAACCACCTCGACATCGACAGCCGCCGGGCCCTGCTCGACGCCCTGAACGACTACGAGGGGGCGGTGATCCTGATCACCCACGACCGCTCGCTGATGGAGCTGGTCGCCGACCGGCTGTGGCTGGCCAGCGACGGCACCATCAAGCCGTTCAACGGCGACATGGACGACTACGCCAAGCTGGTCATCGACCGGGCCCGCCAGGCGGCCAAGAATTCCAAGGAGGCGCCGCCGCCCCCTCCTCCGCCCCCCGCGCCGAAGCTGTCGTCGAGCACCCTGCGGCGCAAGCTGGAGCAGGCCGAGGCGGCCCTGGCCCGCGCCACGGCGGCGGTCGCCGACCTCGACCGCCAGCTGGCCGACCCCAAGCTGTTCGCCCGCGACGCCGCCAAGGCGGCCGAACTCGGCCGGCAGCGCGCGGCCGCCCAGGCCAAGCTGGACGCCGCCGAGGCGGAGTGGATGGCGGCGGCGGAGGCGGTGGAGAAGGTCTGACCCAGCTTCCAACTCCCCCCGCCCCACTCGCCTTCGGCGAGTCGCCCTCCCCTCCAGGGGGAGGGTGAGCAGGGCTTCTTCCCCTCCCCCTGGAGGGGAGGGCGACGGGGCGTCAGCCCCGCGGGGCGGGGGGACGCCGGCCAGAAGCGGGCCCTAGCCGCACGTCACGCTGGTCACCCGGCCGGTGGCCGCGTCGTACTCGATGGTCATCCGGCCCGGGTTGAAGTCCTGGGTCCGCGGGCAGGTGGTGCAGACCACCCGGCGGCGGGAGGGGATCAGCGGCACGGGGATCTCGCTGCGCGGCTTGCCGACGAGGCCGGTCAACTCATAGGCGCCGCACTGGTCCGGCGGCGGCGGCGGCGCGACCGAGATCGGGGCGGGCGGCAGCCTGATCGGAGCCGCCGGGGGCGGGGGTGGAGGCGGCGGAGGCGGCGGGGCCGGCGCCGGCTTGGGGTCGCTGGAGCACCCGGCCAGGATCGCGATTGCGGCCGCCGCCAGCCCGATGCGCCTCATGCGGTCTTCTCCCATCCACGCTCGCCCTGCTTCCAGTAGGAGACCGGCAGTCCCCGTCCCTTTAGCGTCTTCCAACTCGTCCGCGCCCCCGCGACGGCCGCCTCGTCGCGGCCGTCGAACAGGATCAGGCAACGCTCATAGGCGTCCAGGGCTCCCGGCTCGGCGCCGTCGAGGAGGAACAGGGCCTGGGCCCCGTTCGGCCCGTCCGGCCCCGTCGTGATCAGCACCGGCTGGCGCGCGTCCTGAGGCTCGCCCGCGACCCCGTGCGGCAGGAAGCTGTCCTCGCGGTAGCTCCACAGCCAGTCGTCGAGGTGCTGCGCCCGGTCGGGCGAAGGCGTGCGGACGAGCGCCCGCCAGCCCTTGGCCAGGGTCTTTTCCAGCAACTCGGGCAGGGCCTGGTCGAGGGCCGTCTGCTCCAGGTGGTAGAACCAGACCTCGCAGGTCACGGCCTAGGCTTCCTCGTACCTGTCCTTCACCAGCCGGTTCAGCAGGCGCACGCCATAGCCGGTGGCGCCTTCCGGGCTGGTGGGGACCGTGGAGGTCTTCTTCCAGGCGGTGCCGGCGATATCGAGGTGCGCCCAGGGGCAGCCGTCGACGAAGCGCTGGATGAACAGGGCGGCGGTGATCGAGCCGCCGTACCGGCCGCCGATGTTCTTCATGTCGGCGATCGGGCTGTCGATCAGCTTCTCGTAGGCCGCCGGCAGAGGCATGCGCCACAGGGGCTCGGCCTCGGCGACGCCGGCGGCCAGGAGCTCCTCGGACAGGGCGTCGTTGTTGGAGAACAGGCCAGCGTAGTCGAAGCCGAGCGAGACGATGATCGCCCCGGTCAGGGTCGCCAGGTCGACGATGAACTTCGGGTTGAACCGCTGCTTGCAGTACCAGACGGCGTCGGCCAGCACGAGGCGGCCTTCGGCGTCGGTATTGATCACCTCGATCGTCTGGCCGGACATGGAGGTGACCACGTCGCCGGGCCGCTGGGCGTTGGCGTCGGGCATGTTCTCGACCAGGCCGAGGATGCCCACCACATTGACCTTGGCCTTGCGCGCGGCGAGCACGTGCATCAGCCCGGCCACGGCGCCGGCGCCGCCCATGTCGAACTTCATGTCCTCCATGCCCTCGGCGGGCTTGATGGAGATGCCGCCGGTGTCGAAACAGACGCCCTTGCCGACGAAGGCGATGGGCTGATCACCCGGCTTGCCGCCGTTCCACTGAATGACGGCCAACTGGCTTTCGCGCACCGAGCCCTGGCCGACGCCGAGCAGGGAGCCCATGCCGAGCTTCTCCATCTCGGCCTCGCCGAGGATCTCGACCACCAGGCCGAGGCTCTCGAGCGCCTTCACACGGCGCGCGAACTCTTCGGGGTAAAGCACGTTGGCGGGTTCGGAAACCAGGTCGCGGGTGAAGGCGACGCCGTCGGCGATGGCCGCCTGTTCGGCGAAGGCGGCGCGGGCGGCCTCGGGGTCGGCGGCGACGATGCGGACCGTTTCGATCGACGGCTTGGCCTCGGGCTTCTCCTTGGTGCGGTAGCGGTCGAATCGGTAAGCGGCCAGGCGCACGCCAAGGCCGGCGCGAGCGGCGCCCGCCGCGTCCAACCCGTCGAAGTCCAGCACCAGGGTGGTCAGGCCCGAGGCCTTCACCGCCTGATAAGCGCTGGCCGCCGCCTGCTCGGCGCCGAGCCCGTCGAGGCCGTCCTTGGGACCCACGCCCACCACCAGCAGGCGGGCGGCGCCCACCCCGGCCGGGGCGAGGAAGTCCAGGGCGTGGCCCTTGGCCCCCTTGAACCGGCCGGCGGCGATGGCGGATGCGACCGCCCCGCCCGACGCGGCGTCGGCTCCTTGCGCAGCGGGCGATAGGGCCGCCCCGTCATAGGCCAGCACCGCCAGGACCGCCCCGTCCAGCGCCTCGGCCTTGCCAACGAACTGAATATCCATGCCGTACTCCTCGCGCCGGCGCGGCTGGGCGCAAGCTGCGGTTGATCTGCAAGCGGAAGCTTAGCCGTAATTGGCTGCCGCGCAGGGTTATGGTTGTGGCCCCGCGCGGGGGGCGTGTAGAACATGGGCCGCGCGGCCTTCCCCCGCAACACGGCGATTTACGGCGACATCCCGGGGCGGCGCTCAAGGCCATATGCGACTGATCGAAGGCTATCTTTTCCGGCAGTTGCTGGCCCCCACCCTGGCGGCGGCCTTGGCCTTAGGCGCGGTCGCCCTGCTCAGCCAGAGCCTGTCGAGCCTCGACCTGATGGTCGATCAGCGCCAGAACGTGCTCGTGTTCGGCCGCATCGTCCTGCTGACCATGCCCCAGCTGATGTCGATGGTGCTGCCGATCGCGGTCTTCGTGGCCGCCCTGCTGGCGCTGAACCGGCTGCACATCGAGCAGGAGATCGTGATCTGCTTCGCCGCCGGCATGAGCCGCTGGCGGGTGGTGGCGCCGGCGGTGAAGCTGGCCACCCTGGCGGTGGTGCTGACCCTGGCCACCAACCTGTGGATCCAGCCCTGGTGCGCCCGCGAGATGCGCCAGGAGCTGTTTCGCATCCGCACCGACCTGGCCGCCGCCCTGGTCAAGCCGGGCGAGTTCACCCAGCCGACCCCCGGCCTGACCATCTATGTCCAGCAGGTCGAGCAGGGCGGCGTCCTGCGCAACCTGTTCATCTACCGCGAGATGCCGGAGGGCGGCTCGACCACCTACACCGCCCGGCGCGGCATCGTCACCAAGCGCCGCGGCGAGCCGGTGCTGGTCATGCAGGACGGCTCCAACGAGGGCTTCAACTCGTCCGGCGTGCTGAACTTCCTCGCCTTCGACGAATATACCCTGGAGCTGGGGCCCTATCTGAAGAGCGTGGACGTCCTCCACTTCAAGACCGCCGACCGCTATCTGCACGAGCTGGTCTATCCGGACCTGACCCAGGAGTGGGAGCAGCGCAACCGCAAGCAGATGCTGGCCGAGGCCCACTACCGGCTGGCCTCGCCGCTCTACAACTACGCCTTCATGATGCTGGCCCTGTGGGCCGTGCTGGGCGGGGCGTTCAGCCGGCTGGGCTACGGCAAGCGGGTGGCGCGCGCGGCCCTGATCGCGGCGGTGGTGCGGATCGTGGGCTTTGGCGTGCAGGCCGCGTGCACGTCGAACGTGGACCTCAACGTGCTGCAGTACCTCGTGCCCATCGCGCCCACCGCCCTGGCCTGGGCCGCCGTGTTCCGCAACGGGCCGCGCGCGCCCTCCGCCCGCGAGGAGCGCCGCCGCCGCCGGCGCGCCGGCGCGCCGCAGTTCGCAGGGGCCGGATCTTGAGCAAGGGCGTGCTGCGCCTCGGCCACATCGAGCGCTATGTCCTGGCCCGCACCCTGACGGGCGTCGGCGCGGCCCTGGCCGTGATCTCGTTCATCATCATGCTGATCGACTTCGTGGAGCTGTCGCGGACCGTGGGCACCCGCGCCCGCGACGCCAGCGTGCTCGACCTCTTCGCCCTGGCCCTGTTGCAGTCGCCGCAGGTGATCGTGCTCCTGCTGCCCTTCGCCTTCCTGTTCGGC
>DAICXL010000073.1:0-12308 GCA_027312185.1 Caulobacterales bacterium | reverse complement strand
GCCCAGTCGTTCTACCGCTACTTCGTGTTCCAGGATCCGGCGTGGAACTTCGCGACCCTGGACCTGGACCGCGACGTGGCGATCGCCGACCAGCGGGCCGGCCGGCTGAATTCGATCGACGCCGACCTGCGGCCGTTCCGCGACCGCGGCGGCAAGCTGATCCAGTACCATGGCTGGGCCGACTGGGGGATCACGCCCTACAGCTCGATCGACTACTTCAATTCGGTGGTGAAGGAGGTCGGCGGCTCGACGACGCCGGCGGCGCGCCGACAGGTGCAGGACTTCTACCGCCTGTTCATGATGCCGGGGATGAGCCACTGCCGCGGCGGCGGCGGCCCCGACGTGTTCGACGGCCTCGGCGCCCTCGTCGCCTGGGTCGAGGAGGACAAGGCCCCCGCCCGGATGACCGCTGCGAACGTCGTCGACGGCAAGCCGGTCCGCACCCGCACCCTGTGCGTCTACCCCGAGGTCGCCCGCTACAAGGGCCGCGGCAGCATCGACGAGGCCGAAAACTTCGAGTGCCGGGCGCCGGTGTAGGGGAGGCGCGTGGCGCACCGAACGACCGGACAATTTGTGAGCCGCCGCGAATAAGCTAGGGGAGGGTGATGAACCTTCGCCCGACCCCGTTCTCGCTCGGCCCCGTGCACTTCGTCGGCATCGGCGGCATCGGCATGAGCGGCATCGCCGAGATCATGCGCAAGATCGGCTACACGGTGTCCGGCTCCGACGCCAAGGCCAGCGCCAACACCGAGCGGCTGGAGAAGCTGGGCATCAAGGTCTTCATCGGCCATGACCCGGCCAATGTCGAAGGCGCCAGCGCGGTGGTG
The DNA here is from genome assembly GCA_027312185.1 of Caulobacterales bacterium. GTDB lineage: Bacteria > Pseudomonadota > Alphaproteobacteria > Caulobacterales > Caulobacteraceae > NCED01. Next base: position 11,481 of record DAICXL010000073.1, on the reverse strand, counting down.
TTCTCCACCGCCGTCAAGCCCGACAACCCCGAGTTCGCCGCCGCCCGGGCCCGCCGCATCCCCCTGGTGCGCCGCGCCGAGATGCTCGCTGAGCTGATGCGGCTGCAATATTCGGTGGCGGTGGGCGGCACCCACGGCAAGACCACCACCACCTCGATGATCGCCGCCCTGCTCGACGCCGGCGGCCTCGATCCGACGGTGGTCAACGGCGGCATCATCAACGCCTATGGCACCAACGCCAAGGTCGGCGAGGGCGACTGGATGGTGGTCGAGGCCGACGAGTCTGACGGCTCGTTCCTGCGGCTGAAGTCCACCGTTGCGGTGGTCACCAACATCGACCCCGAGCACCTCGACCACTACGGCGACTTCGAGAAGGTCAAACAGGCCTTCTGCGACTTCGTGGAGAACATCCCTTTCTACGGCTTCGCCGCGGTCTGCCTCGACCACCCCGAGGTCCAGGCCCTTATCGGGCGGGTCGAGAACCGGCGCATGGTCACCTACGGGACCAATCCCCAGGCCGAGGTCCGCGCCCTCAACGTCACCCAGGGCCCGGACGGCGCCCGTTTCGACGTCCAGGTCACCCCCCGCGACGGCGAACCCCTGATGCTGGAGGGGCTGCACCTGCCCATGCCCGGCGGCCACAACGTCCTCAATGCGCTGGCCGCCATCGCCGTGGCCCGCGAACTGGGCGTGAGCGCCGACGCCATCCGGGCGGGCCTGGCCGGCTTCGGCGGGGTCAAGCGCCGCTTCACCGTCACCGGCAAGGCGCGGGGGATCACCGTCGTCGACGACTACGGCCACCACCCGGTCGAGATCGCCGCCGTACTCAAGGCCGCCCGCGACATGCAGGACGCCGGCGGCCGCGTGATCGCCGTGGTTCAGCCCCACCGCTATTCGCGCCTGAACGACCTGTTCGCCGAGTTCTGCGGCTGCTTCAACGACGCCGACGTGGTGCTGGTCGCCGACGTCTATGCCGCCGGCGAGGCCCCGATGGAGGGCGTCAGCCGCGATAGTCTGGTCGAGGGCCTGCGCCGCGCCGGCCACCGCCGCGCCCTGCCCCTGGAGAGCCCCAGCGCCCTGCCGGCCCTGGTCGCCCAGGAGGCGAGAGCCGGCGACCTCGTCGTGCTCCTCGGCGCCGGCGACATCACCACCTGGGCCTACGCCCTGCCGGCGCAGTTGGAGGCGTTGCAGTGAACCCCACACCGCTCATCCCCGCGGAAGCGGGCACCCAGTTCGAACCGCCGCAGTCCCAGCCAAAGATCTGGGTCCCCGCTTCCGCGGGGATGAGCGGTGTTGGTTGGGATGGCGCAAACTTATGACCGACTGGCGCGACACCCTCCCTGAAGTCCGTGGGCGGATCGTCCGCGACGAGGCCCTCGCGCCCTTCACCTGGCTGCGCGTCGGGGGGCCGGCCGACGTGCTGTTCCTGCCCGCCGACGAGGCCGATCTCGCCGCCTTCCTCAAGGGCCTGGAGGCATCCATCCCCGTCACCATGCTGGGGGTCGGCTCCAACACCCTGGTCCGCGACGGCGGCGTCGAAGGGGTGGTGATCCGGCTGGGCCGCGCCTTCGCTGAGGTCAAGGCGCTGGAGGGCGGGTTGATCCGCGCCGGCGCCGCGGCCCTGGACGCCCAGGTCTCCAAGGCCGCCGCCGCCGCCGGGATCGCCGGGCTGGAGTTCTACACCGGCGTGCCGGGCACGGTGGGCGGGGCCCTGGTGATGAACGCCGGTTGCTACACCCAGGAGACCAAGGACGTGCTGGTCGAGGCCTACGGCCTGACCCGCCAGGGCGAGCCCGTCACCTTCACCAACGCCCAGATGCGCTTTTCCTACCGCAAGTCGGCCACGGCGGCCGAGACCGGGACGATCTTCACCGGCGCCCTGTTCCGCGGCGTGCCCGACGACGCGGCCGAGGTGACCAAGCGCATGCTGTCCATCACCGCGCGGCGAGAACAGACACAGCCCATCCGCGAAAAGACCGGCGGCTCGACCTTCAAGAACCCGCCCGGCCATTCGGCCTGGAAGCTGGTCGACGAGGCCGGATGGCGCGGCAAGCCGGTGGGCGGGGCGATGTTTTCCCCGCTCCATTCCAACTTCCTGATCAACACCGGCGAGGCCACCGCCGCCGAGCTGGAAGCGCTCGGCGAGGCGGTGCGCCGCGACGTCAAGCGCAAGCTGGGGCTTCAGCTCGATTGGGAGATCAAACGCATCGGTCGCGCCTCAGATTAACCTCGCTATCAGAGGTTCGCCCTAGCTTGCCCTTATGACGACTACTCGACTTAGCCGCTTCGGTCTGATCCTCGCCTTCGCCGCCCTCATGGGCGCGCTGGCCTGGGGGTCGATGGCCCTGACTCGGCAGATCGACGCCGTGTCGGTGGTCTGGCCGATGGACGCGCTGGCCGTCGCCTTCGCCGTCCGCTGGGGGCGGCTCAAGGCCGAGCGGGTTGCGATCGTCGCCCTGACAGGCTTTGCGATGATGGCCGCCAACGTGGTCTGGGGCTCGCCCCTGTGGCTGGCGATCGTCTTGCCGCTGCTGAATATCGCCAACATGGGCCTGGCCCTGGCGGTGGTGCGCCGGATCGGTCCCCCGATCGAGAGCCCGCGCTCTTTTCTCGCCTTCCTGATGGTCCCGCTCCTCGGCGCGCCCATCGCGACCGCCGCCGCCGCGGCCGCCGTCTTCGCGTTCGGCGTACCCGATTCGAACCCCGGAGAGGTGTTCGTGCGCTGGGCCTTCGGCGTCGGGCTGGGCATGGCGATCATCGGTTGCTTCGCCTTGACCGTGGGGCGCAGTCAGGCGCGGCCCACCACCCGTAGGGGCTGGCTGTACTTCGCGTCCGGTCAGACGGTCGTGCTGCTCGGAGCCCTGGGCATTCTGCTGCAGAGCCACGCTCCGGCGCTGTTCATGCTGGCGCCGTTTCTGGTCGTCGGCGCAATGACCCACCGGGAGCTCGGCGGCGTCACCGCGGTGGTCCTGACCTCCGTCGTCGCAGTGGCGGCGACGATGTTGGGGCGTGGACCCGCGACGGTGGCCAACCTCGTCTCGGTCGACCGGACCTTTGTGATCCAGGTCTTGCTGGCGACGATGGTGTTCACCGTTCTGCCGGTGTCGGCCCTGCTGCAGCGGCTGGAGCGGTACGCCATGGAGCTCGACGAGCGCCGGGCCAAGGCCGAGGAGCTGAACGCCCTCAAGAGCCGCCTCCTGGCCTATGTCAGCCATGAGATCCGTTCCCCCCTCTCCGGCGTCACGACCTTGGCCGAGTTGCTCCGTGACGGGCGGATGGGCGCCCTCACCGACCAGCAGCGCGACGCCCTGAACCAGATCACCATCACCGGCGCTGAGGTGGACGCCCTGGCCCGCGACCTGACTGACACCGCCGCCATCGAATCGGGCAAGGCCTCGGTCCGGCTGGAGCCGGTGCAGGTGGGCGAGGCCATCCGCACGGCGGTCCATCTCGCCCGTTTCCGCACCAGCCAGTTGTCCGCGGTCCTCGACGCCCCGACCTGCGACGTGGACGCGGTCGAGGTGATCGCGGACCCGCTCCGCCTGCGCCAGATCCTCGTCAACCTGCTGGTCAACGCGGCCAAGTACGGCGGCCGGCCGCCGGTGGTGCGCATCACCGCCCGCCGCGCCCCCTCCGGCGCCATCCGTTTCGAGGTCGCCGACAACGGCCAGGGCGTGCCGGCCGAGCAGCGCCACGCCCTCTTCAACGCCTTTGAGCGCCTGGGCCAGGAGAACGGCCAGGTCGAGGGCGCGGGCCTGGGGCTGGCCCTTTGCCGAGAAATGGCCAGCCTGCAGAACGGCCGTATGGGGGTCGAGGACTCCGACCTTGGCGGCCTGCGCTTCTGGGTCGAACTGCCTCGGGCCGCCATCCTGAACAAGGCGGCCTAGGGCGAGACTTTCCGCCCCACCGCCCGCCGTTTCACTCGGCGCGTCCTGGCCCTAGAACAGCGCGTCCCTCATGGAGTCGCGCCTCATGTCCAAGCCTCTCGCCGGTCGCCACGTCGCCGTCCTCCTCGGCGGTCTCTCACCGGAGCGGGACGTGAGCCTGGTCTCGGGCGCGGCCTGCGCCGATGCGCTCGAGCGGCTCGGAGCCAAGGTCAGCCGGGTGGACGCCGGCCGCGACGTGGCCCAGCGCCTGGCCGAACTGAAGCCGGACATCGTCTTCAACGCCCTGCACGGGGAATGGGGCGAGGACGGCTGCGTCCAGGGCGTGCTGGAGACCCTGGCCATCCCCTACACCCACTCGGGCGTGCTGGCCTCGGCCCTGGCGATGGACAAGGCCAAGGCCAAGGCGGTGCTGGCCGCGGCCGGCGTGCGGGTGCCTGGCGGCGGCCTGTTCGACCGACATGATGTCGCACGCGACCACGTCATCCCGCCCCCCTATGTGGTCAAGCCGAACGCCGAAGGCTCGTCCGTCGGCGTCTATCTGGTTAGCGAGGGCGCCAATCGGCCGGTCGCCGAGGTGGGCGAGCCCGGCTGGGCCCTGGGCGACGAGGTGATGGTCGAGCCCTATATCGCCGGCCGCGAGCTGGCGGTGGCCGTCGTGGGCGAGGCGGGGGGGCCGCGCGCCCTGACGGTGACCGACATCGTGCCCCGCTCGGGCTTCTATGACTACGACGCCAAATACGGCGAGGGCGGCTCGATCCACGTCGTTCCGGCCGACCTGCCGCCGGCGGTGACAGCGGCGGCGCTGCGCATGTCCGAGGCCGCGCACGCGGCATTAGGTTGCCGGGGCGTTAGCCGATCTGACCTGCGTTATGACGACGTTAAGGACGATCTGGTGCTGTTGGAGGTCAATACGCAGCCCGGCATGACGCCGACCTCGCTCGCGCCAGAGCAGGCCGCTCATCTGGGCATGGACTTCGACAGACTGGTGCTCTGGATCGTGGAAGACGCTTCATGCCCGCGGTAATGCGCGGGACCTCTGCTGGGAAGAAGACGCGTGGCGGCCGGGGCAAGGCGCCGGCCTACGCGCCCGCGAAACTGCGCGGCGCCTCCGGCGTGGGCCTCAAGCCCCAGGTCGCCCTGGCCGGGGCCTGCAGCGTGTTCGCGGCCGGCCTGGTGCTGATGCTGGCCACCGGCGGCCGGGCCCAGGCCCTGGTTTCGGCGATCGGCCACGGCCTCGACAACCGCATGGGCGCCATCGGCTTCCGGGTCGCCCGCATCGAGATCAAGGGCGCCTCGGCCTATTCCGACCCCTATATCCGCCAGGCCCTGGGCGTGGCCGGCGCCACGCCGATCCTCGGCCTCGACCTCGTGGCCCTGCGCGACCGGGCCGAAAGCGTCGGCTGGGTCTCCGGCGCCTCGGTATCGCGCCTGCTGCCCGACACCCTGCTGGTCACCGTCGATGAGCGCCCGCGCCTGGCCGTGTGGCAGTCGGGCGGCGTCACCAGCGTGGTCGACCCCGAGGGCCACGTCATTCCCGAGGCCGATCCTGGCCGCTTCCCCGACCTGCCGCTGGTGGTGGGGCAGGGCGCGGCCGAGGCGGCCGCCGCCATCCTGCCCCTGGTGCAGACCCGGCCCGCCCTGACCAAGCGCCTGGAGGCCCTGGTCCGCGTCGACGGCCGCCGCTGGGACATTCGATTGAAGGACGGCGGGCTGATCCAGCTGCCGGCGACCGGCGAGGACGCCGCCCTAATCCAGCTCGACCAGCTCGACCAGCGCTCGCGCCTGCTGGAGCTGGGGTTCGCGCGGATCGACCTGCGCGACCCGCAGATGATCGCGGTGCGCCCGCGGACGTCGGCGGAAGACGCCGGGGCCTGATATTTTTAGTCGCCCCTCGCGGGGCTGGGGTTTGTAGGGGCTGATTGATGTCGCGGCTGCAGGATCGTCTTGAGGCCCGGGATGGGTTGAAGGTCAGGGGCGCGGCTCGTCCGTCGCTGGTGGCGACCGTGGATCTCGGGGCCTCCAAGATCGGCTGCTTCATCATGAAGGCCGACGGCTCCCAGCGCATGGGCCCCGACGGCGAGCAGGACCGCACCATCCAGGTGGCGGGCGTGGCCCACGTCCGCGCCCGGGGCGTGCGCGGCGGCGCCATCGTCAACATGGAGGAGGCCGCCCAGGCCGTGGCCCAGGCCGTGGAGCGCGCCGAGACCATGGCGGGGGTCTCGGTCTCCGCCGTCACCCTCACCACCGCCGGCGGGCAGCTGGCCAGCCACCGGGTCCGCGCCGGGGTCTCGCTCGGCGCCCGTCCCATCGGCGACCAGGACCTCAGCCGCGCCCTGCACATGGCCCTGGCCCAGGCCCGTTTCCCGGGCCGCCGGGCCATCCACCTGCTGCCCATCGGCTGGTCTGTCGACGGCGCCAGGGGCGTGCGCGATCCGCGCGACATGTTCGGCCGCGAGCTGGGCCTCGAGCTGCTGGTCGTCACCATGGACGAGGCCGCCTTCAACACCCTGGGCCACTGCCTTGAGCTGGCCCACCTTCAGCTCGAAGGCGTCGTCGCCGCCCCCTTCGCCTCGGCCCTGGCCGCGCTGGAGGACGACGAGATGGACCTCGGCTGCATTTGTATAGACATGGGCGGCGGCTCGACCTCCACCGCCGTCTTCGCCGGGGGCTCCCTGGTGCACGTCGACTCTCTCGCGGTCGGCGGCGCCCACGTCACCGCCGACGTGGCCCGCGGCCTGTCCACCACCCTGGCCGGCGCCGAGCGAATCAAGACCCTGCACGGCTCGGCCATCGCCTCGGCCAACGAGGACCGCGAGATGATCGAGGCGCCGCCGCGCGGCGACGATCCCGGCGCCGGTCCCGTCATCGCCCCGCGCTCCCTGCTCAAGGGCGTCATCGCGCCGCGCGTCGAGGAGACCCTGGAGTTGCTGCGCGAGCGCCTCAAGGCCTCCGGCGCGCCGATCGAAGCGGGCGCCGGCGTGGTGCTCACCGGCGGGGCCAGCCAGCTCTCGGGCGTGCGCGAGCTGGCCGTGCGCGTGTTCGACCGCCCTGTCCGCCTGGGCCGGCCCCGCCGAGCCCCGCACCTGGCCGAAGCCGCCTCCGGCCCGGCGTTCTGCGCCGCCGCTGGCGTCCTGCACCGCGCCGCCTTCGGCCCCCGCGAGGCCGTCGCCAGCCGGATCCTCGGCGGCCCTCGCTCCGTCCGCGACGGAGAGGCGCGCGTCGGCGTGCTCAACCGCGCGGCCGGTTGGCTGCGGGAGAATCTCTAAAAATCCTGCCGATCCGGCGTTTAAGGCCAAGCTTCTCAACCCTGGCGGGCGCCGCCGCGTTAACGATTCCGTACGTGTCCGAATCGTCGCGGCTGAGGGGCAAGTGGAAATTCCTCAACCGAATCAGAAAATTCCGCTCATCCACGGGGTGACGCGCGGCCGACTCGTCTTAAGACGGTTAACTGCGGATTAAGGATGACGGCGCACTTATCGACCTTCAGGGCGGCGCATGCCTCGGCGGCGGGGAGCGCGGCGCGATCACGAAGGTCCGGTGGTCTAGGAATGAAGCCCATGGCGATCAATCTTTCGGCGCCCCGCGCCACTGAACTCAAGCCCCGTATCGTCGTGTTCGGCGTCGGCGGCGCCGGCGGCAACGCCGTGAACAACATGATCGACGCCGGCCTTCTGGGCGTCGAGTTCGTGGTCGCCAACACGGACGCCCAGCAGCTGGCCTTCGCCAAGACCGACCGCCGCATCCAGCTCGGGGTGTCGATCACCCAGGGCCTGGGCGCCGGCGCCCACCCGGAAGTTGGCCAGTCGGCCGCCGTGGAATCGATCCCCGAGATCGACGAGCACCTCGACGGCGCCCACATGGTCTTCATCACCGCCGGCATGGGCGGCGGCACAGGCACCGGCGCCGCGCCGATCATCGCCAAGGCGGCCCGCGAGCGCGGCATCCTCACCGTCGGCGTCGTCACCAAGCCCTTCATGTTCGAGGGCCGCCACCGCATGCGCCTGGCCGACCAGGGCGTCAGCGACCTGCAGCGCTACGTCGACACCCTGATCGTCATCCCCAACCAGAACCTCTTCCGCATCGCCAACGAGAAGACCACCTTCGCGGAGGCCTTCGGCATGGCCGACCAGGTGCTGCACTCGGGCGTCCGTTCGATCACGGACCTCATGGTCCTCCCGGGCCTGATCAACCTCGACTTCGCCGACGTCCGCTCGGTGATGACCGAGATGGGCAAGGCCATGATGGGCACCGGCGAGGCCGGCGGCGAAGACCGCGCCCTGAACGCCGCCCACAACGCCATCCAGAACCCGCTGCTCGACGAGGTGTCGCTGAAGGGCGCCAAGGCCGTGCTGGTCAACGTCACCGGCGGCCTGGACATGACCCTGCTCGAAGTCGACGAGGCGGCGAACGCCATCTCCTCGGAAGTCGACCAGGACGCGAACATCATCTTCGGCGCCGCCTTCGATCCGGCCCTCGAGGGCAAGATCCGCGTCTCGGTGGTCGCCACCGGCATGGACTCCGGTTCGGCCGTCATGACCGAGCCGCGCGCCGCCTCCACCGCCGCGCCCCTGATCGCCCCCCGCGGCGGCCAGCAGAGCCACCGCCCCGCCGTGGTGACCTCGCCGGCGCCCGAGCCGGTTCCGGCCGCCGCCGCCGCCGCTCCCGCCTTCGTGGAAGCCGTGGCGCCCGAGCCCGAGAACGCGTCCTTCTGGCCCGAGGCCGCCGTCGCCAGCGCCGCCCCGCAGCCTGAATACGCCGCCGAAGAGGCTCGCCCGACCATCCGCATCGTCGACCCGTCGGTGGCCGACGAGGACGACGACCTCTACCTCGAGCCCGCCCCGGCGTCCCGCGAGCCGGTGATCCAGGCCCCGCGCGCCTACCAGGACCGCGCGCCTGAGCGCGACCAGCCCGAAGCCTATGAGGAAGCGCCCCAGGCAAGCGAAGCCAAGAAGGGCGGCTGGCTCAGCCTGTTCGGCGGCCGGCCGCGTTACGAGGCCCATCCCGCCCCCGCGCCGCGGGCTCCCAATCCGATGCCCCGTCCTGCGGTGCAGCAAGGCTCCGCCGCCGTCGCCATGCAGCCTCAGGAAGCCCCGGAAGCCAGCGAAGACCTGGATATCCCGTCCTTCCTGCGCCGCCTGGCCAACTAGTCCCGCCCGGAAAACTCCCGATCCGTTCGCGGCTTAGGAGAAACATTCGGAAACAGGAGTTGTGTTGTGGCGGTGCAGCACGGCTCGTAAGCCAGTAGGCGAAGTGGCGGATTTCCGCCGCCGCAATGGACAAGGGTTCGAGTGGCTGGCTTGGAGATCCTGCAGCACACGCTGGCTGGGCCGGCGGTTTTCGCTGGTGTCGGCGTCCATTCCGGTCGTCACGTTCGCGTCGCCATCCGTCCGGCGCCCGCGGGCCACGGCATAGTTTTCGTCCGGGGCGATCTTCCCGGCGAGAACCGTATCCCGATCTCGGCCGACGCGGTCGTCCGTACCCAGCTCAACACCGAGATCGGCGCGGGCGGTGTGACCGTGTCCACGGTCGAGCACCTGCTCGCCGCCCTGTCCGCCCTGTCCGTCGACAATGCGGTGATCGAGCTCGACGGCCCTGAGCTGCCGATCATGGACGGCTCGGCCGCCCCCTTCATCAAGCTGATCGACCAGGCCGGCCGGCGCACCCTCGACGCCCCCCGCCGCTACATCGAGATTCTGGAGACGATCGAAGTCGTCCACGGCGACAAGCGGGCGGCCCTGTCGCCCAACGTCTCCGCCCGTCCGGGCCTCGAGGTCGATTTCGAAATCGCCTTCGCCAGCCGCGCCATCGGCCGCCAGCGCATCACCCTTCGCGTCGACGAGTCCTCGTTCCGCCGCGAACTGGCCAGCGCCCGCACCTTCGGCTTCGTGCATGAGGTCGAGGCCTTGCGCGCCCGCGGCCTCGCCCAGGCCGGCGGCCTGGAGAACGCCGTGGTGGTCGACGGCGACCGCGTGCTGAACCCGGAAGGCCTGCGCTTCCCGGACGAGTTCGTGCGCCACAAGGCGCTGGACGCGGTGGGTGACCTCTACATCCTGGGCGCGCCGGTGAGCGGCCGCTTCGAAGGCCGCTATGCGGGCCACGCCATGAACAACGCCCTGGTGCGCGAACTCGTCGCCCGCCCGGATGCATGGCGCGAACGTATTTTCGCCGCGGACCTGGCTCAAGCCGTCTAAGTTCAAGCGGGGTTTGTCGGGGGGCGGGGCTGGTGTAGAACCGGCCGGGGCCCACCGGGATGGCGTCCGCATTCCCGCTTCGAGAGGATACCCGTTCGTGCTTCGTTCTACCCGCGGCCGTACGTACACCGTGATCGCCGTCGCCGCGATCGCCGCCATGTCCCTGTCGGCCTGCGCCGGCAAGAAGAAGACCCGCATCGTCTATGAAGAGCGCCCGGTGGAGCTGCTCTACGCCACGGGCGCCGAGCAGCTGGACAAGCGCCGCTGGAACGATGCGGCCCAATATTTTGACGAGGTCGAGCGCCAGCACCCCTATTCGGAATGGGCTCGCCGGTCGATCCTCATGCAGGCCTTCGCCCACTATCAGTCGAACGCCTACGCCGACGCCGTGGCCGATGCCGACCGCTTCATCGCCCTCTACCCGGGCAGCCCCAGCGCGCCCTACGCCTTCTATCTGAAGTCGGTCTGCTACTTCGAGCAGATCACCGACGTGGGCCGCGACCAGGCCGCGACCGAGCAGGCCCGCGCCGCCCTGACCGACGTGATCCGCCGCTATCCGACCACGCCCTACGCCACCGACGCCAAGCTCAAGCTCGACATGGTCCAGGACCAGCTGGCGGGCAAGGAGATGACCGTCGGCCGCTGGTATCTGCGCAACGGCCAGCCCCTGGCCTCCATCGGCCGCTTCAAGAACGTCATCGACCGTTACCAGACCACCAGCCATGCGCCGGAGGCCCTGTACCGCTTGGTCGAGGCCTATCTGACCCTGGGGCTGGTCGACGAGGCCAACCGCGACGGCGCCGTGCTCGGCCACAACTACCCGGGCGACCGCTGGTACACCGCCGCCTACAGCCTCCTCACCTCCAAGGGCCTCAAGCCCATCGAGGTGCCGAAGGGCGCGTCGAAGGAAGTTAAGAACCCGCTCGAGGGTTAGTGCGGCTCGTGCGTGCTTCGAGACGGTGATGCGGCCCGCGCATCGGCCTAAGATGGTCGGCGCATGCTGATTGGCCTGACGATTCGAGACGTGGTGTTGATAGAGGCCCTCGACCTCGCGGTCGGGCCTGGCCTCACTGCGCTCACCGGCGAGACCGGGGCGGGCAAGTCCATCGTCCTCGACGCCCTGGGCCTGGCCACCGGCGTCCGCGCCGACGCCGGGCTGGTCCGGCGCGGGGCGTCCCAGGCCAGCGCGGCCGCGGTGTTCGCACCGCCGCCCGGCCACCCCGCCTGGGCCTATCTCGACGACAAGGGCCTCGCCGCCGAGCCGGGCGACGACCTCGTCCTGCGCCGCCAGGTCTCGGCCGACGGCCGTTCCCGCGCCTTCGTCAACGACCAGCCGGTGAGCGTGCAGGTGATGCGCCAGCTCGGCGAAGCGCTGGTCGAGATTCACGGCCAGCACGACGACC
>DAICXL010000072.1:341-12719 GCA_027312185.1 Caulobacterales bacterium | reverse complement strand
CCAGGGCCAGGCCGCCGAGCTGCTGTCGATGGGCGCCAACACCGGCGCCTACGACAAGGCGATCACCAAGGAAGACAAGGAGCTGCTGCTGGAGGCGCTCCGCGGCTGGGGCGCCCTCGACAAGGACGGGCGCTATGTGAAGAGCCGGGCGACCGCCAACCGCCGCGGCTATGAGATCGCCGAGGGCGGCGGGCCGATCGGTCCGCAGTACTCCGACCCGATGCCCCTCCACGACGTGCTGCAGTCGCGGATGTGGGCCTATATCGGCCAGGGCTTCGAGACCGACCACCAGTCGACCATCTTCCAGCCGGTCGGCGGCATGGGCCGTATCGGCGACGCCTTCGCCCGCGAGCTGGGCCCCGTGATCAAGCTCAGCTGCCGGGTCACCGAGGTCAAGCAGGACGCCAACGGGGTGACGGTCTCCTACGTCGACACCCTGAAGGGCGGCCCCGTCCAGACCGCCACGGCCCAGTACTGCATCAACACCATCCCCGCGCCGGTGCTCGGCAAGCTGCCGATGCAGGTCAGCGCCAAGATGCAGGCCGCCATCCAGTCGACCCTCTATTCGACCAACTTCAAGGCCGGGCTGCAGTTCAAGCGCAAGTTCTGGGAAGAGGACGAGGCGATCTACGGCGGGATCACCTACACCGACATGCCCATCGGCCTGATCGGCTATCCCAACACCGACTACGCCCAGACCGGCAAGGGCGTGCTCCTGGGCGCCTATGTCGGCGGCCGGCCCGCCACCCACGAGTTCGCGTCCATGGCGCCCGAGGAGCGGCTGAAGAAGATCGTCGCCTACGGGGCGCAGATCCATCCGCAGTACAACACCGAGTACGAGAATGGCGTCACGGTGGCCTGGTCGCGGCTGCCCTGGATCGCCGGCTGCCTGTCCCAGTGGACCGCCGAGCGGCGGGCCGAGCACTACCAGACCCTGATCTCCTTCGACGGGCGGATGCTGCTGGCCGGAGAGCACGCCTCGTACGGCATCTGGCAGGAGCACGCGATCCTGTCGGGGCTCAACGCGGTCAAGACCCTGCACCAGCGCGTCGTGGCGGCCTGATCGATGGAGGACCCAATGAAGCTGAGATTGATCCTGGCCGCAGCCGCGGCCCTAGGCGTGTTCCCCTCGGCGGCCCTGGCCCAGAGCTCGGGCGGCCAGTTTTCCGGCCAGGGCGGGGAGGCGGTGTTCAAGAACGTCTGCCAGGCCTGCCATCTGACCGGCGGCGTCGGCTATCCGGGCGCCTATCCGGCCCTGGCCAAGAACCCGAAGCTGGCGGTCGCGGCCTATCCGGTCACCGTGGTGGTCAACGGCTTCAACGCCATGCCGCCGCTCGGCCGGATGCTGAACGACCAGCAGATCAGCGACGTGGTCAATTACGTGCGCAGCAACCTCGGCAACACCTACAAACCCACCACCACCCCCGCCGATGTGGCGGCGGCGCGGCGATAGGAGCCTCATCATGAAGTCCGTTCTCTTCTCGGCCGCAGCCCTGGGCCTGGCCGTTTCAGGCGCTCACGCCGCTGAAATCCACCGCGACGCCGCCCCCGGCGCCATGATCGCCACCTCGGTGCTCATCCCGGCCGGCTCATCCACCCTCTACCTCAGCGGCATGACCCCGCCCTCCATCGCGGCCGCCGGCCAGCCCGCCGCCTTCGGGGACACCAAGACCCAGGCCATGGGGGTGTTCCAGCGGATGGAAGCCGCGCTAAAGGCCCAGGGCATGAGCTTCGCCGACGTGGTGATGATGCGCGTCTATCTCGTCGCCGATCCCGACAAGGGCGGCGTCATGGACTTCGCGGGCATGAACGAGGCCTACCGCACCTTCTTCGCCAATCCGGGCCAGCCCAAGCAGCCGGCCCGCGTCACCGTCCAGGTGGCCCGGCTCGCCAACCCCGCCTACCTGGTCGAGATCGAAGCCCAGGCGGCGAAGGGTCCCTAGCCTTTCAGGGGCCTGGCTGGGCTCAGCCCGCCGCCCTGTACGGGCGATGGTGTTGCTCGACCCTGGCCAGCGCCCCCAACAGGGCCTCAGGGCTCATCGGTTTGGGCAGGTGCAGGTCGGCGCCGGCCGCCAGGCTGGCGTCGATATGCTGGGGCAGGCTGTTGGCGGTCAGCATGATGATCGGGGTCCGCGCCAACCCCTGTAGGCGCTCGATATGCCGGATCGCGCGTGTGGCCGTCGCGCCATCCATGACCGGCATCATCATGTCCATGAGGATGGCGTCGAAGCCGCCGACACGGAAGGCGTCCACGGCCTGTTCGCCGTCCTCGACGCAGGTCACGTCGATGCCGATCGTCTGCAGGATCAGCTCGGCGACCCGACGATTGGTCGGGTTGTCGTCGACAACCAAAACCCGCGCCAGCTCCGTAGCGCCCTCCGGGGTCGCCTCCTCTTCGGCGACAGCCGCATCGGCTTCGGCGAGCGGGACGGTGAACCAGAAGGTCGCGCCCTTGCCCGGCGTGCTTTCACAGTCCAGCTGGCCGCCCATCGCGCAGACCAGCTCGCTGCAGATGGCGAGGCCAAGTCCTGAGCCGCCAAAGCGGCGGGTGATGGTCCCGTCGGCCTGCTGAAACCGGCCGAAGATGGCCTCTCGCTGCCTCGGATCGAATCCGATGCCCGTGTCGGTCACCTCGAACCGGTACGCGTCTCCGCTGCGGCCGACGCGGATGGTGACCGAGCCCTTCTCCGTGAACTTCACCGCATTGGCGACGAGGTTGGTCAGGATCTGCTTCAGTCGGAGCGCGTCGCCGCAGACCTGGGCCGCCAGGTTTGAATCCAGCTCCCTGTGAAGGGCGACGCCTTTTTCCTCCGCCGCCAGCCCCGCGACGCCGGCGACGTCCGCGATGAGCTCGACGAGGGACATCGGCGCTTCATTGAGTATGAGCTCGCCGGCTTCGATCCGGGCGAGGTCGAGGATGTCGCCGATCAGTCGCCGCAGCTGGTCCGACGAGGCCTTGATGATCGAGGTCAGCTCCCGCTGGTGCGCGGACTGCTGCGTTTGCGAGAGCAGATCGACGACCCCGATCACCCCGTTCAGCGGCGTCCGAAGTTCGTGGCTCATGTTGGTCAGGAATGTCGTCTTGGCCTCATTGGCGGCTTCGGCCTCGTCGATCGCCCGGCGCAGGGCCGCGGCCTGGGCGGTGCGCTCGGAGATGTTGCGTATATTGGCGTGGATGTGCGGCACGCCGCGCACATGCGCCACCGACATCCACAGCTCGATGTCGACCAGACTCCCGTCTTTGCGTCGGGCGCTCAGCTCGATACGCCGGCCGACACGGGCGCCGCCTCGAATTCGCCAGCGTTCGAAGGCGCGATTGTGGGCCGCCTTCTGATCCGGCGGCACGATGATGTCGATGTTGCGCCCCAGGGCTTCAGCCGTCGAGAAGCCGAAAACCTCACAGGCGCCTTCGGACCAGCTGGTTATGAGGCCGTGATGGTCGCATTCGATCAGGGCGTCCGCCGAGGCGATCAGGGCCGAGCGGATCGCCTGTTCGCGATGGCGAGCGGCCAGGTCCTCAGCGACGACATTGGCCAGACGGGTGAGCGATTTGGCGATCGCGGCGTCGAAGGCCCGGGGGGCCGGGTCGAACACACACACCGTACCGACCGCGTGGCCGTTCACGAGGATGGGGGCGCCGGCGTAGAAGCGTAGGTGAGGGGGGCCGACGACGGTCGCCAGCTGGCTGACCCGAAAGTCCTCCCGCGCGTCCGCGATCCAGGTCGTTTCGTCGGGGGCCGAGATGACGTGAGTGCAGAACGAGTCCCAGCGACAGTTGTCCGGAGCGGAGTAGTTCACCGCGCCCGAGAACCAGACCCTTTCGGCGTCGACGAGCGAGACCAGGGCCCAACGGGTATCGGCGAGCTCTTGCGCCAGCGCGGCGATTTCGTCGTGTTGAGGGGGACGCGGCTGATCGACCAGGCCGAACGAACGGACCATGTCGACCCGGTGCGACTCCCGCTCTGTCGTTGGCAGCGTGATCATCTCAATCCTTACGCTTAATCAACAACCTGCAAGCTGTCTGTAGATTATATTCTAGACGGAATTCGGCCTCATCAAGCACCGCGCGACTCTGCTCCGCGCCGGGCGTCTGTTCCAGAGCGGACAAACTCAGGCGGACCGAATATTTCCCAAGTTAGGACTCACCGGACCACCGATGTGAAGATCGTCCAGCATTACGAATACGACAAGAGTCGTGAATCAATATGTAAACGCGGGCTAGAGCCCCCATTTGATATTATCGCGGTGAGGCTGGCGGCCGCGGTCAACGCACGTCGTGCTGGCGCAGCTCAGCGCAGATCGGGATAGCCCGAGTCCATGGCGCTTTGTTCGAGGCCGGCTATGGGGGCGTAGGCGTCCATATCGCAGGGGCTGAAGCCGCCGAGGAACAGGGCTTCGCGAGCTGACCTCAACTGAGGGTCGGCCGCCGCCGCGTCCAGCGCCGCCCGCAGCCGCTCCACCTGGTCGGCGGATGCGGCGAGCGGGGCCACATAGGGCGGGGCCGGGGCCTGCGGCGTGAAGCCGAGGGGCCGGGTTCCTTCGAGGGCCGCCGGTCGCCAGCGCTCGACGAAGGCGTAGATCACCGCGTCGATGGTGGCGATGTCGCCTTCGCCCGCCGCCACGGCGGCGATGCTGCCCAGGTGGCTGTCGCTGGCGATGACCTCGCCGAAGAAGGCTCGCCCCTGGGCGAGGGGCGCGACCATGCCCCGAAAGGCGTTGTAGCCGGCGTGGGAGTAGGTCCGGCTGTAGACCGCCGTAGCGCCGGCGAAATCAGCCAGCCGCGCGCCATCATGGCGGCGGCCGGCGAGAATGACGCTGGCGTACATCGGCCCGTCGCAGCCTGGCGCGGCATAGTGCGGCGTCGCCACCGGCTGCAGATCGCCCTTGAGCTGATGGGTCAGCAGGTAGCCGCAGGTCTGGCTGATCACCAGGCCGGGGTCCGCCCACTGCTCCATCAGGTCGTCACGGCGCAGCAGGGCCTCGGGCGCCTCGACGCCCTGTCGCCCCAGGTGGCGGCGCAGGCCCGCCCACCAGGCGTCGGTCGCCGCCCGCACGTCGGGGAAGTCGTACATCGGCAGGCTGGCTGAGGCCCTCATTCCGGCGTCATCGCGGGCTGCTCGCGGCCGTAGAACAGGTTGCGGGCATAGGCGCTGAATGTGGTCGGCTCGGTCACATAGCTCAGGGCCGCCAGCAGGCGCTTGCTGGGCCCGGCGCCCGGCGTGACCCGGTGAAGCGAGTGATGGCCGCGGAACAGGGACAGCGTTCCAGGAGGCGCTGTCAGCTCGCGGACCTCGCCGGCGCCGGCGATCACCCGCGCCACGCCCGGATAGTTCTCGTCCGTCTCGCTCCGCAGGCCCGGCACGTACTGGAAGACGCCGCCTTCCTCGCTCTGCTGCAGGGCGAGGGTCACGGCGAACTCGGCGCGGTCGAAGTGCCAGCCCAGTTCCTGGCCTTCCCCGTGGACATTGATGTTCAGGGCCGCCATCGGGTCGGGATGACGCTCCAGGCCGGGCTGGTCCAGCACCGCCGCCACGAACGCCAGGGTCGCGTCCCACTCATAGAAGGCGCGCAGGTGGGCGGAGCGGGGGATCAGGTCGTAGGGCACGTTGCCCTTGTCGGTCCGCACGGTCATTCGCCGCGGATCGTCGGCCGGCAGGTCAGGATCGGGCGGGCTGAAATAGACCGTATGGTCGGTGGCGTAGTGATAGGCGGCGCCCTCCAGGCCGCGGGCCTCGGCGGCGAGCAGGGCGGTGGCCTCAGGCCTCAGGAACCCCTGCAGGGCCAGCACGCCGGTGGCTTTGAAGGTTTCGCGACAGCGCGCGACCAGAGCCTGCCCCTCGGGTGAGGCGAGGTCGTCAATCGGATAGCGGTCAAGGTCGACCAGAGCCGCCGCCTTGACCTGCGTCCTGTCCATGTCGAGCATCACTGGGCCATCCGCAATTGAACCGTAGCCGTCACCCTACGGGCCGCCGTTCGATCGATAAAATTCCCAATCTTCAGCAGAGCCATGAACGCCTCTCATGCTTCGCGCCGGCCATGAGGCGCGCTAATCGCAGGCATGAGAATTGTGAACTCGTTTCATGGCCCGAGCTCCGCTTAACCTGCCGGCGAAGCTTGGAGGCAGGCAGATGAGCAGCGCAGCGACCGCCGAACGCCCGGTGGGCGAGATCGAACCCCCGTCCTTCCGTCCCATCGCGCCGGGCGTCCCGCCCGAGGCGGCGATCGAGACCATGGAGCGCGACGGCGTGGTGCTGATCCGCGGCGCCATGGGGCCGGCCTGGGTGGCCGAACTGGAGGCGGCCATCGACCTGGCGGTGCAGCTGAAGGGCCCCGACAGCTATACGGTCGCCCTGCCCGGCGAGCCGGGCTTCTTCTTCACCGACAATTTCATGTGGAAGAAGATTCCCGAGTTCCGCCGCTTCGCCTTTGAATCGCCGGCGGCCGATCTGGCGATGCGCCTGATGCGGTCCAAGACCCTGACCTTCTATTTCGACTTCCTGCTGGTGAAGGAGCCTGGGACCTCCGCCGCGACCCCCTGGCACCAGGACGCCTCGTACTGGCCCGTCAACGGCCGCCAGGTCTGCAACATCTGGACGGCCATGGATGTCATCCCGAAGGAAACCGGCCTGCGCTTCATCAAGGGCTCCCACGACTGGGACACGCTCTACCGGGCCGTCTCCTTCAACCCCAAGACACGCCACCCGCACGAGATTCTGGAGCGGCCGGTTCCGCCGGACTTCGACGCCCATATCGAGGACTACGAGGTCCTCAGCTGGGACATGCAGCCGGGCGACAGCCTGATCTGGTTCTCGCGCATGTTCCACTCGGCCCCCGGCAACGCCACGGCCGGCCGGCGCCGGGCCCTGTCCACCAGCTGGTTCGGCGACGACGCGACCTATAACGAGATCCCGCCCGGCACCGGCCCGACCTCCCGCGGCGAGAACCTAGTCCAGGGCGGCCCCATGACCTGCGATACCTTCCCGCGGGTCCGCTAGGTGCAGCAGCTCAAGGTCAGCCAGGCCCTGTGGGCCATGGAGCGTCGGCGCCCCGACGGCCACGAGTGGCCGCTGGATGTGCAGCTGCAGATGATCAAGGACGCCGGTTTCGATGGGGCCGGCGTCGACTTCGCCGACATCGGCTATGCGCGGGAGGTGACGGCCGTCCTGCGCGAAAACGGCATGATGTGGCACGCCATGTCCAACCCGACCTCGGTGGAGGCCTTCGCCCCGGTCGTCGCCAATGCGGTGGAGCTGGGCTGCGACCACATCAACCTGCAGCCCAACGTCCGGCCCCGCACCCTGGCCGAGTGCGTCCCCTACATCGAAGGCTGGCTGGAGATGGGCCGGGCGGCGGGGGTGCCGGTGCACATCGAGACGCATCGCGATCGGATGACGACCGACCTGCACTTCACCCTCGACATCCTGGACCGATTTCCGGGCCTGCGCCTGACCGCCGACCTGTCCCACTTCCTGGTCGGGCGCGAGTTCCAGTGGCCGATCGACGCGACCAACCACGCCATGATGCACCGCATCTGCGACAACGCCTGGGGCTTCCACGGCCGGGTGGCCAGCCGCGAGCAGGTTCAGGTCCAGATCTCGTTCCCGCACCAGAAGGACTGGCTCGACACCTTCATGGGCTGGTGGGAGTACGGCTTCCGCAGCTGGCGCCGCCGGGCGCCCAAGGACGCCACCCTGACCTTCCTGTGCGAGCTGGGACCCCGCGAATACGCCATGACCGGCCCGGACGGCTATGAGCTCTCCGACCGCTGGCAGGAATCGCAGATGCTCAAGGACATGGTGCGGGCGCTGTGGAAGCGGCTGGAGGCGGAGGATGCTTCAACATTGTCATCCCGGACAGCCTGAAAGGCTGATCCGGGATCCAGACGACAGGGTGCTGCAGGCGGCCCCTGGATCCCGGCTCTTCGCTGCGCTTCGGCCGGGATGACAGGAAAACGAGCGGACGCGAGCCCATGCGGGGAGAGCCACAACTTCCCTGCTGAAAACCGGTCCGGCTGCTGCATGATGGGCGCGATGAACGAAGGGGCGGCATGATCGGGATTCTGGCGAGGAAGCTGCCCCTCGCCCTCATCACCCTTCTGGTCCTCAGCCTGGTGGTCTTCTTCGGCGGCCAACTCCTGCCGGGCGACGTGGGCCGCTCGGTGCTGGGGCCTCTGGCCGACGCCGGCGCCGTCGCCGCCTTCAACCATTCGGTCGGGGTCGACCGGCCGGTGATCACCCAGTACCTGGACTGGATCGGCCACTTCGTGGTGGGCGACATGGGGACCTCCTACACCTTCCAGGCGCCGGTCGCGCCGCTGGTCCTGTCCGCCCTGGGCAATTCCCTGAAGTTGGCCGGCCTGGCCTTCGCCATGATCGTGCCGCTGGGCATCCTCGGGGGCGTCGTGGCGGCCCTCAACGTCGGGCGGTGGGCCGACCGGACCATCCTGGTCGTCGGCCAGTCCCTCGGCGTGGTGCCCGAGTTCATCTCCTCGATCGTGCTGATCCTGGTGTTCGGGGTTTGGCTGCGCTGGCTGCCGATGTCCGCCGACTGGCCGGAGGGGGCAGGGGCCCTGACCCAGATCTACTATCTGATCCTGCCCGCCCTGCCGCTGGTGATCATCTTCTTCGGCTACATGGCGCGGGTGACGCGCACCGGCATGGTCGAGGCCCTCGACGCCGACTACACCCGCACCGCCGTGCTCAAGGGCCTGTCGTGGCCGACGGTGCTGCGTCGCCACGTGCTGAGGAACGCCCTCGTTTCGCCGATCACCGTCTCGGCCAGCCTCGTCGGCTATCTCGCCGGCGGCCTGGTGGTGGTCGAGACCCTGTTCCACTACCGCGGCATCGGCAGCGTCATCTACACCGCCGCCCGGCAGAAGGACTTCCCCATGCTGGAGGCGGGGGTTCTACTGATCGGCGCCCTCTACACCGTGGCGGCCATCGTCGGCGACCTGCTGATCGCTGCGCTCAATCCGCGCCTGCGGGCTGAGGTTTCGGCATGAAGCCGTTTTGGAGACACGATAAATTCCGCGCTGCTCTGCGTTCGCCCTCGCTGATGCTGGGGGTGGTGATCGTGGTGTTCTGGGTGGTCTGCGCCATCTTCGGCGCCCGGCTGGCGCCGATGGATCCCTATGCCGACAACCTGCTGGCCACCCTGTCTCCCCCGTCGGCCGCGCACTGGTTCGGCACCGACCAGCTGGGGCGCGACATCTTCAGCCGCGTCATCGTCGGCGCGCGCGACATCCTCACCGCCGGCCTGATGGCGACCCTGCTCGGCACGGTCCTGGGCACCGCCCTGGGTCTGGCGCTAGGTTATATCGGCGGCGTTTTCGACAGCGTGGTCAGCCGGATAATCGAGGCGCTTCAGGCCCTGCCTCTGGTCATCGTCGCGCTGATGGCGCTGGCCGCGGTGGGGACCTCGAACCTGACCGTCATCCTGGTGATCGGCTTCGTCTTCACCCCCCTGATCGCCCGCACCGTCCGGTCAGCGGTGCGCGAGGAGGCGGCCCTGGACTATGTCGCCGCGTCCCACCTGCGCGGTGATCGGGCCCTATCGGTGATGATCGTGGAGATCCTGCCCAATGTCATGCCGCTGGTGCTGGTCGAGATGACCGTCAGGCTGGGTTTCGCAATCTTCTTCGTGGCTTCGCTCAGCTTCCTCGGGTTCGGCATCCAGCCCCCGTCGGCCGACTGGGGCCTGGCCATCGCCGAGAACTACAGCCTGATCGGCAGCTATTGGTGGACGGTGATCTTCGACGCGGCGGCCACCGCCTCCCTGGTCATCGGCTTCAACCTCGCGGCCGAGGGCGTCCAGGGGCTGTTCGAGCAATGAGCGACGCCCTGCGCCTCGAAGACGTCTCGGTCGACTACACCGTCGGCGGCAAGGCCCGCACCGTGCTGAAGGGCCTCAGCCTCTCCATCGCGCCGGGGGAGGCCTACGGCCTGGTCGGCGAGTCCGGCTGCGGCAAGTCCACGGCGGCCCTGGCGGCGGTGCGCTACCTCGCCCGCAACGGCAAGGTCAGCGCCGGGCGGATCCTCATCGACGGCCGGGACCTGATGGGCCTGTCGGCGTCCGACCTGCGGGGCCTGCGCAGCCGCACCGTGGCCATGGTCTACCAGGACCCGGGCCGGGCCCTGAACCCGTCGCTGAAGATCGCCCGGCAGATGACCGAGGTGTTCGAGGTCGCCGAGGGCCTGAGGGGCCAGGCCGCCGAGGCCCGCGCCCTGGAGATGCTGGCGCGGGTCCAGATCGCCAATCCGGCCCGGGTGATGGGGGCCTATCCCCACGAGCTTTCCGGCGGCATGCAGCAGCGCGTGGTGATCGCCATGGCGCTGTCCATCAACCCCAAGCTCCTGATCCTCGACGAGCCGACCACGGGCCTCGACGCCACCGTCGAGGCCGAGATCCTCGACCTAATCGTCGCCCTGCGCCGCGACTACGCCACCGCCATACTGATGATCAGCCACAGCCTGTCGGTGATCGCCCACGTCTGCGACCGGGTCGGGGTGCTCTATGCCGGCGAGCTGGTGGAGGAGGGGCCGGCGGCCGAGATCTTCGCCCAGGCGCGCCACCCCTACACCGTGGCCCTGCTGCGCTGCCTGCCCGAGCGGGGCCGGCTCAAGTCTCAGGGGCCGCTGGAGACCATCCCCGGTTTCCTGCCCGCGCCAGGCGCGATCCAGGACGGGTGCGTCTACGCCCCGCGCTGCCCCATAGCCCGCGACCGTTGCCGCGCCGAGCGGCCGCCGCTCTACGACCTCGGCGGGCGGGTCAGCCGCTGCCACTATTGGGAGGCGGCGCCGGCCATTCCGCGCCAGACCGTCGCCTTCGCCGCGGCCCGGCCGGTCTCGCAGGTGCTGCCCGTCCTGAAGGTGCGGGACCTGTCCAAGACCTACACCGTGGACGGCAAGGCCTTTCAGGCCAGTCGCGACATCAGCCTCGACCTTTGGGCCGGCGAGACCCTGGGCCTGGTCGGCGAGTCCGGCAGCGGCAAGTCCACCCTCGCCAAGCTGCTGCTGGGCCTGGCGGCGCCGGACGCGGGCTCGACTATCGAGATGGAGGGCGAGGCGCTGCCGCCCCGCGCCAAGACCCGCAGCCGCGCCCAGCTCAAGGCGCTGCAGATGGTGTTCCAGAACCCCGGCCTGGCCCTGAACCGGTCGCACAGCGTGCGCCGCCTGATCGACCGCGCCATGCGCCTGACCGGGGCCCTACCGGCCCGGCGCGAGGAGAAGCTGGCCGTCCTCGCCCATGAGGTGCGCCTGACCGGGCCGCAGCTGGACGAGAAGCCCCGCCGCCTGTCGGGCGGTCTGAAGCAGCGCGTCGGCATCGCCCGCGCCTTCGCCAGCGAGCCCCAGATCGTGGTCTGCGATGAGCCCACCTCGGCGCTGGATGTCTCGGTCCAGGCGGCGATCCTGAACCTGTTGGTCGACCTCCAGGCCAAGCAGCAGGTCAGCTACATCTTCATCTCCCACGACCTCGGCGTCGTGAATTATCTGGCCGATCGGGTGGCGGTGCTGTTCCTCGGCCGGGTGCTGGAGACCGGCCCCACCCGCGCCGTCTTCGCGGCCCCGCACCACCCCTATACCGAGGCCCTGGTCTCGGCCTCGCCGGCGATCAGCCGCGAGGGCGTGGCGCGCATCCGCCTGCACGGCGAGATCCCCAGCGCCGCCGCCCCGCCCCCGGGGTGCGTCTTCAACACCCGCTGCCCGCGCAAGATCGGCCCGATCTGCGAAACCGAGGCGCCGCCGGCCCGCGACGCCGGCGCCGGCCACGTGATCGCCTGCCACATCCCCGTGGCGGAACTCGCTATCCTTCAGTCGTCATCCTCGGGCGCAGCGTAGCGGAGGCCCGAGGACCCAGCCGCTTCGGGGTGGAAGCTGGGTGGCGCAACGGTTAGGGCGGAGGTGCTGGGTCCTCGGGCCTGCGCGCTTCGCGCTGCGCCCGAGGATGACGATTACAAGGGGCTGGCCTCCGCCCGGTCCAGGTACAGCTGGGACATGGCCGTCGGCCGCACGCCGGTGATGGATTTGCGGGTCACCGACAGCCAGTCGTAGAAATAGCTGGCGACGATCGGCGTCTCGTCGAGCAGCAGCCGCTGGATCTCCCCCGCCGCCGCGCGCTGGGCCGCCGGATCGAGGGCGGCGATATAGCCCGCCACCAGGGTGTCGTAGCGCTTGTCGCTGAAGTGGGCCGCGTTGAAGGCGCCGCCGGTCCCCAGGCAGGCCTGCAGGTAGGTGTTGGGCACGCCGCGGTGGGCGTAGTCCTCGATGCCGAGCGTCGAATCCAGCCAGTCCGACTGGCCGAAGGTGGCCCGGCCGTAATAGGCCGACTGGTCCTCGATATTGAGGGTCATCGCCACGCCGATCGGCTTGACCGCGTTCT
>DAICXL010000072.1:0-328 GCA_027312185.1 Caulobacterales bacterium | reverse complement strand
GCGGGACCGTAGGGTCGGTGGCGGGGAAGATCGGCGCGAACGGACTGTCGTTGCCGACGCTGGCCATGCCCTTGAACATGCCCTGCACCAGGGCCTCGCGGTCGAGGGTCAGGGCCATGGCGCGGCGCACCCGCTTGTCGGTGAACGGCGGCCTGTCGCAGCGCATGTGCATCTGCTCGTGGGCGCTGGAGCGCAGCTTGACCACGCTGATGCGCGGATCGTTCAGCAGGGCCTGGGCGCCATGGACGGGGATGTGCAGCAGGACGTCGAGCTGGCCGCCCTGCATGGCCAGCACCTGGGCCTGGATGCTGTCGTAGAAGATGAACAC
>DAICXL010000071.1:0-13073 GCA_027312185.1 Caulobacterales bacterium | reverse complement strand
AAGGTGCTACCTCCTTGGCGACGGGAATAGCGACGGCGGAACAGAAACAGGTTGCGGAGCCGGAAGAAGGAACAGATGAGCCATTCCCCCGCACGCTGGCTGATTCTCCAGGCTTGACCCCCTCCACGAACCACCGCGAGCTTTCCGCTCCATGCTCGCCCCCGACCCCATCACCCTCCCCATCACCCCGCCCACGCCCGCCCCAGCCGCGCCCCGCACGCTGATCGAGCGGCAGATGGCCAAGCTGGAGCGGCTGTCCGAGATTGGGATGGAGATCGCCGAGGCCGCCGGCCAGCGGGCGCGCGCCCTGGCCGAGGGCGACCCCACCGACACAACGGACGCCGCGGCGGCCGAACCGGGCCTGTCCTTCGCCCGCGCCGCCCGCGCCGTGCGCCTGACCATCGCCCTGCAGTCGCGGCTGGTCGAGGCCCTGGCCGCCCTGGATCGGGGCGAGGCCCTCGCCCGGGTCGGCGAAGCCTCCCGGCGCCGCAACCGCATCCAGCGCCTGGTCGAGGACGCCGCCGAGGCCGAGGGCTGCGACGCCGAGGAGGTCGAGCGCCTGTCGTCCGAGGTTTGGGAGCGGCTCGACGAGCAGGACGACGCCGACCTCCTGGACGCCCCCATCGAACAGGTCGTCGCCCGCATCTGCCGCGACCTCGGCCTGTCGCCCGAGCTGACCGTCTGGCCCGTCCCACACCCATCGCCCGGACCGGCCGATGTCTCCCCGCCCTCGGCGCCCGCCCCCGACGATGAGCGTCCACCACGGGCGGCCTGGGCCGACGATCCCCTCTTGCAAAGAGAACAAAGAGAGAATA
The DNA here is from genome assembly GCA_027312185.1 of Caulobacterales bacterium. Classification (GTDB taxonomy): domain Bacteria; phylum Pseudomonadota; class Alphaproteobacteria; order Caulobacterales; family Caulobacteraceae; genus NCED01. The sequence continues at coordinate 12,258 of DAICXL010000071.1, read as the reverse complement.
GGAACGAACCCGGAACGGGCATTTCCGAGAGGGTTCGACAATGATCCGCATGGTTCGCGACAGCATGGCGCTTGCTTCGGTGGCGGGGTTCGTCTGGATGGTCTGCACCGCGGTCCAGCTGGTCGCCTGACCTGGGTAGAGCTTTTCACCGCCGCATCTTTGGGTAGAAGATGCGCAGGGGCGGGGGCTGCTGATTCATGACTTCGAGATTGCTGGTCGTTGCTTGCGCCGTGGCGGCGATGGGATCGGCTGCGACGGCCGCGCAGTCGGCCGCGGCGGGGCCATCGGACGCCGAGTTGAGCGCTGAGTTCGACGCCCGAGTGCGCGACACGCCCGGCGCCGACATCATGGTCGAGATCGCTCGGCGCTTCCCGGGGGAGTTCGACGACCTAAAACGGCGGATGATCGCCGGCCGGCGCCGGGGCGAGAGCCTCGAAGACGGTGAGCGGGTCGGCGCTGAATTCATGACCGGCTTCTTCGCCCGCCATATGCCGGCGGTCCCCAAGGCGCCAACGGCGGAGTTGATGGCCATGGTGGGAACGAGCGCAGCCCTGGCGCGGACGCTGAAATCGGAGGACGTCGAGGCGTGCGGTTCCCTGGTCTGGGACGGCGGTCTGGGCCCCGGCGGCCGAACGGACCTGTCCGACCGGGCTCTGGCCAACCTGGGCGCCTATCAACGGTCCCTCGTCGCCGCCATGGCCGCCGGCGAGAAGACCCCGACGATCCATCGTAAATTCGACGAGGCCGACACCGGCGCGCTGATCGGGGCCCTCATCGCCGCCGGCGCCGACGAGTCCGTCTTGGAGGTCATCGACAAGGGTGGGGAAGGCGCGACCCCGGAGGCGTCCTGCGAGGCCGGCGTCTTCCTGATGGACGCGCTGTCCAGCTTACCGCCGGAGAGCCAGGTCGCCTTCATGTTCGCCCAGTAGGTCGGGCGCGTCGCGTCCTTGGCCGGGGCGGCGTCGTGGCGGCTTGCGCGTCGGGCCTGGCCTGCATCAGATGATGATCGGCGCCGCCAAGCGGCGGGCGATTCGACGGCCGTGTAAGGAGTAGGTGACCGATGGGGCAGGGGATGGACGCGGCTTTTGTCCACCTCAGGGTCCGGTCGGCCTATTCCCTGCTGGAAGGCGCCATCAAGACCGGCGAGATCGGCAAGCTCGCCGCCGCCGCCGAGATGCCGGCGGTGGCCATCTGCGACCGGGCCAACCTGTTCGGGGCCCTGGAGTTCTCGCAATATCTCAAGGACGCGGGCGTCCAGCCGATCATCGGCTGCGCCCTGCCGGTCACCGGCATCGGCGAGAAGATGGCCGAGCGCTGGGCCCGCTGCCCCACCATCGTCCTCCTGGCCCAGAACGAGGCCGGCTGGCTGAACCTGATGGCCCTGTCGTCCAAGGCCTATCTGGAGAGCGAGGGGCTGGACGAGCCGTCCGTCGACTGGTCCGAGGTCGTGGCCCGCAACGAGGGCCTGATCCTGCTGTCCGGCGGCCCCGACGGCCCGGTCAATCCGCTCTACGCCGCCGGCAAGACGTCGGAGGGCGACCTGACCCTGGCCCGCATGCAGGCCACCTTCGGCGACCGGCTCTATGTCGAGCTGCAGCGCCACCACGTGGCGGCCGAAGCCGCCGCCGAGCCCGGGCTGGTCCGCTGGGCCTACGCCAACCACGTGCCGCTCGTCGCCACCAACGACGTCTATTTCGCCACCCCCGACATGGCGCCGGCCCACGACGCCCTGATGTGCATCTCCGAAGGCTCGTTCATCAGCCAGGAGGACCGCCGCCGGGTCACCGGCGAGCACTGGTTCAAGCCCGCCGCCGCCATGCGCGCCACCTTCGCCGACCTGCCCGAGGCCTGCGACTCGACCATCGACATCGCCCGCCGCTGCGCCTTCATGGTGGAGAAGCGCGACCCGATCCTGCCCAACTTCCCCACCGTCGGCGGCCGCTCGGAAGCCGACGAACTGGCCCACCAGGCCCGCGAGGGGCTCAAGGCCCGGCTCGCCACCATCGAGCTGGCCGTGCCCGAGGCCGACTACTGGGCCCGGCTGGAGCGCGAGATCTCCGTCATCAATGCGATGGGTTTCTCCGGCTACTTCCTGATCGTGTCGGACTTCATCAAGTGGTCCAAGGCCCACGCCATCCCGGTCGGGCCCGGCCGCGGCTCCGGCGCCGGCTCGGCCGTCGCCTGGGCTCTGACCATCACCGGCCTCGACCCCCTGCGCTTCGGCCTGCTGTTCGAACGGTTCCTGAATCCCGAGCGGGTCTCCATGCCCGATTTCGACATCGACTTCTGCCAGGAGCGCCGCGAAGAGGTCATCGCCTACGTCCAGGACAAGTACGGCCGCGACCGGGTGGCCCAGATCATCACCTTCGGTACGCTCCAGGCCCGGGCCGTGCTGCGCGACGTCGGCCGGGTGATGCAGCTGCCGCTCGGCATGGTCGACCGCCTGGCCAAGATGGTCCCCAACAACCCGGCCAACCCCGTCACCCTCGGCCAGGCCATCGAGATCGAGCCCCGCCTGCAGGAGGCCAAGAAGGAGGACGCGGCGGTCGCCCGCCTGCTCGAGGTCGCCCTGCGGCTGGAGGGCCTCTATCGCAACGCCTCGACCCACGCCGCCGGCGTGGTCATCGGCGACCGCGACCTGACCGAGCTGACGCCCCTCTACAAGGACCCGCGCTCGCCCCTGCCGGCGACCCAGTACAATATGAAGTGGGTCGAGAGCGCGGGCCTGGTGAAGTTCGACTTCCTCGGCCTCAAGACCCTGACCGTGCTCGACCGGGCGGTGCGCCACCTCAAGAAGCGCGGCGCCGGCGTCGACCTCGACACCCTGCCGTTCGACGACGCCCCGACCTATGAGCTCCTGGCCTCGGGCCAGGGGATCGGGGTGTTCCAGCTTGAAAGCCAGGGCATGCGCGACACCCTGCGCAAGCTGCGCTGCGGCTCTATCGAGGAGATCACCGCCCTGATCTCGCTGTATCGGCCGGGCCCGATGGACAACATCGACACCTATGTCGACCGCAAGTTCGGCCGGGCCGAGGTCGATTATCTGCACCCCAGCCTGAAAGAGGTGCTGACTGAGACCTACGGGGTCATCATCTATCAGGAACAGGTGATGAAGATCGCCCAGATCCTGTCGGGCTACAGCCTGGGCGAGGCCGACCTGCTGCGCCGGGCCATGGGCAAGAAGAAGAAGGAGGAGATGGACCAGCAGCGCGCCCGGTTCATCTCCGGCGCGCTGGAGAACGGGGTGCCGGCCGAGCAGTCCGGCGGCATCTTCGACATGGTGGCCAAGTTCGCCGGCTACGGCTTCAACAAGAGCCACGCGGCCGCCTACGCCCTCATCGCCTACCAGACGGGGTGGCTGAAGGCGAACGCCCCGGTCGAGTTCTTCGCCGCCTCGATGAGCCTCGACCTGTCCAACACCGACAAGCTGGCGGTGTTCTACCAGGACGCCCGGCGCTTCAACGTCAAGGTTCGCGCCCCCGACATCAACCGCTCCGGCTGCGACTTCGAGGTCGAGGACGGCGAGGTGCTCTATGCCCTGGGCGCCATCCGCAACGTCGGCATGGAGGCCATGCGCCATGTGGTCGAGGTGCGCGAGGAGGGCGGGCCGTTCACCTGCCTGTTCGACTTCCTGGAGCGGATCGACCCCAAGAGCGTCAACAAGCGGGCGATCGAGAACCTCGCCCGCGCCGGCGCCTTCGACCGGCTGCACCCCAACCGGGCCCAGATCGTCGCCGCCGCCGACACCCTGATCGCCTACGCCCAGGCCAAGGCCGCCGACCGGGTCTCCGACCAGATCTCCATGTTCAGCGGCGAGGTGGTGCAGCAGCGCCCGCGCCTGCCGGCCACCGAGACCTGGGTCGGCCCCACCCAGCTCGACGAGGAGCTGGCGGCGGTGGGCTTCTACCTCACCGGCCACCCGCTGGAGGACATGGTCGACCTCCTGCGCCGCAAGCACACCGTCCTCTTCGCCGAGGCGCTGCAGCAGGCGGAGGAGGGCAAGGAGGCCTTCCGCATGTGCGGCGTGGTGCGCCGCCGCCAGGAGCGCGCCTCGGCCCGCGGCGACAAGTTCGCCTTCGTCTCCCTGTCCGACCCCACCGGCGAATATGAGGTGATGTTCCCGCCCGAGGCCCTGCGCGCCTCGCGCGAGCACCTGGAGCCGGGCCGGGCGGTGACCATCAAGGTCCGCGCCAAGGCCAAGGACGGCGAGGTCCGCTTCTTCGGCGACGCCGCCGAGCCCCTCGACAAGACCATAGAGAACGTGGCCGCGAGCCTGCGCGTCCACCTGTCGCCCCAGCTCCTCGACATCGAGAGCCTGAAGAAGCGCCTCCAGCCCGCGAACGGCGGCAAGGGCGGCGAGGTGGTGCTGGTCGGCGCCATCGGCCACGGCCGCGAAGTCGAACTCAAGCTCCCCGGCCGCTTCCTCATGGACGCCGCCACCCGCGGCGCCCTGAAGACCGCCCCCGGCGTGGTCTACCTGGAAGACGCCTAACCGCTTCCTTCTCCCCTTCAAGGGGAGAAGGACAACAAACCCCCCGCCCTTGCAATCCGGCCCGTTCTCGCCTATCTCGCGCGCCATCTCACACGCAGATGTTCGGTGTTGGTCGGGGAGACATCCCGCCCTTTGCCGTTCCGGTCCCCAAGCGGGGGTTTGTCTGCGGAGGCCAACCGGAAGAAAGACGATACACTCATGGCACTGCCCGAATTCAACATGCGTCAGCTCCTGGAAGCCGGCGCGCACTTCGGCCACCAGACCCACCGCTGGAACCCGAAGATGGACAAGTACATCTTCGGTTCGCGCGCCAACATCCACATCATCGACCTGTCGCAGTCGATCCCGCTCCTCCACAAGGCCCTGCTGAAGGTGCGCGAGGTCGCGGCCAGCGGCGGCCGCGTGCTGTTCGTCGGCACCAAGCGCCAGGCGTCCGAGCCGGTGGCCTCCACCGCCAAGCGCTGAGCCCAGTACTTCGTCAACCACCGCTGGCTGGGCGGCACGCTCACCAACTGGCGCACCATCTCCCAGTCGATCGCGCGCCTGCGCGAGCTGGAAGGCGTGCTGGACGGCCACGGCGAAGGCCGCACCAAGAAGGAGCTGCTGCAGCTGACCCGCGAGCGCGAGAAGCTCGAGCTCAGCCTCGGCGGCATCAAGGACATGGGCGGCATCCCCGACCTGATGTTCGTGATCGACACCAACAAGGAAGCGATCGCGATCCAGGAAGCGCGCAAGCTCAACATCCCGGTGATCGCCATCCTCGACACCAACTCGGACCCGGACGGCATCACCTATCCGATCCCCGGCAACGACGACGCCAGCCGCGCCCTGCAGCTGTACTGCGACCTGATCGCCGACGCCGTGCTGGACGGCCTGGCCGCCGGCCAGGCGGGCATGGGCGTCGACCTGGGCGCTTCGGAGGCTCCGCCGGAGCCGGTGCTGCGCACCGAAGCCGCGCTGGAAGCCGTCGAAGCCGAACCCGGCTCGGTCTGAACGAGACGCTAAGGCGGCGCGCGTTCGGGCCGAGGTTCGGGCGCGCGCTGTCGCAATTTCGAGACGCGGCCCTGCGAAAGCGGGGCCTGTGTCATATCTGATCTGACCCCCTTACGGAGGAATTCCCCATGGCCGAGATCACTGCTCAGCTGGTGAAGGAACTGCGCGAAAAGTCCGGCGTCGGCATGATGGACTGCAAGAAGGCCCTGACCGAGACCGCCGGCGACATGGAACAGGCCATCGACTGGCTGCGCGCCAAGGGCCTGTCCAAGGCCGCCAAGAAGTCGGACCGCGTCGCGGCCGAAGGCCTCGTGGCCGTCGCCCTCGACAACTCCGGCCCCGGCGGCGTCGGCGCGGCCATCGAGCTGAACAGCGAGACCGACTTCGTGGCCCGCAACGAGCTGTTCCAGCAGGCGGCGCGCACGATCGCCAAGATCGCCCTGACCACCGACGGCACGGTCGAGACCATCTCGGCCGCCCCGTGCGACGGTTCGACGGTGGGCGAGGTCGTCACCAACCTGATCGCCACCGTCGGCGAGAACATGATGGTGCGCCGGGCCGCCCGCTTCGCCGTCGATAACGGCGCGGTCGCGGCCTACGTCCACAATGCGGTGACGCCGGAACTCGGCCGCATCGGCGTGCTGGTGGCCCTGAGCTCGACGGCTTCGGACAAGGCGGCCCTGGTCGACCTCGGCCGCAAGATCGGCATGCACGTGGCGGCGACCTCGCCCCAGTCCCTGTCGACCGACGACCTTGACCCGGCGGCGGTGGAGCGCGAGCGCGCCATCTTCACCGAGCAGGCCGAAGCCTCGGGCAAGCCCCCGGCGGTCATCGAGAAGATGGTCGAGGGCCGGATCCGCAAGTTCTACGAGGAAGTGGTGCTGCTGAAGCAAGCCTTCGTCATGAACCCGGACCAGACCGTCGAGCAGCTGCTGGAAGAACAGGGCAAGGCCCTGGGCGCGCCGGTCACCATCGCCGGCTTCACCCGCCTGGGCCTCGGCGAAGGCGTCGTGAAGGAAACCTCGGACTTCGCCGCGGAAGTCGCGTCGATGACCGGCGGGGCGTAAGAGGCCCCCCTGGTCGGCTTCGCCGACAGGACTGACGGCCTTCAGACTCATTCGGCGGCGAGCCTCGCGCGCTCGCCGCCGTTTGCGTCTATGCTGCGCCCATCCCGAATCCCCCGCCCGGATCCCGCATGACCCCTCCCGAACCCGCGCCCCCGGTCTACCGCAAGGTGCTCCTGAAGGTGTCGGGCGAGGTGCTGATGGGCGATACGCCCTACGGCATCGACATGAAGACCGTCGAGGCGGTGGCCGAGCAGATCGCCGAAGTGGCGCGCTCGGGGGTCGAGCTGTGCCTGGTCATCGGCGGCGGCAACATCTTCCGCGGCCTGTCCAAGGCGGCCGCCGGCATGGAGCGGGCCAGCGCCGACTACATGGGCATGCTGGCCACCATCATGAACGCCATCGCCATGCAGAGCGCGCTTGAGAAGATCGGCGTCGACACCCGGGTGCAGTCGGCGATCCCGATGCAAGCGGTGTCCGAGCCCTACATCCGCCGCCGCGCCCTGCGCCACCTGGAAAAGGGGCGGGTGGTGATCTTCGCCGCCGGCACCGGCAACCCCTATTTCACCACCGACACCGCCGCGGCCCTGCGCGCCGCCGAGATGGGCTGCGACGCCCTGCTCAAGGGCACGTCCGTCGACGGCGTCTATACCGCCGACCCGAAGCGCGACCCGAACGCCGTCCGCTATGACCGGCTGAGCTATCTGGACGTGCTGTCGCAGGACCTTAAGGTGATGGACGCGTCGGCGATCAGCCTGATGCGCGAGAACAAGATCCCGATCGTGGTCTTCTCGATCCGCCAGCACGGCGCCCTGCTCGACGTGCTGTCCGGCCGTGGGACCTTCACCGTCATTTCCGAACAGCCGCCCGCCGATACGAACAAGAGCGACAAGACATCATGAGCACCGACGGCAAACCCGACCTTTCCAAGTACCGCGACCGCATGGACAAGGCCATCGTCGCCCTCAAGGAGGAGTTCGGCGGCCTGCGCACCGGCCGCGCCTCCGTGCACCTGCTCGATCCGGTCAGCGTCGACGCCTATGGCTCGACCATGCCCCTCAACCAGGTCGCGGCCATCTCGGTACCCGAGCCGCGGATGATCACCGTCAGCGTGTGGGACAAGGGCATGGTCGCCGCCGTCGACAAGGCCATCCGCGCCGCCGGCATCGGCCTCAACCCCGTGGTCGACGGTCAGACCCTGCGCGTGCCGGTCCCGCCCCTGACCGAGGAGCGCCGCAAGGATCTGGCCAAGCTGGCCGGCAAATATGCCGAGACCCAGAAGATCGCCGTCCGCAACGTCCGCCGCGACGGGATGGAGGACCTGAAGAAGATGGAGAAGGACGGCGCCATCTCGCAGGACGACCAGAAGAAGATGGGCGAGGAGATTCAGCGCTTCACCGACGACGCGGTGAAGCGGATTGACGAAGCCCTCAAAACCAAAGAGCAAGAGATCATGCAGGTCTAGAGCCCGGGAGGGCTCGGACAGCATCGGTGCGGAAGGAAGCGGGTCTTATGTCGCCCAAGGCGGGGACGAGCACGGGGGCGGTCGCCCCACCGCATTCCGCTCGTCCCGGGAGCGCCCAAACTAGCGCCCGGCATGTCGCCATCGTCATGGACGGCAACGGGCGCTGGGCCAAGCGCCGCGGCCTGCCGCGCACCCTGGGGCACCGGGCCGGTGTCCAGGCCCTGAAGCGCACCGTCGAGGGCGCGGCCGAACTCGGCCTGGAATGGCTGACCGTGTTCGGCTTCTCGACCGAGAACTGGCGCCGTCCGCCTTCGGAAGTCTCCGAGCTGATGACCCTGCTCAAGAGCTACGTCGAGAGCGACCTGGCCCGGCTGGAGCGCGAGGGCGTGCGGGTTCGCATCATCGGCCGCCGCGCCGGCCTGTCCCCCGACATCCTCGAGGTGATCGAGCGGGCGGAGGCGCGCACGGCCCACAACACCGCCTTCAACCTGCAGGTGGCCTTCAATTACGGCGGACGGGCCGACATCGTCGACGCCGCCCGTCGCTACGCCGCGGACGTGGCCGCGGGGACCGCCGCGCCCGACAGCCTCACCGAGGAGGCGTTCGACCGCTACCTGTCCACCGCCGCCGGACCTCCGGTGGACCTGATCGTTCGCACGTCCGGCGAGCGGCGTCTGTCCAATTTCCTCCTGTGGGAGGCCGCCTACGCCGAACTGGTGTTCCAGGATGTGCTGTGGCCGGATTATGGGCCGAACGAGCTGAAGGCGGCCCTGGACGAGTTCCTGGCCCGCGATCGGCGTTACGGCGGAGTAGACGTCGATGGCGTCCTCGCAGCCGGCTAAGGCCTTTGATTGGAAGAATCTAAGGCTTCGGGTGCTGTCGGCGGCGGTCCTGGCGCCGCTGGTCGTGCTCGTCTTCTGGCTGGGCGGGGCGGTCTTCGCCGCCGTTGTGGCCGCCGCCGTCGCCATGCTGGCGGTGGAGTGGGGTAAGATGAGTTCCCACGCCACGCCGCTGCGCACCGCGACCGCCATGGCCGTCGCGGTCATGGCGTGCGTCCTCGTCGTCTATCTCGGCCACCCGCGCATCGCCTGGATCATGCTGCCGTTCGGGGCGCTCCTGGCCGCCATCGTCGTCCGCGCCGGGGGCATGGCCGAGCGCCCCGCCGACGCGGCCCTGGGGGTGCTCTATATCGGCGGCCCCTCCATCGCCCTGATGTGGCTGCGCTCGGGCGACGTGGGCCGCGACTGGTCGCTGATGCTGCTCGCCATCACATGGTCGGCCGACATCTTCGCCTATGTCGCCGGCACCCTATTCAAAGGCCCCAAGCTGTGGCCGCGCTTCTCGCCCAACAAGACCTGGTCGGGGTTCCTCGGCGGCCTCCTGGCCTCGGCGCTCGCCGCCATGATCGTGGTGGCGGTGGCCAAGGGGGAAGGCGACCCCACCCGCGGCTGGGCGGCGATGATCGGCCTTGTCGTCGGCCTGTTCACCATGGCCGGCGACCTGTGGGAATCGATGCTGAAACGCCGGTTCGGGGTGAAGGATTCCGGCGACCTGATCCCGGGCCATGGCGGCCTGCTCGATCGGGTCGACGGGCTGATGTTCGCGATCATGGCCATGGCCGCCGCCCGCCTGATCGCCCAAGTGACGGGACACCTCTGATCATGCTGCATCGTTCGGTGGCCGTGCTGGGATCGACCGGTTCGGTGGGGGTCTCCACCCTGGACCTGCTGGCCCGCGCCAGGGCCTGCGGCACGGCCGAGGTCGAGGTGCTGGCGCTCACCGCCGGCCGCAACGTGGCGCTCCTGGCCGAACAGGCCTGGCGTTGGCGCCCGCGCCTCGCCGTCATCGCCGACGAGAGCCTTTATCCGGAGCTGAAATCGCGGCTGGCCGGCTCGAACGTCGAGGTCGCCGCCGGGGCGCAGGCCGTGGTCGCGGCCGCCGCCATCGGCGCCAACTGGGTCATGTCGGCCATCGTCGGCGCGGCGGGCCTGGCCCCGACCCTGGCCGCCGCCCGCACCGGCGCCATCATCGCCCTGGCCAACAAGGAGAGTCTGGTCTGCGCAGGCCCGGCCCTGCTGCAGATCGCCAAGGACGCCGGCGGGGTGGTGATCCCGGTCGATTCCGAGCACTCGGCGATCTTCCAAGTGTTGCAACCGGCCGCCGCGACGCGAGTGTCGCGCCTTATTCTGACCGCTTCGGGAGGGCCTTTTCGCAGCTGGACCCGCGCCGCCATGGCCGGGGCGACTCCGGCCCAGGCCGTGGCGCATCCGAATTGGAACATGGGTGCCAAGATTTCGGTCGATTCTGCGACGATGATGAATAAGGGGCTCGAGATGATCGAGGCCTCGTACCTGTTCGCAACTCCGGAAACGAAGATCGACGTGTTGGTGCATCCGCAATCAGTGGTCCACAGCCTGGTGGAGTACGAGGACGGCTCCACCCTGGCTCAGCTGGGGCCGCCGGACATGCGCGCGCCCATCGCCTGCGCGCTCGCCTGGCCCGACCGGCTGCCCTGGCCGGCGCCGAAACTCGACCTGCCGGCGGTCGGCTCCCTGACCTTCGAAGCTCCCGATCCCGTTCGTTTCCCGGCCCTTGCCCTGGCCCGCCAGGCCCTGAGGGAAGGGGAGGGCGCGCCCGCCGCCCTGAATGCGGCCAATGAGACCGCCGTGGCCGCCTTCCTTGACCGTCGGTTAGGCTTTCTGGATATAGTCGCGGTCGTGGCCGAAACCCTCGAGCGGATGTCCGCCGGGGGCGAACTGCGCGGCGCCGACGGCGATCCTGTGGAACTGGCTTTGCAGACCGACGGATCCGCCCGTCGTGTCGCGGCCGAGGTGGTCGCGCGGATGGAACCGCCCATCAGCGACCCGGAAGGTCTGCGAGCATGATGTCCGCCGTTCAATGGATGCTGATCAACATCATCCCCTTCCTGCTCGTGCTGTCGCTGGTGGTGACGGTCCATGAGCTCGGGCACTTCCTGGTGGCGCGCTGGCTTGGCGTGGCCGTTGACCGCTTCGCCATCAACTTCGGCCGGCCGATCCTGAAGTGGAACGACAAGTCGGGGGTGGAATGGCGGATCGGCTGGATCCCGCTCGGCGGCTATGTCCGCTTCACCGGCGACGCCGAGGCCTCGTCCAGCGTCCCGGACGCCGCCGCGCTCGAGACCATGCGCGCAGACATCGCCACCCGCGAGGGCCCCGGCGCCGAACAGCACTATTTCCATTTCAAGCCGGTGTGGGTGCGAGCCCTGGTCGTCGCCGCCGGTCCGGTGGCCAACTTCCTTCTCGCTATCGCGCTCTTCGCAGTCCTGCTGTCGGCCGTGGGTGAAACCGTTGTGCGCCCGAGGGTTGGTGAAGTCCTCCCCGGCACGGCGGCTGAAGCAGCGGGTTTCAAAACTGGCGACGTCGTGAAGGCCATCGACGGCCGGCGTATCAACGACTTTATGCAGTTGAAGCAGTACGTCGCCCTTCGCTCCGGCGAAGCGATTCGCTTCGAAGTGGAGCGCGGCTCGCAGACAGTCGATCTTATTGCGACGCCGGTCCGCCGCGTCGAAATCGACCGTTTCACTGGCGCTCCGACCCAGATGGGCGGTCTTGGGATCAAATCCTCCGACCGTCCGGGCGACATCTACCGCAAGCGCTACAGCCCGCCGGAGGCCCTGGTCGGGGGCGTCAGGCGCAGCTGGGATATCCTGGAGACCACCGTCTTCTATCTTGGCCGTCTGGTCAGGGGCCTCGAATCGGGCGACCAGCTCGGCGGGCCGCTGCGGATCGCCGCCACGTCGGGCGCGGCCGCCAAGGCCGGCGCCGACGGAGCGACGGACCTAGGCGGCAAGCTGCTCGGCGGGGGCGTCGCGCTCCTCAGCCTCGCGGCGGTCCTGTCCGTCGGAATCGGCTTCATGAACCTGCTGCCGGTGCCGGTCCTCGATGGGGGCCACCTGTTGTTCTACGCCTATGAGGCCACCTTCCGCCGGCCGCTCGGGGCGCGGATCCAGGCGGCGGGGTACCGCGTAGGTCTTGCTTTGCTGCTGGGATTGATGTTGTTCGCCACCTGGAACGACCTGACCCAGCTGCAGGTCTTCAAAACCATTCGCGGGCTTTTCTCCTGATCCCCGCCGCCTCCGCTCACGGTAGACGAATGTCCAAACCCCGCGCCTGCCGCTCCGCGACGCTTGTATTCGGCATGGGCCTGATGGCCACGACCGCGCTGAGCTGGCCCATGGCGGCCTATGCCCAGGGCGCCCTGGC
>DAICXL010000070.1:12937-13278 GCA_027312185.1 Caulobacterales bacterium | reverse complement strand
CAGCCACAGGCCGGGATCGAGCATCGCCGTATAGGCCTCGGTCACCCCGAGGTCGCTGAGGGCGAAGGCGCTTCTCGCCATGGCCAGGGCCCGGCCGAAGCGGGGGGAGGCCTCCAGCATGGCCGCGAAGTCCTCCGCGCCCTTTCCGGCGGCCAGCCCCACGCCGTAGACGCTGTTGGCCAGGTAGCCGAGCTGCTGCAGCACCCCGTTGTTTGGGATGGCCCGCAGCTCGCCGACATGACGCAGGGTGCGCGGCCGGCCCTGGCCCTCGCCCTGGCGCTGCACGGGCCGCGAGCCGGTGCGGTGCAGCAGGCGGGTCTCGAACCGGCTGAGCAGGACGG
>DAICXL010000070.1:0-12927 GCA_027312185.1 Caulobacterales bacterium | reverse complement strand
GTGGCGAAGAAGTCCGAGGCGAAGGCCGGCTCGGCGTAGATCGGATCGGACGCCGCTTCCGGGTCCTGGCCGTAGGTGAAGTCCAGCACGCCGCGCAGGGTGGCCAGGGCCGCCGCCGGCGTGAAGAAGGGCAGATAGCCCTCGCCCCCCTGGAAGCTGGTCTCCTCGCAGACCCGGATGCCGCGCGCGGCGAACTCGGCGCGGCTGCGCGGCGGAGCGGCGTAGCGCAGCCGGTCGGCCACCGAGCGGGGATGGCCGCCCCGGCCGATCGATTCGCCGTGAGTGTCGAACAGCACCGCCTCGAGCCCGGTCAGCCCCTCGGCCTCCATCAGTTCGGCCAGCCGCAGGCGCAGCCGCTCGATGCGGAAGGTCGCCGCCATCTGGCCGATGAACCGTCCGGAGTCCGAGAAGCCGAACTCGATGGCGAGGCGGCCCTGCCGCTGCAGATGCTCGCGATAATGGGGGCTGCGCAGCGCCTCCTCGAACAGGGCCTCGCCGCGTTCAAGCCCGGCCTCGGTCTCGAACAGGGGCGATATCTCGACCTTGTCCTCCACGCCGTACAGACGGGCGAGATAGAGGGCGACCAGCAGGGTGAAGCCGGATTCCGCCTCGGCGATGAGGAAGCGGATCGGGTTGACCGCGTCGATGTGCTTGACCGTCTGGGCCAGGCTCATCATCAGCCGCTTGGCCGGTGTCGGCTCGTCGACCAGATCGCCGAAGTTGATGGCGACGGTCCGGGCCTGCTCCAGCAGGGCCTCGGCGGCGGCGAAATAGGCTCGGCGATTGGCGGGGTCGGACGGGTCGGTCCCAAGGCCGGTCTCGCCCTTGACGGCGGCGTGGAGCTGGGCCGAGTTCAGGCGCACGTGCACCTGGGCCAGGCTCAACCCTTGGGCTCCCAGGCTGGCCCGCACGGAGACCAGCCGGGCCGCGTTGTCATCGTCCGCATCGATGAGGGCGGCCTCGATCAGGCGGGAGAGGGGCGCGGGGTCGGCCAGGCCGGAGGCGCGGCCCTCCACCATGGCGCGGGCGAAGGCGGGGGTCTCCGCCGCATCGGCGCGTGCGGCGCCGGCCAGCGCAATCTGATCGGAGAGCACCCCGAGCGCGCCGTCGAGCATGGCCACCGCCTCGGCGGCCTTGCGCCCGGAGACCGCCGAGAGCGCCCGGCGAAAGCGCAGTATGGCCCGGCGCTTCAGGTCGAGGCGCTTTTCCACGCTGACCAGCCAGGTGACGTCGGTGCGGCCGTCCGTATCGAAACCGACCCAGGTGGCCAGGGTCGCCAGCCGCGGTGACAGGGTGCGCCAACGGTCCGGCCAGCGGCGGCGGGCCACAGCGAGCGCCGCGTCCCGCGCCACGTCCAGGGCGCGGTGGCCGTTCTCGAGCGCCTCCACCGACCAGGCGTGCTCGAGGTCGAGGGACAGGCCCTCGGGCGGCCGGTGCGGCTCGGTCAGCGCCAGCCGCCGGCGGGTCTCGCGGCCCGCGTCGTCGAGGGGCCGGCCCTCGCGGTCGAAACCGGTGGCCAGCTCGACCAAGGCCAACGACAGGGGGTGGCCGAGGGAGAAGGTCGGATGGGCGGTGAACACCACCCCGAAGGCTGGCCGGCTGATGGCGGCGGCGAAGGCTTCGAAGCCGCCCGCCGCCAGGGCGTCGAACAGGGTCTCCAGCGCGGCTCGGTTGGCCTCGGGGTCCGCCTCGCCCAGGTACCCGCCGAACCGCTCGGCCCGGGCGACGAAGCCCTCGGCGGTCAGGCCCTGGACGACCGCCTCGACGTCTTCCAGGGGGACGACGCCGGCGCCCATCCGCGCCGCCAGGATGCGGGCGAAGGCGAGGATCGGGTTGGCCAGGGGATCGGTCTCTGCCGCCAGCCGGTGGGCGGCGAGGTCGGCGGCGAGGCGCGTCCGAAGCGACTGGTCCTGCGGCATGAGCGACGCTCCCGTGAGGGGGCGTAACGGTCAAGCTGCCGGGGCGTTCCTGGCTCAACGCCCCTTGACCGACACAATGGGCTGCAAGGATGAAAGCCTGTTGATTGGGTGGGCGATCCAGGCTGCTGGCGGGCTTTCGACTTGAGATTTACTGCGACCCGGCCGGCGCTGGCCGGACTTGTCTTGATGGCCCTGATCCCGGCGCACGCGATGGCGGCCGCGCCGTCGCCGACGGCCGTGGAGCCGGTGGACGTGCCGGCCAGGGCCCAGACCGGAGGCAAGCCGCCACGGCCGGTGACCGAGCGGTCGCGCAGCCTGGGTGCGGCGGTGACCAGCCCCCTGGAAGACCTCAACCTCAAGCGCGTGGATATCCCCGAGGTGCTGCAGCACGCGGTGGAGCAGCCCTATGACGTGCGCGGCCTGAATAGCTGCCGGGCGGTGGCGACCGAGATCGGAAAACTGGACGCGGCCCTCGGCCCCGACCGCGACGAGCCGGCGCCCGACCGCCACATGACCGCCGGCTCGGCGGCCGTGGAGCTGGTGAGGGCGGGGGCGGAGATGGCCACACCCTATCGCGGCTGGATCCGCAAGCTGTCCGGCGCCAACCGCCACCAAGCCCGGGTGCGCGAGGCGATCAACGCCGGCGGCGCCCGGCGCGGCTATCTCAAGGGCGTGGGGATGCGGATGAACTGCGCCCCGCCGGCCGCCCCCAGCGGGTTCAAGCCGGCCCGGATGATCAGGAAGACGACCACCGTGACCACGGTCACCAAGACCGTTCCGGCCCAGCGCAGCCTGACCATCCCCCTGCCGTCGTGGTGGCCGAGGTAGGTTCGCGGTTAGCGGAGCCGCAGCTTCTCCACCGCCCACCTTAGCGGCGCGGTCCAGCGCCAGAAGCGCGATGCGACGAGGGCGTCGCGTTCGGCCCGCAGGGCGGCGACTTCACGTTCCAGGGCCGAGGGCGGCGCGTCGGCGCGGTCGAGGGCGGCCTGTGCCCGGTCCAGCGAGGCGGCGATGGCCGCCCGGTCCGCCGGATCGGCCGCTTCGAGCCGGACATGGAACTCGGCCTCGCCGCGCTCGGTGGGCAGGAAGGCCGCAATGGTGAAGGCGAACAGGTCCATGGCCGCCATGCCCCGCGCCGCCGCCAGGAAACTCTCCGGCGTGAAGACCCAGACATGGGCGTCGAGGTAGCGCGGGTTCTTCAAGAGGCTGCCCGCCAGCTTGAGGGCGTTCGGGGCCTGGGCCAGCGGCAGGCTCGCGTCGATCGTGAAGCCCGGCTCCCAGGCCGCCGCCGCCTCGACGGGGACCGCGCCCGAGCAGGCGTCAAAGATTTGGCCCACGGCGGGCTGGCGACGTTTCATCAGATAGGCCTCGACCATCTCGGCCAGGCCGCTGTCGCGCCGCAGGTGGTCGAAGGTGAAGCGGCGGTCGGGAATGGCCAGGCCCAGCACCCCGCCGGGCTTCAGGGTCGCGCGCAGTTCGGCGAGCCAGCCGATCACGTCCGGAACATGCTCGATGACGTGGCTGGCCACCACATAGTCCAGCGGCCCGCCGATGGCCTGGGCCAGGGGCTGTTCGCCCCAGACGATGTCCACCTCGCAGATGGCGGCCAGCTCGATGGAGGCGTCGAACTGGGCGGCGCGCAGCGCTTCGGTCGTGGTGTAGTCGACGTAGAGCACCGGCCCTTCGGCCTTGGCGACCATGGGCGACGAGCGCGGGCCGATCTCCAGGCCCCTCGACCGGGAAAGGTCGAGGTCGCCCAGCATCCGGGCGCGGCGGGTCACGGCGGGCCCCGGCTCAACGGAGCCCGTTGAGGAAGCGCTCAAACTCCTTGAGGTCGAACAGGTGGCCTTCCTCGTCGGCAATCCATACGTCGCCGCGGCCGGCGTCCTTGGCCTCCCTCGCCTGGCGCAGGGCCTCGACGGGATCGGAGGTCATGGTCCGGCTCATGCCCTCGGCGCTGGTGGAGGTGATGCGGTACATGCGATTCCCTTGCCAGGATGCGGAGTGCAAATCCAGCACGCTCGTCCGGTTGCAACTCGCCGCCGGTCTGGGAGTTCAGTGCGAGAAGCGTGATCCGCGCAGTTAGCGGCAGGGGTTGCCGGCGGGCGCGGGTCGCTTCAGGGTCAACGCTGACCCGTCGCGCCTTGGGGGGAGGCTCATTCCATGGACTATTCACCGCGTCTCCTGGCCTGCGCCCTGGCGGCGACCTTCATCGCCATGCCGGCGGCCGCGCGTGAGAAGCCGGCCGCCCAGGTGATCTTCAAGGGCTTGGCCCCCGAGATCGTGGCCCCGCGCCTGGCTTCGGAATGCACCCGCCGGCGGATGGCCCTGATCCGCAACACGCCTGAGCGCGTGGTCTGCAGGCGTCCGCTGGCGGTCAAGGCCCGCAGCCCTCACGCCGCCAACGAACTGTGGTCTTTCGCCCTCGACCGCCTTTCGCGGGGCCGAACCAAGGTTGTGGCGAACGCCAGCTTCGAGGCGGCCGCCCCGCATGGCTACGCCTTGCTGTCGTTCAGCGACCCGGCGCCGGAATCGCGCATCGCCATGCGCGGCTTTATGGAGAACGTCCGCGACGGCGGCTTCGCGGACGTTCTGAGCCGCTGAGGCTCGTTTTTCCCCTCAAAGGCTAAGCTTGCGCCCTAAGTTTTGGGCTTGAACCGGACGGCGGGGACGGCTACTGGCGAAAAAGTTTAGTTTTTTTGAATGGTGATTTCGATGGCTGCCGCCAGCGCTCCGACGACCGAATACGTCAACATGTACACCCTGAACCTGTTCAGCCTCGCCGGCGGAACGACGACATCGTCGACCGCCAACAGGATGGTGATCGAGTTCGGCCGCGGCAACGGCGTGGTTCTGAACGGCAGCTTCACCTATGGGGCCGACGGGGCGCTCTCCGGCGGGACCCTGACCGGCTTCGAGGAGTACTACGCCGGGGTGAAGGGCTTCGACGTCTTGGGCGCTTCGGTCCCGGTGCTCGATTTCGCCAATCTTATCAACGCCAACGACTTCGAGGGCGTTCTCAACGCCATCTTCGGCGGCATCGACAGCATCAGCGGCTCGCCGATGTCCGACTACCTCAACGGCATGGCCGGTCCCGACACCCTGTCGGGCCTCGACGGCGACGACTATCTCGACGGCTCGGCGGGCGACGACGTCATCCTCGGCGGAAACGGCGCCGACTCCGTGCGCGGCCTCGAGGACAATGACACCATTGAGGGCGGGGCCGGCGACGACGACGTCAATGGCAACATGGGCATCGACCTCGTGCATGGCGGCGCGGGGAACGACACCGTGCGCGGCGGCCAGGGCAATGACGTCATCTACGGCGACGCGGGCGACGACGGGCACGTCAACGGCAACCTCGGGGACGACCAAGTGTTCGGGGGCGTCGGCGCCGACACGCTCTACGGCGGCCAGGGCGCCGACGTTCTGCGGGGCGACGAGGACAACGACTGGCTGTCTGGCGACCTGGGCAATGACGTACTGTACGGCGGCGCGGGCGCTGACCGCTTCCTGTTCCGCGCCGGCTCGGGCGTCGACGTGGTGGGCGACTTCAACTACGCGGCGGGCGACCGGGTGCAACTCGCCCCGGGCACGGCCTACAGCCTGACCACGGTCGGCGCGGACGCGGTGATCAACCTTGGCGTGGGCGATCAGATCATCCTGACCGGGACCGGCGCCGCCGGCGCCGAATGGGTGGTGTTCGCCTGATCGGCTAGGGCGTTCCAGCCAGCTGCCGGGCGCAAAAGGCGGCCGGGTCGCCCTCGACCTTGGGCGGGCGGGGCGGCTCGGCCGAGCCGGCGGGGGCCCCGCCCAACCGCACCTTGGCCTTGGGGTCGAGCATCGGTCCGCTCACCGACACCGGCGCATCGACCGAGAACAGCCGGAACCGGGACGGCCGGCCGTAGAGGGTCAGGTTCAGGGTCTCGCTGTCGAGGTCGATCCCGCCGTCGGCCACGGCGGTCCCGACATCGGTCACGATGAGGATGCGGCGCGTGCGGACCCGGCCGCCGCCGACGTCCATCCGCACCAGGGCGCAGTCCAGTTCGGTCGTGGCGTCCTTGTTGGCCAGGGCGGTGAAGGCGCCCGCGACCACGGCGCCCGTAATCACGTTCGCCTGCCCCTTCTTGATCTGGCCGTCTCGAAGATCGAAGGCGATCCGGCCGGTCGCATGGGCGGCGATATCGCGAAAAGAGGCCCCCGCGCCCGCCACCTTGACCCTGAGGTCCGCGACGCCGCCAAGGCTTTGCTTCAGGTCCGGGACCAGCGAGGCCAGGGCCGCCTTGCTGAGCGACCCCTCCAGGCGGAAGGCGGGTTCGGCGCCCGTCACGTCGACGCTCAACACGCCGTTGGCTTGCCCCGACGGAAAGTCGATGGTGAAGGGCTTCAGCTCGAACTTGCCGTGATCCATCGTCCCTTTCAGGGTCAACCGTCCCGGGGCGAGCCCGTCGATGACGAACCGCTGGGCCTTGATGTCCAGTCGGTAGTCCCGGCGCTCGAAGCGTTTGAGGTTCAGGCGCTTGGACTTGAACAGCCGGGCCTCGCTCGGCCGCGGCGCCGCCCCGGAGACCGACCGGGTGACGGTGTGAGGCGGGCGGCCGGCCAGTAGCGTCCCGACGTCGTCGGCATGGAGCGCCCGAGACGCGAGAGCGATCGAGACAACCCGTCGCGGCTTGGAGCCGTCGGACACGACCTGGCCGGCAAAGTCGCTGCGGCCGATCACAGCCTTGATATCGGTGGCGCGGGTCGTCCGCCCCTCGCGTTGAACGCGCGCGGTCAGCCGATAGGGCGCCGAGTTCGGCAGGCCGACGTCGAACAGGTACTCTGCGTTGGCGAGGTTGGGCCCACGCGCCGCGACCCTGAGGTCGAAAGCGCCCCTGAGGCGGCCCGTGGGGATGACCATGCCGCTGGCCTCGACGAAGCTCGCGCCGTCCTTGACCGTGGCGGAGACCGGGTAGGGCGCGCCGCGACGGCGGCTGTTGAGGGGCGCGCCGGCCGCTGAAAGGACGATGTCGCCGCCCTGCATCACGCCCTGAGCCGCCACCTGCAGCGGGCGGGCCGGGCTTTTCGCCACGTCGTGGCTCACCGTCCCGGTGAGCTTCATGTCGCGAACGCGGTCGTCGAAGGTAAATCGGCCGTCGGTGACGCGGAGCAGCCGGACCGAGCGGAGGAAGCCCAGGCTGTCGCCGCCGCCCTTGCCCTGGCTCCAGTTGTTCCGCTCCCGGCTGACCCGCAGCAGATTGGCCCGGGCGCCGTCGACCTCGATCTCGGTGACGGTGAGCGGCCAGCGGAACACGAGGCGCAGGCGGCTCGCCCGGGCTAGGTCGCCCGGCCCGGCCCAGCCGGGTTGGCCGATCGTGAGGCCCGTGATGACCACATTGGGCCGGGGGGAGAGCAGGTGAGTCTTCAGTGTCTCGAACGCCACGGGCCGCTCGATGCGCTTGGAGGCGAACCGGGCGAGACGGGTGTTGAAGCGCCCGCTGTCGACGGCCGCCAGCAGGGCGAACACGCTGAGCAAAAGGCACGCGAGCACGGCCACGGAGACGATAAGCAGCCGTTTTATAGGAGCACCTCGCTGACCAGCGAGACAGCAGCGCATTTGCACGCATCTCGTTCCGCCCGCCCGCGTTGAGTACGCTAACGGAGGCTTTCATGACGCAGAACGACAATCGGCCGGATAATCGGGAAGTCGAGAACGAGAACCTGAGGCCGGCCACCGGCGGCGGCCCCCCCCGGCCCGCCACCGAGCCCGAAGGCTCGAAGGCCTCGCAGCAGAGCGACAAGACCAGGACCGACCCGGGATCCGGCACGGCGAGGCGTCCCTAGGGGGTCTTTGCGGTGCCAGCGCCCGGACTCGAACCGGGGACCTTCTGATTACAAATCAGCTGCTCTACCAGCTGAGCTACGCCGGCTCCGCGGCGCGGGTTCTGAGCCATTCCGAGGCGGCTGTCGAGCAGGGAGGGTGCTGGCTTGACATGTGGCGCCGGGAAGGCACGCTGGGGTTGAGCTGACGCCGAGGTGGATGGGCGGACAAGCCATGCGCGTGTGGACCGGGCCTTTGACCCTCGAACCCCTGCACCAGGGGCGCTGAGCCGATGGCGTACCATGCCCGCGGACGCCTGCCCCACCTGTCGCCCCCCTCGGCCTATTATGACCCGGGTCAGTACGCCCTGGAGCAGGCGCGGGTGTTCGCCACCGCCTGGCGGTTCGTCGGAACCCTGGACGAGATCCCAGCCCATGGCGACTTTCTCACCCGCACCATCGCCGGCCTGCCGCTGATCTTGCGCAACCTGAAGGGCGAGGTGCGCGCCTTCTCCAACGTCTGCGCCCACCGCCACTGCCTGCTCAGGCGCAACCGCTACGGCAAGGCCGAACTGCTGACCTGCCCGTATCACGGCTGGGTCTACGACTGGGCCGGCAAGGTGAAGCGGGCGCGCGAGCCCCAGCTCTTCCAGCCCCCGCCCGATGGCCCGAACGACGGACGCCCGGCTCTGGCCCGCTATCGCACCGCCCTGTGCGGGCGGCTGATCTTCGTGCGGTTGTCGCAGGATGGGAGCTCGCTGCAGGAGTTCATGGGCGAACTCTACGACCTCATCGCCGAGCGCTTCGGCGATGACTGGCGTCCATCCCTCCGCCTGGACGTCGACTACCGCGCCAACTGGAAGGTGGCGGTTGAGAACGCGTTGGAGAGCTATCACGGCGCCGAGTTGCACCGTCGCACCTTCGGCGGCGACCCTGGCGAGGCGCGTTCGGAGCACCGCCTTGAGCCCGGATGGACCCAGTTTTCCACGAAGATCGAGATCAGGCAGCGTTTGGCCGGCCGGATCTATTGCGAGGTCGAGGATAGTCTGCTGCGCTTCGTAGGCGAAACGCCGACGGCCACCTATCGCCACTTCCACCTGTTTCCCAACCTCACCTTTTCCCTCACGGACACGGTCAGCTACGTCCAGTGCATGGAGCCGGTGTCGCCGACGGGCTCGGACGGGCTGATCCGTCAGTTCACGCTCTCGCGTCGACGCTGGTCCCCATGGCGGCGGGGGCTGCTGGCCCTGTGGGGGGCGGCGTCGGCGCGGCTGACCCGGCGGATCGTAGGCGAAGACATGGCGATCTATCCCGACCTGCAGCGCGGCCTGGAGGGCAGTCAGCAGGCGGGCCTGCTCGGGCGCAACGAGGAGCGGATACACGCCTTCCAGGCCTGGCTGCGCGAGCGGCTGGCGGCCTCGCCGACCGACCCCTAAGGTGGCGTAGGTTTCAGCGGCTTATCGGTGCGGCATGACCCGGCGCGTTCTCGGCCTCGCTTTCCTCCTCGGTCTTTCCCTGTCCACATCCGCCTGCGCCACCCGCTCCAGCGGGCGCGCCGAGGCTTCCATGGCCCCGGACGGCAGCATCGCACTGAAGGCCCGCGGGCACGGCCTGTTCGGGCGGGGCGGGCAGACCGTGGTGTTCCGGCCGGGCGAGCCCGGCTACGAGGCGATGAAGGCCCAGATCGAGGTGCTGGACACGGGCGCCCGCCGGCCGGTGCTGACCTGGACCATCGGCGAGCCTGAGCTGATCCTGCCGCCTGGACGCTAGCCGCTTCTGTTTCCCGGCCCGGCCCCTTATATCGGCGGCCCATGGCCCGCATCCTCATCACCTCCGCGCTTCCGTACATCAACGGCATCAAGCACCTCGGCAACCTGGCCGGCTCGATGCTGCCGGCCGACCTGCACGCCCGCTTCCGCCGGGCGCAGGGTCACGAGGTGCTCTACATCTGCGCCACCGACGAGCATGGCACCCCGGCCGAGCTCGCCGCCGCCGCCGCGGGACAGGACGTGCGCACCTACTGCGATGAGCAGCACGTCCTGCAGCGCTCGGTGGGCGAAGCGTTCGGCCTGTCGTGGGACTGGTTCGGGCGCTCGTCCAACCCGCCCAACCACCGGCTGACCCAGCACTTCGCCGAGAAGCTGGAGGAGCGCGGCCTGATCGAGGAGCGGGTGGACCAGATGGTCTATTCGATCGACGACCGCCGCTTCCTGCCCGACCGCTATGTCGAGGGGACCTGCCCCCACTGCGCCCACCCCAAGGCGCGGGGCGACCAGTGCGACAACTGCGGCCGGCTGCTCGACCCGACCGACCTGATCGAACCCTATTCGGTGATCTCGGGGTCGAAGAACATCGAGGTGCGCGACACGCGCCACCTCTATCTGCTGCAGACCAAGATCAAGGCCGAGATCCGCGCCTGGGTGGACTCGAAGGCCGCCGGTTGGCCGGCCCTGACCCGCTCCATCGCGTACAAGCACCTCGACGAAGGCGTGATCGACCGCGGCATCACCCGCGATCTGGCCTGGGGCATCCCGGTCACCAAGGACGGCGTCCCGCGGCCGGGGTTCGAGGACAAGGTCTTCTATGTCTGGTTCGACGCGCCGATCGAATACATCGGGGCGACGGTCGAGTGGGCCGACGCCACGGGGAACGACTGGCGTCGCTGGTGGCGCCTCGACGCCGGCGCCGACGACGTGAGCTACGTCGAGGTGATGGGCAAGGACAACGTCGCCTTCCACACCGTCAGCTTCCCCGCCACCCTCATCGGTTCGGGCGAGCCGTGGAAGATGGTCGACCAGCTTAAGGCCTTCAACTGGCTGAACTGGTACGGCGGCAAGTTCTCCACCTCGGGCAAGCGCGGCGTCTTCATGGACCAGGCGCTGGAGCTGCTGCCGGCCGACCCGTGGCGGTGGTATCTCCTGGCCAATGCGCCGGAGGGATCCGACACGGCCTTCACCTGGGAGCAGTTCCAGGGGGCGGTGAACAAGGATCTGGCCGACGTGTTCGGCAACTTCGTCAACCGCATCGTCAAGTTCGCGGAGAGCAAGTTCAACGGGGTCGTCCCCGAAGGCGGCGAACTGGGGCCGATCGAGGAGGCCCTGTTCGCCAATGTTGCGGCCAAGCTCGCCGAACTGACCGAGGCGATGGAGGCCTTGGAGGTGCGCAAGTCGGCGCAGGCCCTGCGCGCCCTGTGGGTGCTGGGCAACGAGTACCTGCAGGAGGCCGCCCCGTGGACGGCGCTGAAGACCGACCGCGACCGGGCGGCCGTCGTGGTGCGCACCGGACTGAACCTGGTGGCCCTGTTCGCCGCCGTCTCCCAGCCCTTCATCCCCGAGGCCGCGGCCAAGGCGGCCGGGGCGGTAGGCGAGGCCTCGCCCAGCCCTTGGCCGGGAATGGACGCCCGCGCCGAACTGACCAGGCTGGCGCCCGGCCGCGCCGTCGCCGCGCCCGAGGTCTTGTTCAAGAAGATCGAGGACGAGCAGGTCGCCGAATGGACCGAGCGCTTCGGCGGGGCTGACACTTAGAGCCTTCTCCCCTCGGGGAGAAGGTGGCGGCGCAGCCGACGGATGAGGGGGCGGCGCCGGATGTGGCGGACGGGTGAAGCGGGGCTGGCGTCCTGAACGACCCCTCATCCGGCCCTGACGGGCCACCTTCTCCCCTTGAAGGGGAGAAGGGCCTAAGACATCAATGCGCGCTCGGCGTTCCCGGCTTGATGTCCAGGAAGTCGGGCATGAAGGCGTTGTACTGGGCGGTGCGGCCGAGGTCGACGACGACCTCGCGGTGGCCCTGCCACATCATGTGCAGCGCGACATAGAGCACGATCACCAGGCCGATGAAGCCGATCCAGCTGTACTTGTGCAGCAGGCGGGCGATCCAGCTCGCCGCCACGCCCATCAGGGCGATGGAGGCCAGAAGGCCCACCACCAGCACCGCCGGATGCTCGCGGGCCGCTCCGGCCACGGCCAGGACGTTGTCCAGCGACATGGAAACGTCGGCGATCAGGACCTGGATGAAGGCTTCGCGGAAGGTCTTCGGCTTGCGGCGGGAGGCGACCCGGCCCGGCTCGCCGTCGATGTCGACGCCGGTGGCGTGCTCCAGGGCGGACTCAGCCTCCGCATGCTGCTGCTGCTCGCGCAGCTCGCGCCACATCTTCCAGCACACCCACAGCAGCAGGATGCCGCCGGCGAACAACAGGCCGATGACCGCCAGCAGCTGGGTGGTGATCAGGGCGAAGCCGATGCGCAGCACCACCGCGACGGCGAGGCCGGCCAGGATCACGCGCTTGCGGTCCTTGGGCTCCAGCCCGGAGGCGGCCAGGCCGACCGCCACGGCGTTGTCGCCAGCCAGCACCAGGTCGATCATCAAGACCTGGAACAAGGCGGTCAGGGCGGCCCAGCCGCCGCCGCCGATGAGAGTACTCAGATCGAAGCCTGTCATGTTCCGGTCTTTGCTGGGCGAGGCCTCGCCGTCAAGCGGGCAAAGAAAAAGCGCGCCGGACGGGGGTCCGGCGCGCCAGATCGTTGTGCTTCGAGATCTTGGGCTAGATCTCGTTTTCGCTGAGAGTCACCGGCCGCGGCTCCTGCCGGGCGCGGCGGGCGTTGCGGCGCGCGCTCGCTGAGCGCGACGGACCGCCGCGGCTCCGGGCCAGGCCGGCTACCACCAGGGCGGCGATCAAGATCAGGATGCCGGCGCCGAGCACCCGCGGCGTCAGCTTGAAACCGCCCGAGGACGAGGTGACTGAACCGAGGTTCAGCCTGTCCGAGCCCGCGCCGATCAGGTCGGCGCCCACGTCGGCGTGCAGGTTCTTGGCGTCCGGCTGGGCCGCGGTGACGCTCCAGTGGAATTCGGTCGGCGTACCGGCGACGAGGGGCTGCGACTGGGTCGCGTCCGGGGTGACCGCGAAACCGTCGCCCGACAGGACCGAGGTGATGTTCACCGCGGCGGCCGCGTCGGACAGCTGGTTCTTGGCCGCCTCGTCACGAACGGCCTGGCCGAACTCGGCCGGCAGGGTCAGGGTGACGTCGGCCGGCTGGTCGGCGGTCAGGGTCGGCACGGTCAGCTTGGCCCCGTTGGCGACGGCCTCGGCGAGGCTCATCTCCAGGGCGGCGAGGCGGGTGGCGCGATCGCCGAGCGGCGTGTTCGCATTGCCGGCCGGCGTGGCGGGAGTCTTAAGGGCCGGCGCGGCGCCGAGGTTGGGGACGGCCGG
>DAICXL010000006.1:0-40528 GCA_027312185.1 Caulobacterales bacterium | reverse complement strand
CGACGTGGTCATGGCCAGGCGTCTCGAGGAGGCCGGGGCCGCGGCGATCATGCCCGCCGCCGCCCCGATCGGCTCGGGGCTGGGCATCCAGAACCGGGTCAATGTCCGGCTCATCGTCGAGCAGGCGTCCGTGCCCGTGCTGGTCGACGCCGGGGTCGGCACGGCCTCCGACGCCACCATCGCCATGGAGCTGGGCTGCGACGCGGTCATGGCGAACACCGCCATCGCCGAGGCCAAGGACCCCATCCTCATGGGCAGCGCCATGAAGCACGCCGTCATCGCCGGCCGGCAAAGCTATCTGGCCGGGCGGATGGCCAAGCGCATGTACGCGGATCGCTCGTCGCCTCTGGCGGGGCTGATCTAGGGAATCGTGGGCGATTCCAGAGTCGACTTCATTTTTGTTCTCGTTATGTTTCGTAAGGCTGGAACTTGGGGATAAGCCTATCTGTTCCCACTCCAGCGCCATTCTCCGCGTTAGTGTTTGAATGGCGAATCGGTTGGAGGTTCAGATGCGCATTAAAATTGACGACATTCGCAACGCACTTCACCCTAGTGAGGTTGTGGTGGTGGTCAAAACAAGCACTGGCACCGAGTCGTTAGTTGTAGATAAGCGTTCAGTCGTCGGGGATTTTTTGGAAATCGGCCAGCCGCTCGGCAGGAATGACAAAGACGTTCTAATTGAGTTGCCGCGCGAAACTTACAGCGGCGCTTGGCGTGTTTGGGTTCCACAAGCCAATGTCGTGAGTCAGGCAGCTTAGGCCTTAACATAGGGGCAAGCGTTTGATTCTGACGGATCGTGAAATTCAAATCGCGATAGAGCAAAAGCTTGTCGTTATAGAGCCTCCTCCAAGGGAGAACGCCTTTAGCTCGACGAGCGTCGATCTGACACTTGATCCGGCACTAAGCGAATTTCGTGACGCTGCCAGCGGAATTGAGAGAGTCGTTGATCCCGGCGCTGCGGGATACGATCACGAACAGACCCTTGGCGAGCTTACCGAGAGCGTGACGATCGGAGCTGAAGGATATGTGTTTCATCCGGGAAAGCTGATCCTGGCGTGGACGCAGGAATATGTAAGCCTTCTCCTTCAGGCAAAGATCGCAGCTCGTGTAGAAGGGAAGAGCTCGCTTGCCCGATTGGGTGTCGGTGTTCATGTTACTGCCCCAACAATTCATGCAGGCTTCAAGGGGCGCATACGGCTCGAAATGATTAATCACGGAAAAGTGCCTATTCGGCTTCGATCCGGGATGAAAATTTGCCAGCTGATATTTGAACAAACACTTGGGACGCCCCAAGCCGGCTATTCGGGCCAATTCTCAGGCCAGGAAGCATCTAAAAAAGGCTGAGCGACTCACGGTCCACGCGTCTCCTCACCCCTTCTTGCGGGCCGCGTCGATGCCGGCCTGGATGTCCTCGGGGACCCAGCCGGCGACCACCTTGTCGCCGATGACGAAGGCCGGGGTGCCGTTGACGCCGGTGGCCCTGGCGATCGTGTTGGTCTCCAACAGCTGGTCGCTGACCGGCTGCGCCGCGCCGTAGGCGTGGGCCTTGGCCACATCCACCCCGTTGTCGCGCAGGATGCGGTCGATGGAGGCGGCGTCGAGGGTCTTCTCGGCCAGCAGGTCCTCGTGCACCTGCATGTACTTGCCCTGCGCCTTGGCCGCGATGGCGGCCCGGGCCGCCGTCTCGGAGATCGGCGACAGGATGGGGAATTCCTTGAAGACGAAGCGCACGTCCTTGTTGTCGGCGATCAGCTTGTTGATCCCCGGCAGGGCCGCCTTGCAGTAGGGGCAGCGGTAATCGAAATACTCGACCACGGTGATCTTGCCCTGCGGATTGCCGGCGACGTAGTCGCGCGGGTCCCGCTCGATCTTGGCGCGGTTGGCGGCCAGGGTCTGCTGCAGCTGGGTGTCGGCGGCCGCCTGCCGCTTCTCCTGCAGCTTGCCGATGGCCTCCTCGATCACTTCGGGGTGGGCCAGGATATAGGCGCGGATCTGGTCGCCGGCGGCGGCGCCGGCGCTGGGGGCGCTGGCGGCCTTGGGGCCGGGGGCGGCCTGGCTGCAGCCGGCGGCGGATAGGGCGAGGGCCGCGGTGGCGGCGAGCAGGATGGATAGGCGCATGGCCTACTTCAACCGCAAGCCGGCGGCGGCATCAAGGCGGCGCATGCGCGCGCCTTCGACTCCGTTCATCCCGGCGGAAGCCGGGACCCAGGGTTGAGCAGGCGCACCAGGGCTAGCAAAAAGCCTGGGCCCCGGCTTTCGCCGGGGTGAGCGGGAAGGCTACCCCCCCGCCACGGCCCTCAGGTCGTCCTTGGACGGGTCGGCGACGAGGACGATGTCGGTGGCCCGGCGCCATTCGGGGGTGTTGCGCTCGAGCTGTTCGCGGGCGCGCATGGCGAAGATGCGGGCCGAGTTCATGTCGCCGTTGGAGAAGTGCTCCTCGGCGGCGGCGAGGCGGGCGGCCCCGTTCTCGCCCTTGCTGTCGCGGGCCTGGGCCAGCAGGCGCCAGGCGACCGAATTGGTCTTGTCGACCGCCAGGGCCTTGTCGAGGTTGGCGATGGCGTCGTCGACCCGGGTCTTGTCGTTCAGCCCGAGCAGGGACTGGGCGAGCAGGATGCGCAGCAGGGGCGCCTCGGGCTTCAGCTCCACGGCCCGGCGCAGGGGCGCCTCCGATTCCGAGGTCTTGCCGGCCTCGAACAGCACCTGGCCCTTCAGCTCCTCCAGGTAGGGATTGGCCGGCTGTTCGGCGATCAGGGCGTCGATGGCCTTGATCGCCCGCGCGGTGTCGAGCGCCTTGTAATAGGCGATGGCGCGGGCGTAGCGGGCCGGGAAGGAGGGGTCGGTCTCCTTGTACTTGGCGAAGGTGAGGTTCGGCGGGTCCATGAAGGCGGCGAGCTTGGCCTTGATCAGCTCGTGCTTGGCCTGGGCCTCGGCGCTGTCGGTCTTGCTGTAGTTGGGCTGGGCCTCGACCCGGCGCCGCAGCCCCTCGATGCGGTCCGAGGAGATCGGGTGGCTCTGGAAGAAGGGGAAGCGGCGGCTCTCGGAGAACACTTCCTCGTAGCGGAACTTGTCGAAGAACTCGACCAGGCCCTTGCCGGAGATGCCGGCCCGGTCGAGGTAGGTGGCGGCGGCCTGGTCGGCGCGGGCTTCCTGTTCGCGCGAATAGCCCAGGGCGCCCAGGGTGCCGAAGTAGCTGGAGCTGGAGATCAGGGCCGCGGCCGCGTCCGGCGCCCCGGCCACGGCGGCCAGCACGCCCAGGCCCATCGACAGCAGGAAGGGCTTCATCCCGGCGCTCTGCATCTCGCCGGAGCGGACCATGTGACCGCCGGCGACGTGGCCGATTTCGTGGGCCATGACCCCGATCAGCTCGTTGGGGGTGTCGGTCTCCTGGATCAGGCCGGTGTTGAAGAACATGTTCTGGCCGGCCGCGGCGCCGGCGTTCAGGGACTTGTCCCCGTTCAGGTGGATCTTGACGTCCTTGGGGTTCAGCCCCGCGGCGATCATCACCGGCGCGGCGTTCTCGCGCAGGATCTCCTCGATCTCGGTGTCGAGGATGATGTTCATCCCGCCCTGGGCGTGGGCCGGCGGGGGCGCGAGCATCGCCAGGGCGAGCAGGGCCGAGCCCAGGCGCAAAACAATGGAGCGGCGGCGTTTCACTGACGGCAGGGAGTCCATGCGGGGTCGTCTCTCCTAGAACCATCCCCCCAGCCCGACCGCGCGGGACCGGTTTCCCGGTCCCGCGCGCCCCATAAGCAAGACTAGTCCCTTATTCTCAACGACGCCACCAACCGCGCTTGGGCGCCGCGGGCGGGGTCGAGATCTCGGCCGGATCGGGCTGCGCCGGCGCGGCGGGCGCGGGCGGCGGGGCCAGGGCGACGACCGCCGGCTCCGGGGCAGGTTCCGGCTCGGTCGCAGGTTCAGGCGCCGCATCGACCGGGGCCGCAGACGCCTCGGCGGTAGGGGCCGCAGCCTTGCGGGTGCGGGGCGCGCGGGCCTTCTTCACCGGCGCGGCTACAGGCTCCGGTTCGGGAGCCGGCGCTTCCACGACCACAGGTTCCGGCTCGGGCGCGGCGTCCACCACGGGCGCGGCGTCCTCAACCGGCGCGGCCTTGCGGCTGCGGCTGCGGACCCGCTTCGGCTTGGCTTCTGCGGGGGCTTCGGCGGCTTCCGGCGCGGGCGCCGCCTCCACGGGGGCCTCGTCCAGCTCTTCCGGCGCTTTCCACGCGTAGACGTCGTTCTCCGGCGCGGGAACCGGCGCGGCCTCGGTCACGGCCGGCTCGGACGCGAAATCGGCGACCGGCTCCGGCGGACGGGTCCGGCGCTGGCTGTGCGGATCGCGCCAGACGTAGGGATCCTCGTCGTTGGCGACGGGGGGCGCGCCCTCCGACCCGCCGACCCACACGTAGGGATCGGCCTCGCGGCCGCCCTCCTCGCGGGACCGGCGGCCGCCGCGGCGGCCGCGGCGGCGGCGGCGGCGGGGACCGCGGTCGCCCTCGGGCCCGCCTTCGGCCGTGCGGGGACGGCCGTCGTCCTCCTCGTCGCCCTCTTCGTCGTCGTCCTCACGGGCCTCGCCCGCTTCGCCGGATTCGGCTTCGGCAGGGGCGCGGGCAGGGCGCTCGCCACGATCGAGCTCGCCGCCACGTCCGCCACGACGCCGGCGACGGCGTCCGCGGCGGCGGCCGTCGGCCTCCTCGCTGTCGGCGGGCGCGGGCGGCCGACCGCCCTCGGCCTCTTCGCTCTCCTCAGCCTCTTCGGCCTCGACGATCTCGTCCTCGTACTCGGGGTCGTCGACGAAGGCGTGCATCGGCTCGGCGGTCAGCTCCTCCTCGGGAGCCTGCCAGCCGTCATGGGTGGCGGTGCGCTCGATCACCACGTCGCCGAAGCCCAGCTCCTCGTTGATGGCGATGGTCACGGTCAGCCCCTGCACCTGCTCCAGGCGGGTGAGGTAGGCGCGCTTCTCGTTCAGCACATAGAGGCCGACCTCGGTGCACAGCCGCAGGGTCACCGCCCCGGGGCCGCCGCGGGCCGACTCGATCTCGATGGCGCGCAGGGCGCCCAGCGCGCTGGACTCGATCGAGCGCACCCGGCCCGTGCCCTGGCAGTGCTCGCACACGTGGGTCGTGCCCTCCAGCACGCCGGAGCGGCGGCGCTGGCGGCTGATCTCCATCAGGCCGAAGGACGAGATCTTGCCCATCTGGATGCGGGCGCGGTCGTCCTTGAGGCAGTCCTTCAGCTTCTTCTCGACGGCCCGGTTGTTCTTGGACTCGTCCATGTCGATGAAGTCGATCACGACCAGGCCGGCCAGGTCGCGCAGGCGCAGCTGGCGGGCGGCTTCCTCGGCCGCTTCCATGTTGGTCTTCAGGGCGGTCGCTTCGATGTTGCGCTCGCGGGTCGCCTTGCCGGAGTTGACGTCGACGGCGACCAGGGCCTCGGTCTGGTTGATGACCAGGTAGCCGCCGGAGCGCAACTGCACCACGGGCGAGTGCATCTGGGCGAGCTGGTCCTCGACCTTGTGCTTCACGAACAGCGGGATCGCGTCCTTGTAGTGGACGATCTTCTTGGCCTGCGACGGCATGATCATCCGCATGAAGTCCTTGGCGGTGCGATAGCCGGTCTCGCCCTCGACGATGATCCCGTCGATGTCCTTGTCGTACATGTCGCGAATGGCGCGCTTCACGAGGTCTTCTTCCTCGTAGATCAGCGCCGGGGCGATGGACTTCAGCGTCGCCTCGCGGATCGTCTCCCACAGGCGCAGCAGATATTCGTAGTCGCGCTTGATCTCGACCTTGGTGCGCGCGGCGCCGGCGGTGCGGATGATCAGGCCCATGCCCTGCGGCACGTCCAGGCTCTGGGCGGCGGACTTCAGGCGCTTGCGGTCGGCGGCGTTGGTGATCTTGCGGCTGATCCCGCCGCCCCGCGCCGTGTTGGGCATCAGCACGCAGTAGCGCCCGGCCAGCGACAGGTAGGTGGTCAGGGCCGCGCCCTTGTTGCCGCGCTCTTCCTTGACGACCTGCACCAGCATGATCTGCCGGCGCTTGATCACTTCCTGGATCTTGTAGCGGCGCATCAGCCGGCGGCGGCGACGCTCCAGCTGCTCTTCCATCACGTCGTCGTCGTCGTCCTCGACGACCTCGGTCGCTTCCTCGGCGTCGACGACCTCGTGGCTGTCGCCGTCGTCGTCGTGCAGGGCGTCCTCGTCCGAGGCCTCGACCTTGGCGGGCCGCGAACGACCGCGCCCACGGCTGCGGGGGGCCTGACGCTCCTGAGCCTCCTCCTCCTCCTCTTCGCGCATCAGCGCTTCGCGGTCGGCGATGGGGATCTGGTAGTAGTCCGGGTGGACCTCGTTGAAGGCGAGGAAGCCGTGCCGGTTGCCGCCGTATTCGACGAACGCGGCCTGCAGGCTGGGCTCTACGCGGGTGACCTTCGCGAGATAGATATTTCCCCGCAGTTGCTTGCGGGACTGGCTTTCGAAATCAAGTTCTTCGATACGATTTCCGTCCACCACCACGACGCGGGTTTCTTCCGCGTGGGCGGCGTCGATCAGCATTCTCTTGGTCATTAAACCGTTCTCCGCGGCGCGCGCCGAACCGCGAAGGGTTCGGGGGCCGTGTATGGGAGGCGGCGTCGATGGTCCGTTCGCAGCCGGCGGCGACGCCGGCGGATAGCCGCGCAGAGCGCAGCGTCTTCAAATTGCGACTGGGTGCGACGCAGCCCATGGGTCTGTCCTTGCGCGCGCCTGGACGGCGCGAATCGGCGGGTCGCGCCGGTCCCGTTAAACGGACGGCGCGGGGTGCGGAGGCCGGGCGCCTGTCCTGTTCATGAGGACGACGCCGCTCTCGTGCGACGCGACTTTGCAACACTGCCGGAGAAAAGGAAAGCGGCGCGCGGATCCGCGCCTCTTTCCGTGCGGTTAACACTTTGTCTACGGACCAGGCCGACAAGGAGGGCTGTAGTCGGAGTTTGGGTTCGCAGGATGCGACGCGGGACGGGACTGGCGTGGGTGAACGGTTGGACGGGGCGTGTCCTCGCCGCCTGCGCCGTGCTGGGCCTGGGACTCGCCGCCGCCGCCGCCGCCCAGGAAGACGTCTCGGCCGGCGTGCTCAAGGTCCGACTCGGGGGCGACGCCCGTCAGACCCGCGTCGTCGTCGAGCTCGACCACACCGTTTCCGGCAAGCTGATCTCGCCCGATAGCGCCTCCAAGCAGGTGGTCGTCAGCCTGCCCCGCGTCGGCTCGGCCGGCGGCATGCAGGGGCAGGGCGCCGGCCTCGTTAAGGCCTGGTCGGTGGAGGACGCCTCCGGCGGCGCCCGCATCAAGCTCGACCTCGTGCGCCCGGCCGTGGTCAAGCGCCGCTTCCTGCTGGCCCCCGGCGACGGGGTCTCGGTGTGGCGCTACGTGATCGACCTGTCCGAAGAGGCCCAGGACATCGACTCGATCCTGGCCGCCGTGGCCGCCGGCTCCGGTGGCGCGCCCGTCTCGGCGCCCTCCCGCTCGGCGCCTGTCGGCGCCGCGACCGTGGCCCGGATCGAAGCCCAGATCGAGAAGGCCAAGGCGCCGCTGCAGCCGCTCACCCCGGCCAAGAAGGTCGTGGTCATCGACGCCGGCCATGGCGGCAAGGACCCGGGCGCCCTCGGTGCGGATTCCAGGGAGAAGGATCTGACGCTCGCCGCGGCCCGCGCCCTGCGCGACCGGCTGGAGCGCTCGGGCCGCTACAAGGTGGTGCTGACCCGCGACACCGACGTGTTCATCCCGTTGGAGCGCCGGGTCCAGATCACCCGGCGCGCCAACGCCGATCTGTTCCTGTCGCTGCACGCCGACAGCGGCGGCGACCCCAACGTCCGCGGCGCCACCGCCTACACCCTGTCGGAGAAGGGCGCCGACCGGGCGGCCCGCTATTCCTTCCAGCAGGACAGCTTCATCGACGTGTCCATGCCCGGCTCGGACGAGGCGGTGAACCGCATCCTGCTCGACCTGACCCAGCGCGGCACCGTCAACCGCTCGGCGACCTTCGCCGAGGGCCTGCTTCACCGCGTCGGGCGCGAGACCCAGCTGCTGCGGCGCAGCCACCGCGACGCCGGCTATATGGTGCTGTTGGCCCCTGACGTTCCGGCGGTGCTGTTCGAGATGGGCTTCATCACCAACCGCGAGGACGAGCGCCTGCTTTCGGACGCCGACCGTCGCAAGTCCCTGATGAGCGCGGTCGCCACGGCCATCGACGACTACTTCGCCCAGGAATCCAAATACGCCGCGCGCTAGTCCCCTTCTCCCCTTGAGGGAGAAGGTGTCGGCGCCAGCCGACGGATGAGGGGTGTCGACGCAAAGCGTCGAAGGACCCATCCGGCGCCGTCGGCGCGCCCCTCATCCGTCTGCTTCGCAGCCACCTTCTCCCCCGGAGGAGAAGGACTCGAGATCGTCGCAGAGAGCCGTTTCAGGCTAGCGGCGCGGCGCGGGTGGCGTTAAGCCCGCTTGACGCTGACCCCTCGACGCGGAATGTCTCCGATCGGGCGAGGGGCGTAGTTTGCGGCCGCCGGTTTTGGCGGCGCGTGGAGGTTTTGGCTCTTGAACTCCACCGGTCGCTGGGTCGCGATTGCGGGCGTCGCCTTCCTGAGTGCGGTGGCGGTCGCCGGCCTGTGCCTGGCCATGTACGCCGCCTGGCTGTTCCACGACCTGCCCGACGCCGCGGAGCTGGCCGAGTACCGCCCCCCCACCTCCACCCGGGTCTACGCCTGGGACGGCACCCTGATCGGCGAGTTCGGCCGTGAACGGCGCATCTTCGTGCCCTACGCCCAGCTGCCGCCGACCATGGTCCGCGCCTTCCTGACCGCCGAGGACCGCAAGTTCTACGAACACGGCGGCATCGACATCACCGGCATGGGCCGGGCCATGAGCCGTGATGTGGTGGCGCTGGCCCGCGGGCGCCGCCTGCAGGGCGGCTCGACCATCACCCAACAGGTGGCCAAGAACGTCCTGCTCACCAACGACGTCAGCTTCGGCCGCAAGATCAAGGAAGCCATCCTCGCCCGCCGGCTCGAGGAGACCCTGAGCAAGAACCGCATCCTCGAGCTCTATCTGAACGAGATCTGGCTGGGCTACCGCAGCTACGGGGTGGGCGCGGCGGCGTTCAACTATTTCGGCAAGCCGCTGAACGAGCTCTCCCTGGCGCAGATGGCCTATATCGCCGCCCTGCCCAAGGGGCCGGACAACTACCATCCGATCCGGCGCAAGGCGAACGCCATGGGCCGCCGCAACCAGATCCTGAAGGACATGGCCGACCTGGGCTGGGTCTCCAGGGCCTCGGCCGAGGCGGCCATCCGCGAGGACCTGGTGGTGCAGACCGCGCCGCGGCGGGCCCAGTACCAGGACGCCGACTACTTCCTCTCGGAGGTGCGCAACCGCGCCAACGCCACCCTGGGCGAGAAGGTCGAAGGCGGCGGGCTCTACCTTCGCACCACCCTCGACTCCAAGATGCAGACCGCCGCCCGGGTGGCGCTGATGCGGGGCCTGGAGCAGTACGACCGCCGCCACGGCTGGCGCGGCGCCTGGGGCCACGTGGAGATCGGGCCCGGCTGGCAGGACGAGGCCAAGGCCAAGTCGGCCCCGGCCGAGCGCCGCAGCTGGGTCGCCGCCGCCGTCGAGGAGGTCTCCGGCGGCGCGGTGAAGGTGCTGCTGCCCACCGGCGGCGAAGGGATGCTCGAAGGCGCCGACGTGACCTGGGCCCGCGCCGGCAAGGGCCTCGAACGCGGCGATCTGATCTTCGTCGAGCCGACCACGCCGGGCCGCTACGGCCTGCGCCAGGTGCCGGCGGTCAACGGCGCCCTGGTGGCCATCGAGCCGCGTTCCGGCCGCGTGCTGGCCATGGTCGGCGGCTACTCGTTCTCGCTGTCGAACTTCAACCGGGCCACCCAGGCGCTGCGCCAGCCCGGTTCAGCCTTCAAGCCCTTCGTCTACGCCACGGCCCTGGAGAACGGCTATTCGCCGATGAGCGTCATCACCGACGCCCCGATCTCCTTCACCGACGGCACCGGCAAGGTGTGGAACCCGCAGAACGACAGCCGGCGCTATTACGGCCCGACCATCTTCCGCAACGGCCTCGTCTATTCGCGCAACGTCATGACCGTGCGCATCGCCCAGGGCGTCGGCATGAAGAAGGTCTCGGCCGCCGCCATCAAGTTCGGGGTGGTCGACAAGATGGCGCCGGTGCTGGCCATGGCGCTGGGGGCGGCGGAGACCACGCCGTTCAGGCTGACCGCCGCCTATTCGGCCTTCGCCAACGGCGGACGCAAGATCGAGCCGCACCTGATCGAAATGGCCGGCGACCGGCAGGGCAAGGCGATCTTCCGCGCCGACCGGCGCGACTGCCCCCGCTGCGGCGCGCCCTTCGGCGGCGAGGAGAGCCCGCGCCTCGCCCCCGGCGGGACCCAGGTGATGGACCCGATCACCGCCTACCAGATCTCGACCATGCTGCAGGGGGTGACCCAGATGGGCACCGCCGCGGCGGTCTCCTCCCTCGGCTATCCGATCGCGGGCAAGACCGGCACCACCAACGACTACCGCTCGGCCTGGTTCGTCGGCTATTCCACCGACATCGTGGTCGGGGTCTTCGTCGGCTTCGACGACAACCGCAGCCTCGGCAATAACGAGACCGGGGCGGTCGACGCCGTCCCGATCTTCATCGACTTCATGCGCGACTACCTCAAGGGCAAGCCCAAGACCGAGTTCACCGCCCCGGCCGACGCCCGCTTCGCCCTGGTCGGCGGCCGGCGCGAAGCGTTCCGCCCGGGCACCGAGCCCAAGCCGCGCCCGGTGGTCCTCGACACCGGCCCCGTGCCCTACGCACAGGCGTTCCCGAACGGCCAGCTGTCGGGCGCCCCCAGCGCCGCCGCCGCGGCCGCGCAGCAGGCCCCGTCCCGGCCGCCGCCCGAGCTGAACGGGCTGTTCTAGTCCTGACGCGTCCCCCACCCCGCGGGGCTGACGCCCCGTCGCCCTCCCCTCAAGGGGGAGGGGAAGAAAGAGCACGATCACCCTCCCCCTTGAGGGGAGGGCGACTCGCGGAGCGAGCGGGGCGGGGGGACGTATCCGTTGCGCCGAACCGCGGACCAGCCTATCTCCGCCCCTCGAAACCGGAGCGTATTTCATGAGAGCGGATGTCGAGGCCTTCGCGGCCGACATCGAGCAGTCCATCGGGCTGCTCAGGAGGCGTCTTTGACTGGGAACCTGCCCTTCGCAAGCTCGATGAGCTGAACGCCCGGGTCGAGGACCCGACCCTGTGGGACGACGCCGAAAAGGCCCAGGCCCTGATGCGCGAACGCACCCGCCTGGCCAGCCAGGTCGAGGCGGTGCGCAGCCTTGAGCGCGAGCGCGCCGACGCGCTCGAGTTCGCCGAACTGGCCGAGATGGAGGGCGACGTCGCCTCCGGCGACGAGGCCGCCGCCGCCCTCAAGGCGCTGAAGGACCGGGCCGGCCGCGCCGAGTTGGAGGCCCTGCTGTCCGGCGAGGCCGACGGCAACGACGCCTTCGTCGAGATCAATTCCGGCGCCGGGGGCACCGAGTCCGCCGACTGGGCCCTGATGCTGATGCGGATGTACACCCGCTGGGCCACCGCCCACGGCATGGAGGTCGACCTGATCGAGGAGACCCCGGGCGAGACCGCCGGGATCAAGTCGGCGACCCTTCAGGTCAAGGGGACCAACGCCTACGGCTGGCTGAAGACCGAGGCCGGGGTGCACCGGCTGGTGCGCATCAGCCCTTACGACTCCAGCGCCCGGCGCCACACCAGCTTCGCCAGCGTCTGGGTCTATCCGGTGGTCGACGACACCATCGTCATCGAGATCAACCCCGCCGACGTGCGCACCGACACCTACCGCGCGTCCGGCTCGGGCGGCCAGCACGTCAACAAGACCGACAGCGCCGTGCGCCTGACCCACATCCCCACCGGCATCGCGGTGGCCTGCCAGACCGAGCGCTCGCAGCACCAGAACCGCGACCGGGCCTGGAAGATGCTGCGCGCGCGCCTGTACGAGGCGGAGCTGCAGCGGCGCGAGGCGGCCTCCCAGGCGGTCGAGGACGCCAAGACCGACATCGGCTGGGGCCACCAGATCCGCTCTTACGTCCTGCAGCCCTATCAGATGGTCAAGGATCTCAGGACCAACGTCGAGACCTCGGACACCCAGGGCGTCCTCGACGGCGACCTCGACCCGTTCATGGCCGCCAGCCTGGCCGCCACCGTCGGCGCGACGCGGGACGCATAGGGGCCCCCTCAGTCGCCTGCGGCGACAGCTCCCCCGCTTCGCAGGGGAGCAGGACTGGGCGCGGCGCCTCTGCTCCTCCCCTGCGAAGCGGGGGAGGTGGCCCGGAGGGCCGGTGGGGGCGAGTGTTTCCTAGCCCTTGGCCTGTTCCAGTTCGACCACCTTGGGGGACGGCTGGGGCGCGGGAGGCGGGACGGCGGCGACGGGCGGCGGGGCCACGACGGGCGCGGGGCGGGCCTGCTGGCAGCGGCCCTGGAAGAAGGCGCCGACGTCGATCGACAGCTGCTCGTGCACGATGTCGCCCTCGACGTGGGCGCTCTCGTAGAGCTTCACGGCCTTGGCTTCGATATTGCCCATGACCTTGCCGCGCACCTCGACGGCGCCGCCGCGAATGGAGCCCTCGACGGTGGCGCGCTCGCCGATGACCAGGCGGGCCACGGAGACCTCGCCCTTGATCACGCCTTCGACGTGCAGTTCGCCTTCGCCGGAGATCTGGCCCTGAAACACCAGATCGGGACCGAGGAGGGACGGGGCGCGGGCCGGCGCCGGACGGCGGACGGGTTGCTGGGAGTCGGTGGGCGCGGGCGCGGCCTGCGGACGCGGCGGCGGCGTGTTAGCTGACTTGTTGAACATAATCCCCAGCCCTCAAGAAACGCGTCGGGTCCTGGACGCGGCCATTTTGCCAAACCTCGTAGTGCAGGTGCACTCCGG
This sequence comes from Caulobacterales bacterium, assembly GCA_027312185.1. Classification (GTDB taxonomy): domain Bacteria; phylum Pseudomonadota; class Alphaproteobacteria; order Caulobacterales; family Caulobacteraceae; genus NCED01. The sequence continues at coordinate 27,577 of DAICXL010000006.1, read as the reverse complement.
TGGAGCGCCCGGTCGAACCCATGGCGCCCACCCGCTGACCCAACCCCACTCTTTGGCCGGGCGCTACTGAAATCCCCTGTAGGTGGGCGTAGCGGGTCTTGAATCCCTTGCCGTGATCGATCTCCACGGTGTTGCCGTAGCCCGAACGGACGCCGGTGAACGACACCACGCCCGGGGCGGTGGAATAGATCGGGGTCATGTAGCCGCCGGAGAAGTCCTGGCCGGCGTGGAAGGCGGGCCGTCCGGTGAAGGGGTCGAAGCGCACGCCATAGCCGCTGGACTTGACCGGCTGGGCCACGGGCTTCTGGAAGGGCAGGGTCTGGGCTGCGCTGGCCAGCGAGCGCATGGCGTTGAGGTCCTGGGCCGCCGACTGGATGCGGCCGGCGAAGTCCTCGTCGACGTCCAGGATGGCGGCCAGGGCGCTCGGGTCCTTGGCCTCGATCAGCGGGCCGCCCAGGCCCTCGCCCGCGACACCGCGGCCGGAATAGGCGGCCGGGTCCAGGCCGGCGAGGCGGAAGGCCAGGCGCAGGCGGTCGGCGCGGGTCTTGGCGAAGGTCTCGGCGGCGGCCACCAGCCGCTCCTGGTCCATGCGCACAGAGCGGATCTGGTCGACGGCGGAACCACCCTGCGGCGGAGCCTGGGGCTTCAGCGCCGCCATGGCGCCCGGGGCGCCCCCGGCGGTGGTGAGCAGCATGGCCAGGGCCGCGTGCCGCTTCTCGATCGAGGAGGCCAGGCCGTCCAGCGAGCCGGAGGTCTCGGTCAGTTCGGCGACGGCGGAGTTCAGCCGGGCCTGGCGGTCTGCGATCAGCCGCTCGTAATAGGCCTTGGTCTTGGTCGCCGCCTGGTCGCCCGCCGACATGGCGAAGGCGTTGAGGGTGACGGCGGCGGTGGAGATCAGGGTCCAGCCCAGGACGGCCGCCGTGACGCCGGCGAAGCCCACCTGGCGGGGGGTGGTCAGGGTGAAGGTCCGCATCTCTCCGCCGGAACGAAGATAGATGTGGCGCTCGGGAAAGCAGCGCAACGTCCATGACCGGACTTGCGCCCATCGTAAAAGCTTCATGGAACGACTAACCCCACCCGGTTAATTTCCCAGGAGTTGCAGCAAAAATCCCACAGTCTTTCAAGGGGGCTCGCGAGCCAGGGGTAAATCTGTCGCAAGGCGCTGGCCTGCTTGAAGCCGGCAAGACTCGAATCTGCGGCGCGGCTTTGGCGAACTCGCGAAGCTCAGCTTGCCGTCTTCTGAGCAACGGCGGGGCAATCCGTGCGGCCTTTGGCCGGGGCGGTGTATTCGATGCCCGGCGCCGGCCGCCTCCACCGCGCTGCAGCAATAGAACGGCGGGCCCGGCCGGGCCCCGCCCCGTCCGACTACTCGATCGCCGGGCGGCGGGCTTGAAATGGGAGGGGGTTGCAGGACGTCGCCGAAACCCGGCGCCCGCAAGGGGTGCGGCGGCGTGACGCAGGGCCTGAGGGCGGCTTTCAACCCAACGGGGCGTGGGCCTGGATCGCCGCCAAAACCGCTTCGGCGTGGCCGGGGACCTTCACCTTGCGCCACACCTGGCGCACGACGCCCTGAGGGTCGATCAGGAAGGTGGCCCGGTCGATGCCCATGTACTGCCGGCCGTACAGGCTCTTCTCCACCCAGGTCCCATAGGCTTCCAGCATGGCGCCAGCCTCGTCCGAGGCCAGGGGATATCCGATGTCGTACTTGGCGCGGAACTTGGCGTGCTTCTTGGGCGGGTCCTTCGAGACCCCCAGCACCTGAGCCCCCAGGGCCTGCAGCTGCGGCAGGGCGGCCGTGAAGGCGATGGCCTCGTTGGTGCAGCCGGGGGTGTCGTCCTTGGGATAGAAATAGAGCACCAGCCAGCCCCCGGCGTAGTCCGCCAGCTTCGCCGTCCCGCCGTCGGTCGGCAGGTCGAAATCGGGGGCGGGAGATCCGGGGTTCAGGGTGGTCATTAGGGCTCCTTCATCCGCTCATCCCCGCGGAAGCGGGGACCCAGTTCGAACCGTCGCACTCCCGGCCAAAGGGCTGGGTCCCCGCTTCCGCGGGGATGAGCGGCATTAAGTGGGCCGCACCAGCACGAGCTTCTTCTTGCCCGCCGCCAGCTTCAACACCCCGTCCGCGTTCAGGTCGGCCACGGTCACCAGGCGCCCGCCATCGGTCTCGGCCACGTCGTTCAGACGCAAGCCCCCGCCCTGGGCGAGGCGCCGGGCCTCGCCGCGGGACCCGGCCAGGCCGCCGTCGGCCGCCAGGGCCGCGAGCTGGAAGCCTTCTTCCAGCACGGCGCGGGCGACCTCGAAGGTCGGCATGTCGGCCGACAGCCCGCCCTGTTCGAACGCAGTCTTCGCCGCGCCGGCCGCCGTGGCCGCCGCCTCCGCGCCGTGCAGCAGGCTGGTGGCTTCGTCGGCCAGCACCTTCTTGGCGTCGTTGATCTCGGCGCCCTGCAGCGCCTCCAGCCGCGCGACCTCGTCCAGCGGCAGGTCGGTGAACAGGCGCAGGAAGCGGCCGACGTCGGCGTCCTCGGTGTTGCGCCAGAACTGCCAGTAGTCATAGGGGCTCAGGAGGTCGCCGTTCAGCCACACGGCGCCCGACGCCGTCTTGCCCATCTTGGCGCCCGAGGCGGTGGTGATCAGCGGCGTGGTCAGGCCGAAGGCCTCCTTGCCGTCGACGCGGCGGATCAGCTCCACCCCGTTGACGATATTGCCCCACTGGTCCGAGCCGCCCATCTGCAGCACCACCCCCTGGCGGCGGTTCAGCTCCAAAAAGTCCACCGCCTGGACCAGCATGTAGTTGAACTCGAGGAAGGTCAGGGGCTGCTCGCGGTCGAGGCGCAGCTTGACCGAGTCGAAGCTCAGCATGCGGTTGATGGTGAAGTGCGTCCCGTAGGTGCGCAGGAAGTCGAGGTAGCCGAGGGGCTCGATCCAGTCGGCGTTGTTCACCACCGACGCGTCTGTCGGCCCGTCGCCGAAGCGCAGGTATTTGGAGAAGGCGCCGACCTGGCTGGCGATGTTGGCGTTGATCAGTTCGTCGGTGAGCAGGGGCCGCGTCGTGTCCTTGCCCGAGGGGTCGCCGACCTTGGTGGTGGCGCCGCCGGTCAGCACGATGGGCCGGTGGCCGGCCATCTGCAGCCGGCGCAGCAGCATTATCGTGGCCATGTTGCCGACGTGCAGGCTGGGGGCGGTGGCGTCGTAGCCGATATAGGCGGTGATCACCCCGGCCGACGCGGCGGCGTCCAGGCCTTCGAGGTTGGTGCACTGGTGCAGGTGGCCGCGCGCCTGAAGGACGCGGACCAGTTCGGATTTGGGCGTGAACGCGGTGCTCATGGCGAGCGGCTTTAGCAGCATGACGAAGGTTGTGCAGCCCAATCCCCGCTCGTCATGCTGAGGAGCCGGATGTAATCCGGCGTCCCGAAGCACGCACTCCGCCTGCGCCGAGTTGGAGATCAGATGCGCGTCCTGGGCTTCATGAGCGGCACCTCCCTCGACGCCGTCGACATGGCGATCCTGGAGACCGACGGCGAGGCCATCCAGGCCTTCGGGCCGGCGGGCGAGCGCAAGCTGACCGACGCCACCCGCAACCTGGCGCTCCAGGCCACCGAGGAAGCCAAGGCCTGGGCGCGGGGAACGCCGCCGCCGGCGGTGTTCGAGGCGACCGCGCGCGCCGTGGCCGACGAGCACTACGACGCGGCGAGCCAGTTCCTCGCTGCCAACGGCCTGCAATGGTCCGACCTCGAGCTCGTCGGCCTGCACGGCCAGACCGTGCTGCACGAACGACCCACGAAAGAGCGGGTCGGCCGCACGGTCCAGCTCGCCGACGGCCAGCGCCTGGCCGACCGGGCGGGCGTGCCGGTGGCCTTCGACTTCCGCACCGCCGACGTCGCCGCGGGCGGGGAGGGGGCGCCGCTGGCCCCCATCTACCACGCCGCCTGGGCCAGGGCCGCCGGGCTGGAGCCGCCCTCGGCCGTGCTGAACCTCGGCGGCGTCGCCAACATCACCCTCCTGCCCCGGAGCGGCCAGATCGCCGCCTTCGACACCGGCCCGGCCAATGGGATGATTGACTTGCTGGTCCAGGGCCGCGGCCACGGCCGCTACGACGCCGAAGGGGCCCTGGCGCGGGCGGGCGAGGTCGATGCGGCCGTTCTGGCCGGCCTGCTGGCCCATCCCTATTTCGCCGCGCCGTGGCCCAAGTCCCTCGACCGCTACGACTTTCCGGTCAGCGCCGTCGACGGCCTGTCGCTGCAGGACGCCGCCGCCACCCTGGTCGCCTTCACCGCCGAGACCGTGGCGCTTGGGGTCGAACAGTTGCCCGAACAGCCGCGGGTGCTGGTGATGGCCGGCGGCGGGCGGCGCAACCCGGCCATCGTCGAGGCGCTCAAGGCGCGTCTGTCGTGCGAGGTGGCCAGCGCCGAGGACTACGGCTGGCGCGGCGACGCCGTCGAGGCCGAAGCCTTCGCCTATCTCGCCGCCCGCACCTGGCGCGGCCTGCCGATCAGCTTCCCCGGCACCACGGGGGTCAAGCAGCCGATGACTGGGGGCCGGATCGCGCGGCCCACCCCGAGCCCCCGCCACGGCGAAGGTTCGCCATAGCGGAGACCCCGGGCGGGGCCGGGACTATTTGGCTTTGGTCGACGAGGTCCCGACGTAGGGGGCGAGCGCCTCGTACTGGTCAGAGGCGATGAAATCGACCCCGGCCGCGACCGCCGCCTTCCATCGGGGGATGACCTTCTCGAGCGAGCCGAAGTTGTAGAAGCGGCCCCAGCCCTTGTCGTCCGCCGCGTCGAAGCCGTCGAGGGTGTAGAAGCGGATCCACAGGCCCTGCTTGTGGGCATGGTCGACCAGGGCGCGCAGGCGACGGTCGTCCGCCGCGGTCCAGTCGCCGGCGCCCTGTTGGCCGCCTTCCTCCACCACCGACCACGGATTGTTCCACCAGCGACGATAGTTGGTGGCCTTCTCGGTCAGGAGCGCCTCAGGCGGCATGGTGGCGTCCCAGCGGTAGCGGGCTTCGCGGGTCGCCTCCTTGGGCGCCTCGTGGCTGTGGGTGGAGCCGAACAGGCGCAGCCGGCCGCCGACGGGCACGTCGTCGAAGAACACCTTGGCCTGGACGTCGGCGTCCTCGCTGATCGCCAGGATCGGCTTGCGGTCGATGGGCGACAGGTGGTTGGGATCCTCGGTCTTCACGGCGGTGGACAGCCAGGCCTCGTATTCGCCCAGCAGCTTCCAGGTCGCCTCCAGGACGGCGGGCTGCCTGTCCTTGAAATCGAAATGCAGGACGATCAGCGGCCACTCGCTGCGCTTGTTCTCGGCCAGCGCCTTCTCGACGACGGGCCGGACCTGCTCGAAGAAATAGTCGCGCAGGCTGGGCTCGGTCCCGGTCGGCTTGGGGGAATGCGACACCACCACCCGGCCCTGGTCGGTGGCGGGGTCCACGTACCAGGCCAGGTCCTGCTCGATGGAGACCGGATACCCCGACTTCAGCGCGCGCTGAATCCGGTCGTTCCACTTGCCTTCGTAGGGGTAGGAGTTGTGGGCGTCGAGCATGGGCCGGCCATGGTTTAGGAAGCCCAGGTCGGCGGCTTGGACGGTCCCCGCCGCCAGGCCGGCGGCGGTCGCCACCATCGAGCAGAACAGAAGTGGTCGCATGGACGATCCTCGAATTGAATCCAGGGCGATGGCGACGACGGTTGCAGCGACCGGCGCCTGACGGGTCCGAACGGCCCCACGACAGACACGAAGGCGCTGCCGGCCGGAACCGGCGCCCTTATGGTAGCCATGATTATCGTTTTTAAGACGCCGGACGAGGCGGCGCGGGCCTACGACACGCGTTCGGACTTGGCCGAGGAAGGGCCCGGTCGTTCGGCTTCAGCGCGCCGTGAACACATTGCCGATCACCTGTGCGCATTCCTTGAGGAGGATTTCCGCGACCTCAGGCTCGGACTCCGCGATCAGCTCGTCCATCGTGGCGCAGAACTCCACTCCGATCCGGATCCGGCAGCGAAGCCGCTCCTCCGACAGATGCGGATACAGGGGCTTGTAGGTCTCGCACAGGCTCTCGGTCATCCGCTGGCGGGAGGCTTGGCGGACGGCGGCCAGGCGCGGCACCGCGCGGACGGCGCGCTGCACCCAGATCGAGCCCTCCTGGTTGGTGGTCGCCGTCGACAGCTGCCGGAGCAGGTCTTCGATATTGGCGCCGAACGATTCGGGGCTGGCCGGCAGATTCTCGTTCAGCCAGGCCTGGATGACCTCGAACTGCCGCATCATCTGGCGTTCGGACAGCGCCTCGATCAGCGCATACTTGTCCTTGAAGTAACGATACAGGGCCGGCGGCGTCATATTCGCGCGGGCGCAGATCATGTTGGTGGAGATGTTTTCCACCCCGACCTCGGCCATCAGCCCAGCCGTAATGTCGAGAAGACGTTCGTAGCTCCGCTGCGCTCGATCCTGGGTCGGCCGACGACGCGACCGCTCTGGCGCAGAGGTGGCCATTCATAGACTCCCCGGGGGCGATCTTGGCGTCGCTCCTGACAACTAACTCTAATTCTACACCATGTCGCGGGGGCCATCCAGTTTGGCTCTGCGGCCCCAACCAAAAGGTAGCGAGCGCTACCATTGTTCACGGCGCCGATTCCGTTGCGTCGCAAAAAAGATAATCATCACTACCATATGGGCTCCCGAAACGGCTGGCGCGGTCCAGCGGGCAAGGGGTGTTTCATGACGGTCGGTAACGAGTTGTTCGGTCGCGCGGCGTCGTCGCGGCGCGGGGCGTTGGTCCAGGCGGCGAGCGTCCTGGCGCTAGGGGCCGCCCTGTCGGGCGCGGCGGCGTCCCAGGCCCTGGCGCAGGCGGCTTCGGCCGGGGGCGCGGTGGACCAGGTCGTGGTCACGGCGTCCCGCTGGAACACGATCGAAGGCGCGATCAGCGAGAAGAAGAACGATATCTCGGTCACCAGCGTGGTCTCCGCCGAGGAGATCGCCCAGCGTCCTGCCGGCAATATCGTCGACGTCCTTTCGCACGTGCCGGGCCTGTCCGGCTATTCGGACATGGGCCTTGGCCAGGCGGCGACGGGCGAGCGGCAGTACGTCACCATCCGCGGCATCGATTCCAGCTACAACGCCTACACCCTGAACGGCATCCGCGTGCCCCAGGCCGATCCCGGCAGCCGGGCGCTGTCGCTGAGGATGTTCCCGCCTTTCGGCCTGCAAGCGGTCAAGGTGGTCAAGACGCCGACCTCGGACATGCAGGGCGACGCCATCGGCGGCATCATCGACATCCGCACCCCCACGGCCTTCGACTTCACCGGCCCGATGACGCGCATCCACGCCGAGGGCGCCTGGGCCGGTCTCGCCGACAAGCTGGGCGGCAAGGCCGGCGGCGGCACGGTCCAGGGGGAGATCGCTCGCCGCTTCGGTCCGGGCGGGGCCTTCGGCGTCTACTTCACCGCCTACTACGACCAGAAGAATTCGATGGGTGAGGCGATCGAGATCGGCGGCTATGTGCCGACCCTGGCGGCGGAGAACGGCAAGGTCACCGATTTCAGCAAGGCCAACGGCCTGTCGGCCACGAGCGTCCGCTACGACGGCTACCAGAACAAGATCCAGCGCTACGGCGGCAATTTCTCGCTCGACTGGCGCACGCCGCGCCAAAGCCTCTACCTGCAGGCTTCCTACGGCCACTACGAGGTGACCGGCGACGACGTCCAGCGCAGCATCAGCACCGGGGCCACCAGCTTCTACAGCAACGGCACGACGTTCAGCCCCGTTGGCGTCAGGCCGGGCGCCTACTATCAGGAGCGCGACCAGACCGAGCAGACCGGCACGCTGAAGCTTGGCGGCGCCACCAACCTCGACAGGCTGAGCCTGGAATACGAGGTCTCGGCGGGCTACGCCGAGAACGCCCGGCCCGACTACGTCGAGGGCAGCCTCTACGGCCCGACCGATCCGGGCTCGGCCCTGATCGACTTCAGCGACCCGACGAAGAACGGCCTGACCTTCGGCTCCCCGGCCACCGCCGCCTATATCCTCGGCCTGGACACTGTCCGGCTGTGGAAGGTTCAGGGCTCGGACAGCGCCTCGACCAACGCCGTGTATGGCGCCAAGTTCGACGCCGCCTACAAGGTCGACGGCGGGTGGCTGGACATGCTGCGCGGCGGCCTCGACATCAACGTCTCGAAGCGCGACCAGTACCAGCACCAGTTCTTTGGGGCCAACGGCGGCAACTTCGCCATCGTCCGCGCCGACGGGGTGATCCCGCCCTTCACGGATTCGGCGGGACCGGCGGCGGGCGCCATCCCTGGCCGCAACCTGCCCTCGTTCATGGACGGGACTTTCCCCGGCACGTTCCGCATCTTCGACCGCTCGGTGTTCCAGGCCCTGGCCGTGCCGAACAAGTACATGGACCATTTCGGTCTCGATCCGGTCACGGGCCTGGTTAGGGGCAACCCCGGCGCCTATACGGTCAACGACTACATGCGCAACTCGGTGCATGGCACGGAGTCGATCTACGCCGGCTACGGCGAGGCGAACCTCCGCTTCGGCGACCTCCAGGCCATCGCCGGCGCCCGTTACGAGTACACCGACTTCGACGCCGATGTCTGGCAGGTGGACGGCGCCAAGGGCGGCTTCCAGAACGTCGCGAACACCTATGGCCAGTTGTTGCCCAGCCTGAACCTGGTCTACCGGCCGTCCTCTCCGTTCGTGCTGCGCGGCGCGGTTCGCAAGTCCTTCGCTCGCCCGGCCTATGGTCTGATCGCCCGGTCGGAGAGCGTCGCCCGCAACACCCTGACCGACGAGATCGTGTCGATCAGCCGCTCCAACCCCGATCTGAAGGCGGCCGAGGCCGTCAACTACGACGCCTCGATCGAATACTACGGCGTCAAGGGCACGATCCTGGAAGCCAACGTCTATCACAAGGACATCGACAACTTCATCTACGCCGCCGCCTCGGCCGGCGGCTATCCGAGCGCGAATACGGAAAGCGCTCCGGTCGGCGGCGTCATCATCAGCCGGCCGGAGAACGGCAAGAGCGCGAACCTCACCGGTTTCGAGTTCAATGTCCGCCATACCTTCGCGGAGCTGCCGGGGGCCTGGAGCGGTTTGGGCGTCGGCGTCTCGGCGACCCTGCAGCGCAGCTCGGCGGACAGCGGGCGCCCGGACCACTTCGGGCGCAAGACCTGGCTGCCGCGTGCTCCCAGGACGATGTACAACCTCGACCTGTTTTACAACAAGTACGGCGTGCGGGCCAATGTGTCCTACCAGTACACCGGCCTGCAACTGAACGGGCTCACCGGCAACAACCTCGACACTTACTTGCAGCCGGTTAAGAGCGTTGATCTCAGCCTGAGCTATGCCTTCCGCAAGATGGTCGTCAGCTTCGCCGTCAAGAACCTGACCGACAACGTCCTCTTCTATAAGACGCTCGGAAAGACCACCCAGTACCTCGGCACGCAGGAAGGCGGCGGCAACGGCTCCTATGTCGAAACCGGTCGCTTCTTCACGCTCGGCGTCGCCTACGCCTGGTGATCCCGCTCGGTAGACGCCGCGGCCGGGCCCTCACGGGCCGGGCCGCGGCGGCCTTGCAGCCTGTCCTCTATCTGAACTGGGGCGCCCCATGACCCGCCACTCTGCATTCCGGCTTTCGATACTCGTGGCCTTCGGACTCGCGCTCGGCCTGCTCGGCTGGAGCCAGCCTGCCGCGGCGGCTCCGGACGTGGTGCTGAGGGGGGTTCTGCAGGGCGCGGACAAACAGACCTACCGGGAGCTGCCCTTCACCGTTCCGGCCGGCGTCGGCAAGATCACCGTGGACGTGTCGTGGGCCGGCCGCGAGCGGGGCACGATCCTGGTCCTCGGCCTCCTCGACCCCGAACGCCTGCGCGGTTGGGGCGGGGGGACCAAGCCCCACTTCTTCGTCGCCAACGCCTTCGCCAGCCCGTCCTATCTGCCGGGACCGATCAATCCGGGCGTCTGGCGGCTCACCATGGCGGTGGCCAGCATCCGGGCGGGCGAGACCTCGCCCTATGTGGTCAACATCACCTATGGGCGCGGTCCGGACGCCCAGGTCATCGCCGACACGCCGGTGAAGAGCGGCCCGGGCTGGTATCGCGGCGACCTCCATACCCACACGGGCCAGAGCGACGGGCGATGCCGCAGCCTGGCCGGCCAGGGCGCGCCCTGTCCGACCTTCCTCACCCTCAAGGCGGCGGCCGAGCACGGCTTGGATTTCGTCGCCGTGACCGACCACAACACCGCGTCCCATGTCGCCGAGCTCGCCGGTCTGACGCCCTATTTCGACACCCTGTTGGTGATCCCCGGCCGGGAGATGACCACGCAATTTGGTCACTACAACCTGCTCGGCGTCGCCGACTTCGTGGAATTCCGACTGGGCTCCCCCGCGACGCCGAACATCAACGCCATGTTCGACGCCTCCAAGGCGACGGGGGCGGTGATCTCGATCAACCATCCCGAACGATCCACCGGCGAGGACTGCCTCGGCTGCGGCTGGAGCGCCCCTGACACCGACTACGACCGCGTGCAGTCGATCGAGGTGGCCAACGGCGGCGGGGCGGCCGACAACGACGGTCGCTTCGGCGACGGCCCGGGCTCGGGGGTGGCCATCTGGGAGGCCCTGCTGAACCGCGGCTACCGCCTCACCGGCGTGGGCGGCAGCGATAACCACGACGCCGTCGACGGCCGCCGCGGCACGTCTCCCGTCGGGGCCCAATCGCCCGTGGGCATGCCGGCGACGGTGGTCTACGCCGACGCCCTGTCCCAGCCGGCGATCTTGCAGGGCGTCAGGTCCGGCCGGGTGTTCATCAACCTCGAGGGCGCCCGGCCGGGCCGCGTGCTCGACCTGTCCGCCGCGGCGGGCGAGGCCGAGGTCGCCATGGGCGGCGTGCTGAAACGGACCCCGGGCCAGCCCATCCAGGCGCGGCTGCGCGTGGCCGGGGCCGAGGGCGATCATATCGAGGTGATCGTCGACGGCCGGCGGCGTCCGGTCCTGGCCGACCCCGTGCTGCACGGCGCCGACCAGACCCTGGCGTTCGGCCTTCCGGCGGACTCGGTGGCCCGCTGGTTCAGGATCGACGTCCGCGCGCCCGACGGTCGCCGCGTCCTGATCGGCAATCCGATCTATGTGGGCGACCGTCAGCGGCCGGACAGATAGGTCGCCTTCTCCCGCGAGGGAGACGACCCTTGGCCTAGCCCTTGTCCACCGACAGCCGGCGATCCAGGTACGCCCCGACGCGCTCTTCGACAGCGGGCAGGTGCTCGGACCAGTAGTGGTTGGCGCCCTCGACCAGGTCGTAGGCGATCGAGATACCCTTCTGGGTGCGCAGCTTGTTGACCACCCGCTCGACCTCGATCGGGGCGGCGACGCCGTCGTTCGAGCCGTGCAGGATCAGGCCCGAGGCCGGGCAGGGGGCCAGGAAGCTGAAGTCGTAGACATTGGTCGGCGGCGACACCGAGATGAAGCCGTCCGTCTCCGGGCGGCGCATCAGCAGCTGCATGCCGATCCAGGCCCCGAACTGATAGCCGGCGACCCAGCACTGCGAGGCGGCCGGGTTGTTGGTCTGCAGCCAGTCCAGCGCCGAGGCGGCGTCGGCCAGCTCGCCGATGCCGCTGTCGAACTCGCCCTGGCTGCGCCCGACGCCGCGGAAATTGAACCGCAGCACCGCGAAGCCGCGCTTCATGAACAGCTGGTACAGCTGGACCGCCACCGGGTTGTTCATATGCCCGCCCGCCTTGGGGTGCGGATGCAGGATGAGGGCGATCGGGGCGTTGTCCCGCTTGCCGGGGGAATAGCGGCCTTCCAAACGCCCGGAGGCGCCGGTCAGAACAACTTCGGGCATGGGCCGCGTCGTCTCCCTGTCGTGCCGGGAAGCGCGCAGGCTTTCCGGCGTAAATACTTGACCACAGCGCTCGGTCTTCCTAGGTAAGCGACCGAAGCGCGAGGGGTGTCCCCTCACGAGGCCGCGGGTTTTAGCACGGGCTCGCGCGCAGGTGGGCGGTTTTTGACGCCTATCGGAGAGGTCTGCGCAATGCGTCTAAGCACAAAGGGACGATACGCCGTCATGGCCATGGCCGACCTCGCCGCGCATGGCGCTGAGCGGGCCGTGTCTCTTGCCGAGATCGCCGCGCGCCAGGAAATCTCCCTCGACTATCTGGAGCAGCTGTTCGCGCGCCTGCGCCGCGGCGGGCTGGTCAACAGCGTGCGCGGCCCGGGCGGCGGCTATCGCCTCGCCAAGGCCGCCGCCGACACCCGCGTCTCCGAGATCGTGCTGGCCGTCGACGAGCCCCTGCGCGCCACCCGCTGCGCCGGCGGCGACGCGCCGGCCAAGGGCTGCATGGCCTCGGGCGAGCAGTGCCTGACCCACGGCCTGTGGGAGGCCCTGGGCCGCCAGATCGAGAGCTACCTCGACGGGGTCTCCCTCGCCGACGTGCTGAACCGCCGCTTCGACGGCGCGCCGCAAAAGCACGAGGCGGCCGCATGAGCGTCTACCTCGACCACAACGCCACCTCATCCATCCGCCCGGAGGCCGCCGAGGCGGCCGCACGCGCGCTCGCCATCGGCGGCAACGCCTCGTCGATCCACGCCCGCGGCCGCGCCGCCCGCGCCGTCATCGAGGACGCCCGCGCCCAGGTCGCCGCCATCGTCGGCGGCGATCCCGAGAACCTGGTCTTCACCAGCGGCGGCACCGAGGCCAACGCCCTGGCCATCCACAGCGCCGTGGCGTCCGGCCAGGTCAAGCGGCTGATCGTCGGCGCCACCGAGCACGCATCGGTCGCCGAAACGGCGCGGGCGACGGGCCTGCCGGTCGAGGTGTGGCCGGTGGACGCGACGGGCGTCGCCGACCTGGCGTGGCTGGAGCAAAGGCTGGCGGCTTGGACTGACGCCGACGGCCGGCCCTTCGTCGCCGTCATGCTGGCCAACAACGAGTCCGGGGTGATCCAGCCGGTGGCCCAGGCCGCCGCCCTGGCCCATGCCGCGAACGGCCTGATCCATGTCGACGCCGTCCAGGCCATCGGCAAGTTCGCCGTCGATATCACAGCGCTGGGCGCCGACACCCTGGCCCTGTCGGCCCACAAGCTGGGCGGGCCGCAGGGGGCCGGGGCGCTCGCCTTCACCCGCGCCGCCGCCATCCACCGCCAGCTGCACGGCGGCGGGCACGAGCGCGGCCTGCGCGCCGGCACCGAGAACGTCACCGGCGTCGCCGGCTTCGGGGCCGCCGCCGCCGCGGCCCTGCGCGACCTCGACAAGCCGGCTACACAAAGCGTGTGGCGTGACGCCGCCGCCGCCCGGCTGAAGGCGGCCGGCGCCGTGGTGGTGGGGGAGGGCGCGCCCCGCCTGCCCAATACCCTGTGCGTGGCGGCCCCGGGCTGGGCCTCGTCGCTCCAGGTCATGGCCCTGGACCTGGCCGGGGTGATGATCTCCGCCGGCTCGGCCTGCTCGTCGGGCAAGGTCAAGCCGAGCGGCGTGCTTGTCGCCATGGGCCTGGACGATCTGGCCGCCGTCAGCCTGCGCGCCTCCGGCGGCTGGGACACGACGGAAGAGGACTGGCGCCGCTTCGCCGACGCGTGGCTGGCCGCCTTCGAGAAGCATCAATCGCGCGTCGCCGCGAAGGAGTTTGCGTAATGGCCGCTGTCAGAGAGACCGTGAAGACGGTCGAAGGCCTGGAGGGCGACCGCTACGCCCACGGCTTCGTCACCGACATCGAACAGGAGTTCGCGCCCAAGGGCCTGAACGCCGACACGGTGCGCTTCATCTCGGCCAAGAAGGACGAGCCGCAGTGGCTTCTGGACTGGCGGTTGGAGGCCTTCGAGCGCTGGCAGGCGATGGAAGAGCCGGAGTGGGCCAACCTCCACTATCCGAAGATCGACTTCCAGGACGCCTACTACTACGCCGCGCCCAAGGACAAGTCGCTCGGGCCCAAGAGCCTGGACGAGGTCGATCCGGAGCTGCTCGCGACCTACGCCAAGCTGGGCATTCCGCTGCGCGAGCAGGAGGTGCTGGCCGGGGTCATCGGCTCGCCGAAATATGCGGTCGACGCCGTGTTCGACAGCGTCTCGGTTGTCACCACCTTCAAGAAGGAGCTGGCCGCCGTCGGGGTGATCTTCTGCCCGATGTCCGAGGCGGTCCGCGAGCACCCGGAACTGGTGAAGAAGTACCTCGGCTCGGTAGTGCCGGTGTCCGACAACTACTACGCCTGCCTCAACTCCGCGGTCTTCTCCGAGGGCTCGTTCGTCTATGTGCCGCCCGGCGTGCGCTGCCCGATGGAGCTTTCCACCTATTTCCGCATCAATGCGTCGGAGACGGGCCAGTTCGAGCGCACCCTGATCATCGCCGACAAGGGCTCTTACGTCTCGTACCTGGAGGGCTGCACCGCCCCCCAGCGCGACGAGAACCAGCTGCACGCCGCCGTGGTCGAACTGGTGGTGCTGGAAGACGCGGAGATCAAATACTCCACCGTCCAGAACTGGTACCCCGGCGACGCCGAGGGCAAGGGCGGCATCTACAACTTCGTCACCAAGCGGGCCGACTGCCGCGAGGACCGCGCCAAGGTCAGCTGGACCCAGGTCGAGACCGGCTCGGCCATCACCTGGAAGTACCCATCCTGCATCCTGCGCGGCGAAAGCTCGGTGGGCGAATTCTACTCCATCGCCATCACCAACGGCCGCCAGCAGGCCGACACCGGCACCAAGATGATCCACCTCGGGGCCAACACCCGCTCGCGGATCATCTCCAAGGGCATTTCGGCCGGCAAGTCGTCCAACACCTACCGCGGCCTGGTCTCGGCCCACCCCAAGGCCAAGGGCGCGCGCAACTTCACCCAGTGCGACAGCCTGCTCATCGGCAAGGACAGCGCCGCCCACACCGTGCCCTACGTCGAGGCCCGCAACGCCCACGCCCACTTCGAGCACGAGGCCACCACCACCCGCCTGTCCGACGACCAGCTGTTCTACGTCCGCAGCCGCGGGCTGGGGCAGGAGGAGGCCGTGCAGCTTCTCGTCAACGGCTTCGTCAAGGAGGTCCTGCAGGAACTCCCCATGGAATTCGCGGTCGAGGCCCAGAAGCTGGTGGCGGTGAGCCTGGAAGGGAGCGTCGGGTGATCTTTGTCCGTCATCCTCGGGCGCAGCGAAGCGGAGACCCGAGGACCCAGCCGGCGCGCTCGGTGAAGCTGGGCGTCGGCAAGGGTTGGAGCTGCTGGGTCCTCGGGTCTGCGGCCTTCGGCCTCCGCCCGAGGATGACGAACTTGTTTGAGGGGAACGTATGTCGCTGAAAGAGCTCTACCGCGCCGAACTCGACCGCAAGGCCGAGGCCCGCGAGCAGATGTGCGCCTCGTTCGAGGAGGCCAAGGACAAGCTCGAGGATCTCTATCGCTCCATCATGGAGGACGAGGAGTTCCTGCGCTCGATCCATGCCGAGGTCGAACTGCACGACGACGACCTGCGCATCGACCCCGGCCCGGTGATGATCGTGGTCACCGCCCAGCTCAGCGGCGACTTCCACATGGAATACGAAGTGAAGAAGCCGGACGACTACCAGACCACGGTCCTGGGCGACGTCCACACCATCGCCGACGTCGAGCGGGCCCTGGCCAAGCTCCTGGCGACCTACGCGCGACACGACTGATTACGTAAGGACCACCAATGCTTTCGGTAAAGAACCTCCACGCTGAAGTCGGCGGCAAGCCCATCCTCAAGGGCCTGACCCTCGACGTCCCGGCGGGCGAGGTGCACGCCATCATGGGGCCGAACGGGGCGGGCAAGTCGACCCTCTCCTATGTGCTGACCGGCCGGGCCGGCTATGAGGTGACGGGCGGGACCGCCACCCTTGACGGCGAGGACCTGCTGGCCCTGGAGCCCGACGAACGGGCGGCCAAGGGCGTCTTCCTGTCGTTCCAGTATCCGCTCGAGATCCCCGGCGTTCCGGCCCTGACCTTCGTGCGCACCGCCATCAACGCCCAGCGCAAGGCCCGCGGCGAGGCCGAGATGGCCGCGCCGGAGTTCCTGAAGCTCGCCCGCGCCACCGCCGCCAGCCTCAAGATGGACTTCGAGATGCTGCGCCGGGGCCTCAACGTCGGCTTCTCCGGCGGCGAGAAGAAGCGGATGGAGATCTTCCAGATGGCGATGCTGTCGCCCCGCTTCCTCATCCTTGACGAGACGGACTCGGGCCTCGACATCGACGCCCTGAAGATCGTGTCGGAAGGCGTCAACGCCCTGCGTTCGCCGGGCCGGGCCATGCTGGTCATCACCCACTACCAGCGCCTGCTCGACTACATCCGCCCCGACAAGGTCCACGTCCTGGCCGGCGGCCGCATCGTCGCGAGCGGCGGGCCGGAACTGGCCCTCGAACTCGAGAAGTCGGGCTACGACCGCTACGGGGAGGCCGCGTGAACGCGCTCTCAAGAGCCGCCGACTGGATGAACGGCGGCGCCCTGCCGGGTCGCCGCGACGAGTCCTTCCGCTGGTCCGACCTGTCCCGGATCTTACGCGCCGTGCCGCCGGCCTCGCCGCCGGCCCTGGCCCCCGGCTGGCCCGGCCCCTTCGAGGGCCTGGCCGACCGCGAGATGATCTTCGTCAACGGCTTCGAGGACGGGCCCGACCTCGCCCTGCTCGGCGACGAGGTGGTGGCCGCCCGCTTCATCTCCGACGCCCACGACACCGGCCACCTGGCTCGGCTGAAGGTGCAGGTCATGGCCGGCGCCTCGGCCGTGCTGCTGGAGAGCTATGAGGGCCGCGGCGACAAGTACTTCGCCAACACCGTCCTCGACATCGAACTCGGCGTCGGCGCCAGCCTGGAGCGCATCGTGGTGCTGGACGAGCCGGACGGGGCGGTCAGCGTCTCCACCGCCCAGGTCCGCCTGGCCGAGGGCTCCCACTACGCCCAGACCGTCGCCGCCTCCGGCGCCCGGCTGCAGCGGCACGAGACCCACGTCCACCATCCGGGCGGCGGCGCCACCGCCCGTCTCGACGCGGTCTATCTGCTCGACGGCGCTCGTCACACCGACATCACCACCATCGTCGTCCACGAGGGGCTGGAGGGCGAGACCTCCCAGCTGGCCAAGGGCGTCGTCGGCGGCTCGGCCCGCGGCGTGTTCCAGGGCAAGATCGTGGTCAGCCACGGCGCCGACAAGACCGACGCCCGCATGCGCCACGACGCCCTGCTGCTCTCCGACAAGGCCGAGGTCGACGCCAAGCCGGAGCTGGAGATCTATGCCGACGACGTCTCCTGCGCCCACGGCAATACGGTCGGGGCCCTGGACGAGGAGGCCCTGTTCTACGCCCGCGCCCGCGGCATGCCGCTCGCCGTCGCCACCGCCATGCTGACCCAGGCCTTCGTGGCCGAGGCGGTCGACCGGGTCGGCCACGAGATGGCCCGCGAGGCCCTGCGCGGCTGGACCGGCCGGCGGCTGGAGGCCCTGTCGTGAACGCGCCCGCGACCACAGCTTTCGACTGGCGCGCCGCCCGCGAGCAGTTCCCGATCCTGAAGCGCCAGGTCAACGGCCGGCCTCTGGTCTATCTCGACAGCGCGGCTTCGGCCCAGAAGCCCCGCGCCGTGATCGACGCCATGAGCCAGCTCATGGAGGGCAGCTACGCCAACGTCCACCGCGGCCTGCACACCCTGGCCAACGAGACCACCGACCTCTACGAGGCGGCCCGCCGGACAGTGGCGACCTTCCTGAACGCGCCGTCCACCGACAACATCGTCTTCACCAAGGGCACGACTGAGGCGATCAACCTCGTCGCCTCGTCCTTCGGCCTGTCGCTCCAGGCCGGCGACGAGATCGTGCTGTCGGAAATGGAGCACCATGCCAACCTGGTGCCCTGGCACTTCCTGCGCGAGCGCAAGGGCGTGGTGCTGAGGTTCATCCCCGTGCTCGACGACGGCTCGCTGGATATGGACGCCTACCGGCGCCTGCTCGGCCCGAAGACGAAGATGGTCGCCGTCACCCACATGTCGAACGTCACCGGGACCATCACCCCGGTGGGCGAGATCGTCGCCGCCGCCCACGCGGTCGGCGCCCGGGTCCTCCTGGACGGGGCGCAGGGCGCGGTCCATGCCGCCGTCGACGTCCAGGCCCTGGACTGCGACTTCTACGCCTTCTCCGGCCACAAGCTCTACGGCCCCACCGCCATCGGCGTGCTGTACGGCAAGACCGACGCCCTGTTCGACCTGCCCCCCTACCAGGGCGGCGGCGAGATGATCGGGTCCGTGGCGCTCGACGCCATAACCTACGCCGACCCGCCGCACCGCTTCGAGGCCGGCACCCCGCCGATCATCGAGGCCATCGGGCTCGCGGCCGCCATCGAGTGGCTGGGGACCATCGACCGCACCGCCGCCGCCGCCCACGAGCACGCCCTTTACCAGCGCACCCTCGACGGCCTTTCCGGCGCCAACTGGCTCAAGGTCATCGGCGACGCGCCCGGCAAGGGGGCCATCCTGGCCTTCACCGTCGAAGGCGCCCACGCCCACGACGTGGCCCAGGTGCTCGACCGCTACGGCGTCGCCGTCCGCGCGGGCACCCACTGCGCCGAGCCCCTGCTGCGTCGTTTCGGCGTCACCTCGAGCGCGCGCGCCTCCTTCGCCCTATATAACAGTCCAGACGACGCCGACGCCCTGGTCGAGGCGCTGTTCAAAGCCCGGAACTTCTTCGCATGAACGACATGAGCCTGGTGCCCGACGCCCACGAACAGTCCGCCCTTCCGCAGGAAGAGCTGGACCGGCTGACCGACGCCCTGGTCGAGAAGCTGAAGACCGTCCACGACCCCGAGATCCCGGTCGATATCTACGAGCTCGGCCTGATCTACCGGGTCGACGTTTCGGACGATAAGGACGTGGTCATCGACATGACCTTGACCGCCCCGGGCTGCCCGGTGGCGGGCGAGATGCCGGGCTGGGTCGAGACGGCGGTCGAGAAGGTGCCGGGCGTGCGCAGCGCCAAGGCCAATCTGGTGTTCGATCCGCCGTGGGACCCGTCGCGGATGTCCGACGAGGCCAAGCTGCAACTGAACATGTTCTGATCCGATGGAAATCCAGCAGCCCACCACCCGCGTCCGCCGCCCCCGCCCCAAGGTGGTGAGCCTGACCGACCGCGCCGCCGAGCGCGTGAAGGACATCATGGCCAAGGCCGATCAGCCTTACGTCGGCCTGCGCGTCGGCGTGAAGAACGGCGGCTGCGCCGGCCAGGAATACGTCATGGAGTACGCGGAAGCCGCCGCGCCCCTCGACGAAGTGGTCGAGGACAAGGGCGTCACCATCCTGGTCGACCCCAAGGCCATTCTGTTCCTGATCGGCACCGAGATCGACTACGAGACCACGCGCCTCGCTGCCAAGTTCGTCTTCAACAACCCCAACCAGACCGACGCCTGCGGCTGCGGCGAGAGCGTCACCATCATCCCGGCCGCCGTCGCCGACTAGGCGGGCTTCGCGACCATGGCTTTCCAGCTTCGCCGTCTGCGCGGGGACGAGATGGACGTGGCCGCCGGCCTGCACCGCGCCACCGCCCTCGACCCCTACGAGCCGCCGTTCGAGGACGCCGAGGTCTGGGGCGCCTTCGGGGCCGGCGGCCTGTTCGGCTTCATCGCCTTCCGCGTCGGCTGGGTCGACCAGCTCTACGTCCATGAAGACCGCCGCCGCATCGGCGTCGGCTCGGCCCTGCTCACCATCGCCAAGGAAAGCTGGCCGGCGCTCAAGGTGCTGGCCCCGGCGAACGACCCGATCAGCGCCCGCTTCTGGGAGGGGCGCGGCTTCGAGCAGGACGCGGCGGGGCAGGGGACCGTCCGTTACCGCTGGAGCGAAGACGCCTGACCGCTCCCCTCGGGGACCTTTGCAATACGGTGTTGCGTGCTTCGAGACGCCGGATTGCATCCGGCTCCTCAGCATGACGAGGGTGGGCGGGCTGCACAAATCTCCATGAATTCAAACTCACTAACGGTCGTCATGCTGAGGAGCCCGAGCGAAGCTTGGGCGTCTCGAAGCACGCAGTGAATTACCGACCCGCTCCTTGCCTTGTCATCGAAAATGCATTCGCACACCGAAATGGGGCGATGTAGGATGGGCCGACATCAAGAGCCGCCGGGCGAACCGGCCAAGGGGAAACGCCGATGAACCGCACCATCACGATGACCAGCGCCGCCGCCGTCCTGGCCCTCGGGACCGCCAGCATCGCCTCGGCCGCCTCGGCCCCCGGCCCCGCCTCCTCCTTCGACCGCGGCAAGGGCCAGCAGACCTGGCAGAACGCCGGCTACGCCGCGCGGGTCGCCCAGTGCAAGACGCCGCCGCGCCCCTTCGCCATCCCCGTCTCCACCGCCACGGGCGAGCCGGCCTACAATCCGCCGGGCCCGTCCGCCGCCATCCCCGGCGTGATCGCCGCCGGCCAGACCTGGAAGAGCGTCTGGTTCTGGCAGGGCAACAACACCGACGGCCCCCTGGCCGGCCCGGACGGCAAGATGCTGTTCGCCAACCAGGACGCGGGCAATGTGATGGAGCTGGACCCGGAGACCGGGATGGCCCGCATCATCCACGACAACCTCAACGCCCCCGGCGCGGTCTCGCGCAGCAAGTCCGGCGCCCTGTTCGCGGTCGAGCGCGGCCTGCCGGCGCGGGTCACCCAGCTCGAACCCACCCGCAAGGTGGTGGCCGACAGCTTCGACGGCGAGCCGATCGAGTGCATCGGCGGCGTGCTCAACGACCTGGCCGCCGATTCCAAGGGCGGGGTCTATGCGGCCATCTCCGGCGGCGGCCTCATCTATACCGACAAGGCCGGCAAGGTGACGCGCTTTGGCGGCCAGTCGGTCGCCGGCGCCAACGGCATCGTGCTCAGCGCCGACGAGAAGATCCTCTACCTCGGCAACGGCCCGGTGGTGACCGCCTTCGACGTCCAGGCCGACGGCGCCCTGACCAACCAGCGCGAGTTCGCCAAGCTGCAAGGCGGCCGCAAGGGCGGCGACGGCATGGCCATCGACGCGGAAGGCCGGCTCTACGTGGCCGTCGGCGGGGCGGTGGACGTCTTCGACAAGGCCGGCGCCTTCCTTGGCACAATCGCCGGCCCCCCCGGCCTGCACGGCGTCGCCTTCGGCGGCAAGGACAAGAAGACCCTCTACGCCATCATCTTCTACGGCGGCTGGGGCTCCCCCTCCGGCCGCAACCGCCTCGTCGGCATCCCGGTGCTGACGGCGGGCTACGCGGGTCGGGCGAAGTAAAGCGCGCAAGGGCGCGGTCACCGGTTGGAAACCGCCGGCGCCGTAAGGCGCAGGGGTGGCCGCGCTCGAACCTGACTGGATGGCTGACGCTCGGCGCGTGACCCTGCGGTTTCGCGCCACCACCCTGCGCGCCCGCGGGGCCAAGCATTCGGTCTATATCGCGCTTTTGGAAGACCGGCGGCGCGCCTGCCGCTGGGGCCTCTATGTCGGCCAGACCGCCTGCGATCCGGACGTGCGCTTCGACCAGCACAAGACCGGCTACAAGGCCTCCGGGGCGGTGAACCGCTTTGGCGTGCGCCTGCTGCCCGACCTGTTCGAGCACCTGAACCCGCTCCGCGGCTGGGAGTCCCTGGAGCTCGAGGCGGCCCTGGCCGAGGCGCTCACCCGCGCCGGCGTGCCCTGGGTGGCCGGCGGACACTGACGCGCGAACGAGGCTTGTTGACTAGGAAACTTCATCCATCTAGTTTCCTTGGAAACAACATGGCGCCCCGCATGCCCGTCTCCGCTCCCGTCTCGCCGCTCACCGCCCACCTCGGCTACTGGCTGCGCTATGTCTCCAACCACGTCTCGCACGCCTTCGCCCGCAAGCTGGAGGACGAGGGGGTGACGGTGGCCGAGTGGGTGGTGCTGCGCGAGCTGTACGACGCCGAGGCCATCGCCCCCAGCCGCCTGGCTGAGCGGCTCGGCATGACCCGGGGCGCGATCAGCAAGCTGGCCGATCGCCTGATCGCCAAGGCCCTGGTGGTCAGGCGCGCCAGCCCCGACGACCTGCGCGCCCACAGCCTGAGCCTCAGCCTCGCCGGCCGGGCGCTCGTGCCGCGCCTCGGCGCCCTGGCCGACCGCAACGACGCCGAATTCTTCGACCACCTGGAGCCCGAAGAGCGCCAGGCCGTCGAGCGGATCCTGAGGGCCGTCGTCGAGCGGCGCGGCCTCAAGGACGTTCCCGTGACCTGACCGGTCGCGCCCACCCCGACAGCAGGAAAGGACCGCGCATGGATGCGCGACAACAGACGCTCGCCCGCACGTGCCTCGACGCCGCCGAGACCGGCGCCATGACGTTCCCGCAGATCGTGGGGGCCCTGATCGAGGGCGGCTTCGAAAGCTACCTGATCGATTTTCGCCGCGCCGCCGCGGTCTACTATCTGGCCAGCGGCGAGGCCCTCGACCTGCCGGCGCCGCCGGCGCAGGCCGCGATCGGCGCGGTCTTCGACGTCGCCGCCCTGCAGGCGGCGATCCGCGAGGCCCAGACCCTCGCCCCGGGCTACAGCTACCGGGGCTTCTGCGCAAAGGCGCAGGCGGCGGGCTGCGCCGGCTACATGGTGTCGTTCCCGGGGCGCCGGGCGGTGTACGTCGCCCGCAGCGGGGCGACGCACACCGAGCACTTCCCGCCGGACTGACGGGTCGGCGCCGAGGCCCTAGACGAACTTGACCGTCACGCCCGGCTTGACCCCGGCGCCCAGGGCCACCGCGTCCCAGTTGGTCAGGCGCACGCAGCCGTGGCTGCCGGTCTTGCCGATGGTCTTGGGGTCGGGCGAGCCGTGGATGCCATAGCTCGGGCGATCCAGGTCGATCCACACCAGGCCCACCGGGTTGTTCGGCCCAGGCCCGATGGTCAGCTTGCCCTCGGAGCGCGGGCCCCAGGTCAGCTTGGCCGGGTCGTAGATATAGTCCGGCTCGGTCGCCACCCCGTTGACCTTGTGGGTGCCGGTGGGGGAGGGGCGCTCGCGCGAGCCCACCGTGGCCGGATAGACCGCCACCACCTTGCCGTCCGCGTCGAAGGCGACGACCTGTTCCTTGGTCTTCGACACCTCGATGTGGTCGACGTCGCCCTTGGCGAAGGGCGCGGCGCCCCCCTGGGCGACGACGATGACCTGGCCGGGGGTCTTGAAGTCCACGTTCGGGTTCAGGGCGGTCAGCAGGGCCTCGTCCATGTGGAAGCGCTCGGCCAGCGCCTCGGTGGCGTGGGTGAAGCCCTGCATCGGCAGCTCGGCCATCTTGACCATGTCGCCTTCGGTGTCGGGCGAGAAGGGCCCCTGCACGTCGGCGGCGGTCAGGGTGTAGGTCGCCGCCACGGGGCGGTTGTCGGCGGTCAGGGCGGCCCAGGTGGCGTCGTCGAGGTCGCCGCTGACCGGCAGGTCCCGCGACGCCTGGAAGGCCGAGATGGCGTGGTGCATGTTGCTGCCGTCCCGCCCGTCGATCACCCCGGGGGAAAAGCGGGCCCGGTCCAGCAGGGTCTGGGCCTTGATCAGCATGGGGTCATAGGCGGGCTCGGCCGCCGCGGCGGTCACGTTCCCCGTGGCGTCCGCAGTCGTCGTGACGTTCTCGGCGGGCGCGGCCACGGGCGGGGCGTCCGGCGCGGGGGCGACGAACTGGGCGTCGTTGATCGGGACCAGGCGCGGATCGGCGGCCGGCGCCGCGGCCGGGGCGGCGGCGGTCTCGGCGGACGGCGCGGCGCTTTCGGAACAGGCGGCGAGGGCGAGCCCCACGGCGGCGACCGAGCCGCACAGCTTCAAGGTCCGGCCCGACATCCCGTTGCGACGCATCTAATCCACCTTATGAGACAAACCGTCTAAGCGGATGGCGAAGCGAGGCGTTCCCTCATCAGGGCTTCACGGGTCGACATAGCCCGTGGCGCGCAGGGTCAAGGTTCCGGCGCGCGGGTCGCGGCTGAAGAACAGGCCGCCGTCCCGGTCCGAGCGGGCGGGGAGGAAGTCGAAGGTCGCTTCGGCGATCTCCGGCGCCGCGCCGGCCGTGGCCAGCTCCCCTTCGACCCTTACCCCGGCGGCGGGAGAGCCGCCGCTGTTGCGCGCCCGCACCTCGACCACATAGCCGTCCGCGGTCCGGTGCACCTGCAGCGCCCGCACCGCGACCGAGGGGGGAGACGCCGCGGCGCCCAACGCATCGAAGGCCAGCAGCCCGATCGTCGCCAGCACCAGGACGAGGCCGACCCCGGCGGCGATCCACTCCAGCACCGGGGTCTGCGCCGAGACCATGCCGGACGTCGCGGCGGCCGCCTTCTGCGAGATGGCGGCGGGCGCCTTGGGGGCCGGCTTCGAGGCCGCCGGCTTCGCCCGCGGCTTGGCGGCGGCGGGTTGGGGCCGGCGGGCTTGGGGGGAGACGCCATGGTCAGATCACCAGTCGGGCGGTGGCCGCGCCGAGGGCGGCGGGAAAGGACAGCACCGCGATCATGGTGACCCGCTCGCCAAGGCCCACGCCGTCCAGCCGGCCGAAGGTCCACAGGCAATAGGCGCTGAGCAGCAGGCAGATCGCATAGCCGGGCAGGGTGTAGACGGCGAGCCGCTGTATAGGGGTGCGCGCCCCGCGGCGGCGGTCCTGGCCGGGAAACCCGACCAGGAAGACGATCACGTGCAGCAGCGCGATCGAGGCCACCACCAGGGCCAGGGCGCGCCAGGGCCCCATCCTGTAGCTGATGAGCGCCACTTCCTCGGTCGGAGCGATGTTGAAGGCCAGGAACACCGCCCCGACGCCCATCAGGAACAGCGCCCCGGGATAGTTGCAGGACCGGCGCTCGGCGCCCTGGCCGTCCCGGCTGGAGAACTGCGTGGTGGCCAGCAGCGCCCCGATCGCGGCCGGAACGGCGCACAGGGCGACACAGCCGAGGTCCGCCGGCAGCGCGTCGCCGGCGAAGATCGCCCCGAGCAGGCCCAGGGCGGCGAGGGAGAGCAGAAAGCCCACCCCATAGGCGGCCAGGGCGTCCAGCCCGTCGTCGAGAAGGTTCGAGGTCTTCTCGAAGCCGGCGAAATAGGCGAGCCCGACCAGCATCGGCAGGCTGGCGACCACGAACAGCAGCAGGCGCTCACGCGGGACGGCGAAGCCGCCGAGCCACCACATCTCCATGGTCATGAAGAGCGGCAGGGCGAACAGCAGCGCCCCGCCAAAGGCGCGGCCGAGGCCGCGCGCATAGTCCATGTCGGCTGACGTCAAAGCTTGGCCTTTCGCTGCGCCCGGAACGCCGTCGGGCGCGCGAATGTTCCCGCCAGGCGGGCGGCCGTCAGTTCACCGCGGCGAGCCCCAGGGCCCGGTGCAGGCGGTCGCGCTGGGCGGGCGCGGCGGCCCAGTCGGCGGCCGTGAAATCGTCCGCGTCGGAGACGTCCTGCAGCAGCAGGGAACGCACGCCCCAGGTGCGCATCAGGCTGTCGGCCAGCTCGGGCGCGCCCCGGGGTTGGGAGGCGACGAGGGCGACGGTGGCCCGGCTCTGCGACGCCAGGGCCAGGGCGATCGCGGCATTGGGGGCCGGGCCCAGCACGCCGAAGCCGGAATCACTAAGACGATCCAGGAGATGCAGCGAATAGCTCTCATCGTCGCACACAAGAAGTACGATCTCGTTTGGTTGATCGCTCATCCAACGCCCCACAATGCTGCCGATTACAAGCCACAGACCTAGCAGGTATTGCCCAGCTCGGGAGGATCGCGATCTGACAATTGCGTGAGCGCAATTTGGCCTCAGGTGGCGTAGCGGGTCTCCAGCAGGTCGATTTCGCGCACCAGGCGGGCGGCGGCGCTCTCGTCGATGTCGCCGCGCCGGGCGGCGTCGAACACGGCGGCGCGCTCGGCGCGCAGGGCGGCCACCCGGAGTCGCCCCTCGATCTCGTCGGTGCGGCGCTGCAGCTCGGTGTCCTCGACCCCCGGCAGCCGGCCGTCGACGCGCAGGCGGTAGAGGTCGGTCACCCGGCTCGCGGCGTCGGCATAGAGGTGCGCGTCCTCGCGGGCTTCCGGATGCTGGTTGTGCATCGCCTCGACCGCCTGGATCGCGGCCTCGGCGGCGGCCTGGCGCACATGTTCGACGGCGGCGTCCTGCGACGGCTCGGGCGGCAGCTCCAGGGTCTTGAGCACGCGGGGCAGGATGAAGGTGGCCAGCAGCAGGGTGACCAGGATCACCCCGGCGGCGAGGAAGATGGCCAGGTCGCGGGCGGGGAAGGGCGTCCCGTCGTTCAGGGCCAGCGGCAGGGTCAGGATGCCGGCCAGGGTGATCGCCCCCCGCACCCCCGCCATCGACATGGCCAGGACCAGGCGCAGGCTGGTCTTGGGCCGCGGCGCGCCGGTCAGGGCGGCCTTGAACCATGTTAGCCGCAGCGACGCCCACACCCAGCCGAAGCGCAGGGCGACCAGGGCCGTCACGATGATCAGCACATAGACGGCCAGCCACCACGGCTCGGTGTGCCCGGTCATCCGCACGGTTTCCGAGGCGCCGTCCAGGATGGTCGGCAGCTGCTCGCCCAGCAGGACGAAGATCGCCCCGTTGGCGGCGAACTGCACCGTGTCCCACACCGCCGTGCGGCGCACCCGGGTGATCGCCATGGCCTGGCCGCCGTCGGTGAAGCTCATGGTCACCCCGGCGGCGACCGCGGCCAGGATGCCGGAACAGTGGAAGTGCTCGGCGGCGAGATAGGCGGCGAAGGGGATCAGCAGGCTGACGATGATCTGGGCCCCGCTGTCCTCGCCCAGCTTCGCGGTCGCCCACGCCTTGACCCGGGTGATCGCCCAGGCCGTCGCAGCCCCGATGGCCAGGCCGGCCAGCGCCACCCACAGGAAGGTGGCGGCGGCGCCGACCAGGGAGAACGAGCCGGTCAGCATGGCCGCCACGGCGAAGCGCATGCACACCAGGCCCGAGGCGTCGTTGAGCAGGGATTCCCCCTCCAGGATGTGCATCATCCGTTTGGGGATCGGGGTCCGCGCGGCCACGGCCGAGACTGCGATGGGGTCGGTCGGCGAGACGATGGCGGCGATGGCGAAGGCCACCGGCAGGGGGGTGGCCGGGATCAGAAGGTGGATCAGCAGGCCGACGCCGACGACGGTGAGCACCACCAGCCCCAGGGCCAGCTCGACGATGATCGCCCGGTCGCGGAACAGGTCGCGCTTGGGGATGCGCCAGCCGTCGAGGAACAGCAGCGGCGGCAGGAACAGGACGAAGAAGATCTCGGGGTCGAGCACCGTGGTGCGCAGCAGGGGCGACCAGCCGATCGCCGCCCCGATCAGGATCTGCATCAGCGGCAGGGCCATGCGCGTCGCCCGCGCCGCGACGCCGCTGACGACGACAGCGGCCAGCAGCGTCAGAACGACTGTGATTTCTTCCACGCCCAACCCCGCGCCGCCAACCCAGCGCCAGCTTATCTGGGCCGGGCGAACCGTGGCGACTTCTCTTTGTCCGTTCCGGCCTATAACCCGGCGGCGAGATGACCCGGCCCGAGGACGACATGAGCGAGAGCGGCGACGACTACGTCTACGACGAGGCCACGGGCGAGTGGGTCAGCGCCGCGGACGCCGCTTCAAAGGGCGCGGCGGCCGGCGCGGTGGACGTGCGCGATAGCGTCGGAAACCTGCTGGCCAATGGCGACAGCGTCGCCCTGGTCAAGGACCTCAAGGTCAA
>DAICXL010000069.1:0-13456 GCA_027312185.1 Caulobacterales bacterium | reverse complement strand
CCGCGCCCTTGGAATCGAAGGCGCCGACCTGGATGCGATAGCCGCCGGGACCGGTTGCGGCCTCTTCCTTCACCGGGCGCAGCCCCGCCTTTTCGGCCGCGCTTTTGGAGGCTGCGGCGACGGCGGCCTTAGGCGGGTTGGCCTTGGAAGAGGGGGCCTGGGCCACCTGGACCGGATCGCGGGACACCGTCTTGCAGACGGTCTTGATGCGGGTGACGGTATGGGCCTTCTTCCGGCGGGTCGCCTTGACCCTCTCCTTGACCGGGACCTTGGAGCATTCGGTGCGCGCCGCGGTTTCGCCGTCCGAATTGCTGAGCGCCACGGTGGCGGCCTTCAGGCCCGAGCCGGCCGCCGCCTGGCTGAGCCAGGAGTTGGCGACGGCTTCGCCGATGGGGTCGGGCGAGGCGTCGGCGACCACGACCTGCAGGCCGCCTTGCGTCGCCGAGCCCATCTCGGTGGAGGGGCGCATGATCGGGCCGGCCACATCGTCGGGCTCGCGCATGTTGGCGGCGATGGTGATGTTATGGCCCGCCTTGCGCTTGGCCAGGACGTCGAAGCCGGCGTCGAGCAGCTCTTCGACGTTGTTGTCGCGCGAGGCGGTGGACTGGCCGCCGAGCACCACGGTGATCAGCCGCCGCCCGTCCCGCACCGCCGAAGCCGCGAGGTTGTAACCGGCGGCGTTGGTGAAGCCGGTCTTCAGGCCGTCCACGCCCGGCATCTTGTGCAGCAGGCTGTTGTGGTTGCGCAGATTCTGGCCGCGGAAGGCGTAGTTGCGCAGGCTGAAGTAGGAATAATACTGCGGATAGTCGCGCATGACCGCGCGCGACAGGATGGCGATGTCGCGCGCCGTGGTGATCTGGCGGTTGTCGGGCAGGCCGTGCGGATTGACGAAGCGGGTGTTGGTCATCCCTAGCTCCTGCGCCCGCAGGGTCATCAGGGCGGCGAATCGCGCCTCGCTGCCGCCGACCTTCTCGGCCAGGGCCAGGGCTACGTCGTTGGCCGACTTCGTGGCGGTTATGCGCATCGCGGTGTCCACCGAGATGACCTCGCCGGCGCGCAGGCCGGACTTGGACGGCGGCTGGGCGACCGCATGGCGCGACATCACCACCTGGTCGTCCAGCTTCAACCGCCCGGTCGCGAGCGCCTCGAACACCAGATAGAGCGTCATCACCTTGGTGATGGAGGCCGGGTAGCGCGGCTGGTCGGCCCGGCGCGCGTACAGCACTTCGCCGGAAGCCGCGTCCACCACGATGGCCGCGTACTTGGGCTGATTGTAGAGGCTTTGCGCCTGCGCCGCCGGCGCGACAGCCGCCGTCAGCATGGCCGCCGCGGCCAGGAACAAGGACAAAAGCGAGAGGCGGCGGGCGGGCTTTGCCATGCGCGAACCGTCGTTTGAATGCGAAACAAGGCGGAGATACGAGCCGCCACGCGAACAGGTAGCATCGCAGCCCGAACGTTTCGCGAGGGTAAACAATCCGTGAGTGAATCCCGACGGGGCGTTTCGCCGCTGCCTTATTGCAGCTTTGTGACGTATTGTGCACTGCACAAAAAATCTTGACCGTCAGTTTTGCTTTTGGCATAAAGGCCTTGCAGCAAGGCGGCAGCCCGGCCTGCGCCCCCCGAGTTGCGGTGCGGCAAAGCTTGCGGCGGCGGACTCACCCGAGGTCCGCGACAATCTGGACCTACCTGGAGGAGACCATCATGACCGCGTCGGACACCGTGAAGAACAACGTCGACCAGTTCGCCACCGCCGGCAATCAGGCGTTCAAGGAAGGCGTCGAGAAGTCCCTCACCGCCCTCAACGAAGCCAACGCCCAGGGCAAGCGCAACATGGAAGCCATGACCGCCAGCGTCACCGCGGCGGCCAAGGGCGCCGAAGCGCTCGGCGCGCAGGCCGTGGCCTATTCCAAGGGCGCCTTCGAAGCCCAGGTCGCCCAGGCCAAGGCGCTCGCCAGCGCCAAGAGCCTGCAGGAAGTGGTCGAACTCCAGACCGCCTACGCCAAGACCGCCATGGAAGCCTACATGGCCGAATTCACCCGGGCTTCGGAAGTGGTGTCCAACACCGTGAAGGACTCGATGCGTCCCCTGAACGAGCGCGCCACCACCATGGTCGAGCAGTTCCAGGCCGCCCGCTAAGCCGTTCAGTACAGCGCCCCGCGTAGCGTTGGGGGCGTCAGTACGCGTACCGGTAGCTTAAGCTTCCAAGGGGCCCGAGGCGTTTGACGCCTCGGGCCTTCTTGTTGTTGCGACGGGTCCTGCGATCCCCCAGCATGCCGGCATGGGGTATGACATCCTCCGCCGCGCCTGCAACGAACAGGCCCTGGCCAACAAGGCCCTGAACGCCGGCTTCTCCGCCCTCGTGCTCGAGGCGGCGGCGGAAGGCCTTGGAAACGGCGGGCCGCTGGACGCCCTGCTCGCGCCGTGGGCCGGGGCGAGCTTCGAGCAGGTGACGGCCGACGCGGTCCCCCTGCGCCTGCTGGCCGGCTTCCACGACCTCGTCCTGGCGGGCCTCGCGCCGGCCCTGGCCGCGGACTATCCCGGCCATGGCGCGGCGGCGGCCGATCCGGCCCGCCTGCGGGAGCAGCTGCGGGCGGCGGCGGCCCGGCACGGGGCGCACCTTGGCCGCTTCCTGGCCTCGCCGCCCCAGACGAACGAGGCCGCCCGCTCGTTCTGCCTGTTCGGCGGTTTCCTGACCGTGGCGGCGCAGACCGGCCTGCCGTTGCGATGCCTGGAGCTGGGCGCCAGCGCCGGCCTGAACCAGATCTGGGACCGGTTCCGATACGACCTCGGCGAGGGCGGGGCGTGGGGCGACCCCGCATCGCCGGTGCGGCTGGCGGGCGCGTGGAGCGGCGCGGCGCCGCCCCTGGACGCCGAGGTCCGCGTCGTGGAGCGGCGGGCCTGCGACCAAGCCCCCATCGACCTCGCCGATCCGGCCGCCGCCCGGCGGCTGGTCTCCTACGTCTGGGCCGAGCAGGCCGAGCGCCTGCGGCGGGTCCGCGCCGCCATCGCCCTGGCTCGCGACGCCGGTGTGCGGGTGGAGGCCGCCGACGCGGGGGAATGGGCGGAGCGGCACGCGTCCCCCCAGCCGGGAACGGCCACGGTCCTCTACCACTCGGTGTTCTGGCAGTACCCGCCGCCGGCGACCCAGGACAGGATGGCCCGCGCCGTCGCGGCCGCCGGCGCGGCGGCGACTGCGGCCGCGCCCTTCGCCTGGCTGCGCATGGAGCCCGTCGCCGCCTCAGGGCCGGTCTCGGGGTATAGTTTCGAGGTGACGCTCACCCTGTGGCCGGGCGGCGAGACGCGCCGGCTGGCGGTGGTCCACCCGCATGGCGCCTGGGTGCGCTGGGGATGATCGAAGCTCGCCCGTCCGCCGAGCTTTTTCGCGCGGCCTTGTTTTCCGGGCGGCCGGAACCATCTGTACGGCCCGAGCGGCGGCGACTGAAACACGCCGCATCCGACTCGCCTATCCTCCGAGCCGACGCCGCTGCTTATTTGGGCGCGATTCAGTCCGGGGGTGCTAGATTCCCCCAGGGACGCATTCGGGCGACGACGCTCGGGGTTCAGGCGCCTTCCGCCATGGTTTCGGCGGGAACTTGGGCGCCAAGTCGGGTTTAAACGTCGCGGCCGCCCAGACAGGGCTTTCAAATCCGCCGCGTCGCAATATCTAATGGTTCGCCGGGTCCGCTCCCGGCCCGACGGAGACAAGTGTTGATGACCGAGCGGAAGCAAGGTGATCAGGGGGATGGCGTAGGTTCGGCGGTCGTAACGCAGGTCAAGACCAAGACCCAGCGGCCGGCGCTGTATCGCGTACTTATCCTGAACGACGACTACACACCTATGGAGTTCGTGGTCTACGTGCTCGAACGCTTCTTCAACAAGTCTCGCGAAGAAGCCACGCGGATCATGTTACATGTTCATCAGCACGGCGTGGGCGTGTGCGGGGTGTTCACCTACGAAGTGGCCGAAACCAAGGTCGCCCAGGTGGTGGATACGGCTCGCAGGCATCAGCACCCCCTGCAGTGCACTATGGAAAAGGATTGAGAGGTTCTTCCGTGCCGTCTTTCTCGCGCAACCTGGAAGAGACCCTGCACAGGGCGGTCGCCTACGCCAACCAGCGTAAGCACGAGTACGCCACCCTCGAGCATCTTCTCTTGAGCCTGGCCGACGACCAGGAAGCCGCAGCCGTCATGCGGGCCTGCAACGTCGACCTGCCGGCTCTCAAAAAGAATCTGGCCAACTATCTCGACACCGAGCTCAAGTCGCTCGTCGTCGAGGAGGGCGAAGACGCCAAGCCGACCGCCGGCTTCCAGCGCGTGATCCAACGCGCCGTGATCCACGTGCAGTCGAGCGGGCGCGACGAGGTGTCGGGCGCCAATGTGCTGGTCGCCGTCTTCTCCGAACGGGAGAGCCATGCGGCGTTCTTCCTGCAGGAGCAGGACATGACCCGCTACGACGCGGTCAATTTCATCGCCCACGGCATCGCCAAGAAGCCGGGGGCCTCGGAGCCGCGCGCCGTCAAGGGGCAGGCCGAGGGGGATCCCGAGGAGAAGGGCGAAAAGCCCAAGTCCGGCGGCGAGGCGCTCGAGGCCTATTGCGTCAACCTCAACGAGAAGGCCCGGGCCGGCAAGGTCGACCCGCTGATCGGCCGCATCCCCGAGGTCGAGCGCTGCATCCAGGTGCTGTGCCGGCGCAGCAAGAACAACCCGCTGCTGGTGGGCGACCCGGGCGTCGGCAAGACCGCCATCGCCGAAGGCCTGGCCCGCAAGATCATCACCAACGACGTGCCCGAGGTGCTGGCCGACGCCACCATCTTCTCCCTCGACATGGGCGCGCTGCTGGCGGGGACCCGCTATCGCGGCGACTTCGAAGAGCGGATCAAGCAGGTGGTCAAGGAGCTTGAGAACCACCACAACGCGATCCTGTTCATCGACGAGATCCACACCGTCATCGGCGCCGGGGCGACCAGCGGCGGGGCGATGGACGCCTCCAACCTCCTGAAGCCGGCCCTGGCTTCCGGCTCGCTGAAGTGCATGGGCTCGACGACCTACAAGGAGTTCCGCCAGCACTTCGAGAAGGACCGCGCCCTGGTGCGCCGGTTCCAGAAGATCGACGTCAACGAGCCGACGGTCGAGGACGCGATCAAGATCCTGAAGGGGCTGAAGTCCTACTACGAGGACTTCCACAAGCTGAAGTACACCGACGAGGCCATCAAGACCGCGGTGGAGCTGTCGGCCCGGTACATCACCGACCGCAAGCTGCCGGACAAGGCGATCGACGTGATCGACGAGGCCGGCGCCTCGCAGATGCTGCTGCCCGAGAACAAGCGGAAAAAGAAGATCGGCCAGAAGGACATCGAGGCGGTGATCGCCAAGATGGCCCGCATCCCGGCCAAGTCGGTCTCCAAGTCGGACGCGGAATCGCTGAAGACCCTGGAAGCCGACCTGAAGCGGGCGGTGTTCGGTCAGGACGACGCGATCGACCAGCTCTCCGCGGCCATGAAGATGTCGCGGGCGGGGCTGCGCGAGCAGCAGAAGCCGATCGGCAGCTACCTGTTCTCCGGCCCCACGGGCGTCGGCAAGACCGAGGTGGCCCGCCAGCTGGCCCACACCCTGGGCATCGAGCTGCTGCGCTTCGACATGTCGGAGTACATGGAGCGGCACACCGTCTCGCGGCTGATCGGCGCCCCTCCGGGCTATGTCGGCCACGACCAGGGCGGCCAGCTGACCGACGCGGTGGACCAGCACAAGCACGCGGTCGTCCTGCTCGACGAGATCGAGAAGGCGCAC
This sequence comes from Caulobacterales bacterium, assembly GCA_027312185.1. Classification (GTDB taxonomy): domain Bacteria; phylum Pseudomonadota; class Alphaproteobacteria; order Caulobacterales; family Caulobacteraceae; genus NCED01. The sequence continues at coordinate 7,670 of DAICXL010000069.1, read as the reverse complement.
TCGGACGTCTACAACATCCTCTTGCAGGTGATGGACCACGGGACGCTGACCGACTCGAACGGCAAGAAGGTCGATTTCCGCAACGTGGTCCTGATCATGACCACCAACGCGGGCGCTGCGGACAACAACAAGAACGGCATCGGCTTCGGCCGCGGCCGGGTCGACGACGCGGACGAGGCGGCCATCAAGCGGCTGTTCACGCCCGAGTTCCGCAACCGCCTCGACGCCGTGGTCAGCTTCTCGGCCCTGAAGCCCGAAATCATCCGCCACGTGGTGGAGAAGTTCGTGCTGCAGCTCGAGGCCCAGCTGGCCGACCGCAACGTCACGATCGAGCTGTCGGACACGGCGGCCGACTGGCTGGCCAAGAACGGCTATGACGAGCTCTACGGCGCGCGGCCCCTCGGCCGGGTGATCCAGGAGCACATCAAAAAGCCCCTGGCCGACGAGATCCTGTTCGGACGCCTCGTCCGCGGCGGGCACGTCAAGGTCGACCTCAAGGACGGCAAGATCATCTTCGAGATCGACTCGATCTCCGGCGAGACCCGGCCGGGCGAGATCGACGTGACGGCCGGCGATCTGGAGGAGGACATCGACGGGGAGGGGCCCGCGGCGCCCGAACCCGACGAGCCGGCCATGGCGGATTAGGGAATCGGCCCCTAAAGAGAGGGGGCGGACGGCCGTTCTCAGGAACAGGCCGTCCGCCCCTTTTTCACGTCCGGCCCCTGGCGTCCGGGGGCGTTCGGCGTCGGAAGGTCGGTGATTTTGCTGAAGCGTCTAAGAGTACTGGCCGGACTGTTCACCCTGGCCCTGGCCGCCGCCGGCCTCGCCGCCTGCGGCAGGACGAGCCCAGACGCTCCGGCCACGGCCCTGGAGCAGGCGGCGCGCCCGATCAACGACGCGGAGTTCGAGGCCGAGCCCGCCAAGGACGCCCCCGCGCCCAAGGCGGGCTATTCCCCCGCCATGCTGAAGCTGGAGGTGCTGCTCGACCGCGCGCGCTTCTCGCCCGGCCTGATCGACGGCCGCTTCGACGAGAACCTGCGCCACGCCCTGATGGCCTATCGCCAGGCCAACGGCATGCGCGGCGAGGCCGCCCTCGACAAGGCGGTGTGGGCCAAGCTGACCATGGCCGATCCGCGCGCCGTCCTGCGCGCCTACACCATCGACGCCGACGACGTGGCGGGGCCCTTCACCCCCGTCCCGGGCGACCTGGCGGCCATGGCGCGGCTCAATCTCCTCGGCTACGCCACCCCGGCCGAGGCGCTCGCCGAGGCCTTCCACATGGACCCGGCCCTGCTGATGGCCCTGAACCCGGGCGCGACCCTGCTGCCGGGGGAGACGGTGCTGGTGGCCGACCGGGGCAGCGACGACCTCGGGGCCGACATCTACCGGGTCGAGGTCGACTCGGTGCTGAACCTGGTGCGCGCCTTCGGGGCGAGGGGCGATCTGCTCGCCGCCTATCCCGCCACCGTCGGCAGCCTGCAGAGCCGGCCGCCGAAGGGCCTGTTCGCCGTCGAGACCATCGAGGCCCAGCCCAACTACGACTACCAGACCGGCCAGATCACGCTGGGCGGCCCGGTGCGCGGCCCCACCGTCATGCCGGCTGGACCCAACAGCCCGGTGGGCGTGGTGTGGATCGGCCTGTCCGCCCCCGGCTGCGGCATCCAGGGCGCCCCCGACCCGGCGGGGATCGGCAAGCCGGCGGGCCGCGGCTGCGTGCGCCTGACCAACTGGGACGCGCGCGAACTGGCGCGCGGGGTGCGGCCGGGGGTGGCGGTGGCGTTCAGGTGAAAATCGTCATCCTCGGCGGAGGCGCGAAGCGCCGCAGACCCGAGGACCCAGCAGCCCCACCTTCGCCGTCGCACACCCAGCTTCGCCGCACCGCTTGCTGGGTCCTCGGGTCTCCGCTGCGCTTCGCCCGAGGATGACGGATTAAATGCGAGCCCCGATCTCCTTCGCCAGTTCGGCCAGCTCCACCGTGTCGGCCATGCGCGCGCCGCCGTGGCCGGCGAGCGCCACGCCCTCGTAGCGGGGGATGATGTGGAAGTGCAGGTGGTAGACGGTCTGGCCGGCCTGGGCGCCGTTGAACTGGGTCAGGACGATCCCGTCCGGCTTCAGGGCCGCGCGCACGCCCTGGGCGACCTTCTGCACGCCGAGGATGAGGGCCTCCAGCGCGGCCGGCTCGACGTCGAGCAGGTTGCGGGCCTGGGCGGTCTTGGAGATCACCAGGGTGTGGCCGCGGCTCTGGGGGAACAGGTCGAGGAAGGCCAGGACCGCGTCGTCCTCGTAGACCTTGGCGCAGGGCGCCTCGCCCCGGATCATCTTGGCGAAGATGTTGGCGTCGTCGTAGGCCCCGTCGAGGCTCATTGGGTCTCTCCCGCTTTGAACGGCGAATATTCCTCGGCCAGCATGGCCATCTCGGCGGCGACGTGGGCGCGTTCCTGTTCGAGGTAGGCGGCGACGGGCTTTCTGAGCGCGGGGTCGGCGATGTAGTGGGCCGAATAGACCGGCACGGGCAGGTAGCCGCGGGCGATCTTGTGCTCGCCTTGCGCGCCCGCCTCGACGCGGGCGAGGCGCCGGTCGATGGCCAGCTCGATGGCCTGGTAATAGCAGAGCTCGAAATGCAGGAAGGGGACGTGCTCCAGCGCGCCCCAGTTGCGGCCGTAGAGGGCCTCGGCGCCGATCAGGTTCAGGGCGCCGGCGATCCAGCGCCCGTCGCGGCGGGCCATGACCAGCAGCACCTTGTCGGCCATCCGCTCGCCCATCAGGGAGAAAAAGGTGCGGTTCAGGTAGGGGCGGCCCCACTTGCGCGAGCCGGTGTCCATGTAGAAGGCGAAGAAGGCGTCCCAGTGCTCCTCGCGGATGTCGGCGCCGTTCAGCGCCACGATCTCGACCTCGGCCTGGGCGTCGCGCCGCTCGCGCCGGATGGTCTTGCGGCGGGAGGAGGAGAGGGCGTCGAGGAAGTCCTGGAAGTCGCGGTAGCCCGGATTGACCCAGTGGTACTGCTGGTCCTGGCGCTGCAGCAGGCCGGCCGCGCCGAGGCGCTCCCACTCCTGCCGCAGCGGGAAGGTCACGTGCAGGGAGGAGGCCTGGAGGTTGCGGGTCAGCTGGATCGCCCCGCCCAGCAGCACGTCCTGGGCCGCCTCGCGGTCGACGCCGTCGCGGACGATCAGGCGGGGGCCGGTGGCCGGGGTGAAGGGCACGGCGCACTGGAGCTTGGGGTAGTAGTCGCCGCCGGCGCGCATATAGGCCTGGGCCCAGGCGTGGTCGAAGACGTATTCGCCCTGGCTGTGGTTCTTCAGATAGAGCGGCATGACGCCGCCGACGTCGCCCGCTTCGTCGGCGACCGACAGGTGGTGCGGCGCCCAGCCGGTCCTGGGCTGGACCGAGCCGCTCTCCTCCAGGGCGCTGAGGAAGTCGAAGCTGGTGAAGGGGTTGCCGGCGTAAGGCGCGGCGCGGGCGCAGGCGTCCCAGGCCTCGCGGCCGATCTCGGCGATGCTGCGGTGGACGGAGACCGCGGGCTTGACGCCCAGCCCTGCGCCTTCCGGGCTCACGCCTTGAAGCCCTCGAACATCAGATTGTCGCAGCCGGCCTTGACCCGCGCCCACTGGGCCGGCGAGCGCACGGTCCAGGCCACCACCGGCATACCCTTGGCGCGCAGGGCCTCGGCGGAGGCGGAGGGCAGCATGTCCATGCCGAGGCCGAGGAAGTGCGGCCGGGCCAGCGCGACGTGCTCCAGCTCGGCCAGGGCGCGGCGCTCCTCGGCGGGCAGGGTCCAGTGGGCGGCGTCGTGGTAGGCCATGCTGTCGAGGCCGCGCAGGACGCCCGGGCGGTGGTCGGCGAACCAGGCCACGGTCTGCGGATTGAAACTGATCACCGCGACGGGGCCGGCATAGGCGTCCAGCACCTCGGCGACCCGGCGCTCCAGCCCACCCGTCTCGCCGTTCAGCACCTTAAGCTCGACGATCACCAGGGTGCGGCCGCCGACGCATTCCAGCGCCTCGGCCAGGGTCGGGATGGTCTCGCGCGTGCCGGCCAGATGGATCTCGGCGAGGTCGGCGGCGAGGTGTTCGGCGACGCGCCCCGACGCGGTGGTCAGCTCCCGATCGTTCAGCCGGTCGTCGTGGAACACCACCGCCTCGCCGTCGGCGCTGAGCTGGACGTCGAGCTCCATGCCGTAGCCGCGGCTGGCCGCGGCCTCGAAGGCGGCCAGGGAGTTCTCGGGCCGGTCCTTGTCTGGGCTCCACAGGCCGCGATGGGCCACCGGCGCGCTGAGCAGGGCCGCCCAGGCGTGGGCGTCGACCCCTTCGGGCGGCCGGCCGGGGGCGGGCCTCACGAGACCTGCACCACGGCGTCGACCTCGACGGCGAAGTTCAGCGGCAGGCGATAGACGCCGACGGCGGAGCGGGCGTGGCGGCCGGTGTCGCCGAACACCGCGACCATCAGGTCGGAGCAGCCGTTGACCACCTTGGGGATGTCGAAGAAGTCCGGCCCGGCCTGGACGAAGCCGCCCAGCTTGACGATGCGGACGACCCGCGACAGGTCGCCCTCGCAGGCGCGCTTGATCTGGGCGATCAGGTTGATCCCGCACAGGCGCGCGGCGGCCTGGGCCGCCTCCAGGTCGAGGTCGACGCCGACGACGCCCTTGTAACCGCCGTCCGGGCCGATGGAGACCTGGCCGGAGATGTGGACGAGGTCGCCGGCGCGGACGAAGGGGACATAGTTGGCCACCGGCGCCACGGGCTCGGGCAGGACGATGCCGAGGGCGGAAAGGCGAGCTTCGATCTCGGACATGCGAACCGTTCTGGGAGAGGCGGAAGGCTTCCATAAGGCGGGAGCCGGGGAGGGGCGGATTTTGGCCCGTCGCCGCCGCAAATTCCAGCGCCGCGAGAGGCGCCTAGGCGCCGAGCTGCGCCTCCGCTTCCGGTGTCTGCGCCATGGCCGTGGCGAGGGTGTGCTTCTCCAGGGCGGCGGCGGTGGCGTCGCGGGCCAGTTGCAGCGCCGGACGGATGCTGCACGTCTCCATGTCCAGGCAATCGGCGCAGCGATGGAAGGCGGTCTTGCTGACGCAGGGGGCGAGGGCGAGGGGGCCGTCGGTCGCCCGGATCACCTCGGCGAAGCTGATCTGCTCGGGCGAGCGGTTGAGAAGGTAGCCGCCGCCCTTGCCGCGACGGGCCAGGATCAGGCCGGCCCGCACCAGTTCCAGGAGGATCGCCTCCAGGAATTTGCGGGGTGCGCCCGTGCGGTCGGCGATATCGGCGGAGGTCAGTTGCTGCGGCGCGGCGCGCGCCAGCTGCACCATCGCCTTGAGGGCGTACTTGGCCTTCCTGGACAACATCTCGCTTGCTTCGTCCTCCGGCCGCGGCGCGAGCCCGCCCCTTCTTAAGGTCCTCGGCGAAAGGGCGCCATGGGGGGTGAGGGGCCGCCAGCTCAGCTTACAGCTGCGGCAGATATTCTCCTACTTTCCTACTAGATAGATAGGATATATGGCGATGATCAGAGGGGAGCCATATGTCTGTATTCACCAACGGCACGTCGTACGGGGCCGCCTCCATCCTCGTCCTGGCGGTCGCAGCCGCAGCGGCCGGACCCGCCCGGGCTCAGAGCGCCGGGGAGACCGCCGTCGCGGGCGTCTTCGAGGTCGCCCAGTTGTCGCCGCCGCAGACCGCATCCGATGTGATCGGCCAGATCGTGGTCACCGCCCGGCGCCGGACCGAGACCGTTCAGGACGTGCCGATCGCCGTGACGGTGGTCGGAGCCGAGGCGCTGGAGCGCCAGCAGATCAACACGATCCAGCAGCTCACGACCCTGACGCCGTCGGCCCAGGTGCTGTCCACCAACCCGCGCAACACCGCCATCACCATCCGCGGCCTCGGCGCCAGCTACGGCCTCGCCAACGACGGGCTGGAGCAGGGCGTCGGCGTCTATGTCGATCAGGTCTATAATTCGCGCCCGTCCAGCGCGACCTTCGACTTCGTCGATATCGAGCGGGTCGAGGTGCTGCGGGGCCCGCAGGGCACCCTGTTCGGCAAGAACACCACCGCCGGCGCCCTGAACATCACCACCCGCGACCCGACCTTCGATCCTGAGGTCCAATCGGACATCAGCGTCGGCAATTTCAATTTCCTGCAGGCGCGAGCGTCCCTGTCCGGCCCGCTCGCCGGCGACAAGCTGGCCGGCCGGTTGTCCGTCGTGGGCACCCGCCGCGACGGCCTGGTGCGCAACCCGATCGTCGGCCGCGACCAGCTCGACACCAAGAGCATCGCGATCCGGGGCTCGCTGCTCTACAAGCCGACGGACAGGCTGACGGCGCGGTTCTACATCGACTTCAGCCGGCAAGAGCCCGAATGCTGCACCCAGCTGTTCGTCGCCGCCGCCCCGACGCTGAAGCCCCTGAACCAGCAGTTCGCCGCCCTGGCCGCCGGCCGCGGCTATGCGCCGGTCAGCACCGATCCCTATCGTCGGCTCGCCGAGACCGACGGCAAGATCAAGGCCCACCAGACCTCGCAAGGCGTCTCGGCCCTGATCAACTACGACTTCGGCTTCGCCACCCTGACCTCGATCACGGCGGCGCGGGAGTGGGCGTGGCAACCGGCCAACGACCGGGACTACACGCCCCTCGACATCGTGCGTCAGTCGGCCAACCCGTCGCAGCAATATCAGTACAGCCAGGAGCTGCGGCTCGCCTCCAAGGGCGACAAGGCCATCGACTGGCTGGTCGGGCTGTACGGCTTCGAGCAGAACGTGAAGACGACAGGCGTGACCGAATACGGCCGCGACGCCTCGTACTGGCTGTTCCCGGCCGCGGGGGTCACCGACGCCCTGCTCAACGGCTACAAGGCGTTCAACACCTCCAGCATCGACACCAAGAGCTACGCCGCCTTCGGCCAGCTGACCTGGACCGTCACCGACCGGCTCAAGGTGACGCCCGGCCTGCGCTACACCCACGAGAAGAAGGACGCCTACTATAACGCGACGACGGCGGGCGGCCTGGTCACCAGCGACGCGGCCCTGATCAACCGGCGCCTCGGCATCGCCCGGCCGCAGTTCTACGCGGCCAAGGTCTCCGACGGCTCGCTGGCCGGCCAGCTGGCCCTGGCCTACGCCGTGACCCCCGACGTCAACGCCTACGCCACCTATGCGCGCGGCGAGAAGTCGGGGGGGATCAACATGGCCGGCATCCCCACCGACGCGGCCGGGAACCCGGCGCTGGTGTCTGCGGTGGTCCGCCCCGAAAAGGCGACGACCTATGAGGTCGGGCTGAAGACCCAGTGGTTCGAGCGCCGCCTGACCGCCAACCTCGCCGCCTATTACACCACCGTCCGCGACTTCCAGGCCAATGTGGTCGACAGCGGCCCGGGCGCCCTGCGCGGCTACCTGGCCAATATCGAGAAGGTGACGGTCAAGGGCGTCGAGCTCGACCTGTCGACCCGGCCGATCATGGGCGTGACCACCTATGGGGCGGTGTCGTGGACCGACGGGGAGTACGCCTCCTTCGCCAACGGGCCGTGCCCGATCGAGCGGATCGGGACCTCGACCGTGGCCTGCGACCTGAGCGGCCGCGAACTGCCGGGGGTGTCGCGCTGGGCGGCTTCCGCCGGGGCCGAATACCGCCATGACGCCAGCATCGCCTCGCTGGACGGGCAGGTCTACGCCTCGATCGATGCGGCGTT
>DAICXL010000068.1:323-13860 GCA_027312185.1 Caulobacterales bacterium | reverse complement strand
CGGCACGCCGAAGGCGCGCGTCGCCTCGCGCACCAGCGGGAATTGCGGGACCAGATCCTCCGGCAGCGGCGGACGGTGGGCCTTGTAGGCGGGGTAGATGTCCGACCGGAAGGTCTTCTCCGAGGCGTCGAAGATCACCGCCAGATGGGTCGGCTTGTCCGCCTTCATCTCGCACAGCAGCTTCCACAGCATGTTGCAGAAGCCGGCCACCGCCCCGATCGGCAGGCCGTCCGACTTGCGGGTCAGGGGCGGCAGGGCATGGAAGGCGCGGAAGATGTAGCCCGAGCCGTCCACCAGATAGAGCCGCATCGGCTCGGCCGGATCCACCGTCACCGGCTGGACGATGGGCGTGTCGGCGTCGGCCTCCGACGGGTCGAGCATCTCGATATCGGTCATGAAGGGGAAGATAGGGCGACCAGCCCTTCCGGTCATCCCGGAACCTCAAGTCTGGAGTTAGTCGCGTTTATCCGCTTCAGCCTTCAGCACCCCGGCAGCCTCTTCCAGGAGCCCCACATAGCCAGCCGCCAGCCGGCGCAGCTCGGGCGGGCCCTGCATGGCCTCCCGCAGCAGGCCCATGCCCTCGGTCGCGAGGCGGCGGAGGGCCTCGCCCGCCCGCTGAGCCTCGGCCCGGGCGCGGGTGCGCTGGCGCAGCAGGCCCATCTCGTTCTCATAGGTCCGGTGCACGTAGCGGATCTGGTAGCTGAGCAGGCGCCAGTTGATCGGCTTGACCAGGAACGAGGTGGCCCCAGCCTGGAAGGCGCGGTCCACGGCGGCCACGTCCTCGCGGCCCGTGACCACCACGACCGGGGTGCGCCGGGTGCGCGCGTCGGCGCGCAGGCGCGACAGCACCTCGAAGCCGTCCATGTTGGGCATTTCCAGGTCGAGCAGGATGACGTCGAACTCGGCCGCGGCGACAGCCTTGATCGCCTCGACCCCGTCGGCCCCCACCGTCACCTGGGCCGTGTCGGTCGACAGGTGCACGATCGCGAACTCCCGCATGATCGGGTCGTCGTCCACGAACAGGATCCGAACGGGGTCTTCCAACACATAGAAGAAGCTGTTCGGCGCGCCGGCTTCCAGGGCCATGTCGACACTCGCGCTACGGCCACAATCATTAAGCGAGAAGTCATTAATTGCCCGTAACCCCTGTTTGGGAAGACGGAGTCTGTCATGGGCGTGAAGAGGGAGGCGAAGGCCAAGCCGCCGGCGCGCATGCCGCGGCGGCGCTCGGTCCGGGCCAAGCTCGTCCTCCTCGTCGTCACCTGCGTCTCCATCGCCGTCGCCCTGGTCGCCGGCGCCTCCGCCTGGCGCGAGGGCGAGCGCGAGGCCCGCGCCGAGAGCACGCGCCTGTCGGCCACCGCCACCGTCATCGCCTCCCTGTCCGCCGAAGCCACGGCCGCCAACGACCGCGCCCGCGCCTTCCAGGCCTTGCGCTCCATCGGCGCCCTGCCCGGCGTTCTCTACGCCCGCATCGAGCGCGCCGATGGAAGCCGGCTGGTCGAAACCGGCCAAGGCGCCCGCCTGCGCGGCGATGTGACGTTGCAGGCCGGCGCCGACGACGCCGGGATATGGTCGCACCTGAAGAGCCGCACCTTCGAGGTCGCCGCGCCCATCGCCTTCGAACAGCGCACCGTCGGCCGGGTGGTCCTGCTCAGCCGCAGCGAGGGCGTGCTCGACCGCTTCATCGAAAGCCTGCAGGTCAGCCTCATCGCCGCCCTGGCCGCGATCGCCGTCGGCATCCTCGTGGCGCTTCGCCTGCAACGCTCGATCACCCGGCCGATCGTGGCCCTGACCCGCTCCATGGGCGAGGTCCGCGCCGACCACGACTACGGCCGCAGCGTGGACATCAAGGCCGACGACGAGGTCGGCGAGCTGGTCCAGGGCTTCAACCAGATGCTGGGCGAGATCCGCAGCCGCGACCAGCGCATCGCCGACCAGGTCGCCGGGCTGGAGGGCGAGGTCGCCGCCCGCACCGCCGACCTGTCGGAAGCCAAGGACGCGGCCGAGCACGCCAACGCCGCCAAGTCGGATTTCCTGGCCACCATGAGCCACGAGATCCGCACCCCGATGAACGGCATCATGGTCATGGCCGAGATGCTGGCCGCGGGCGAGCTGCCCCCGCGCCAACGCCGGTTCGCCGAGGTGATCGCCAAGTCGGGGTCGAGCCTGCTCTCGATCATCAACGACATCCTCGACTTCTCGAAGATCGAGGCCGGCAAGCTGGAGCTGGAGAACGCCCCCACCGACGTCCACGAACTGGCCGAGGACGTCTCCAGCCTGTTCTGGGAGAAGGCCTCGTCCAAGGGCCTCGACCTCGCGGTCTATGTCGATCCGGCGACCCCCAGGCTGGTCGAGGGCGATCCGACGCGCCTGCGTCAGGTCATCGGCAACCTGGTCAACAACGCCATCAAGTTCACCGAGGCCGGCGGGGTGTTGATCGAGATCGAGCCCGATTCCCCCGGCTCCCTGCGCTTCAGTGTGCGCGACACCGGCATCGGCATCCCCAAGGACAAGATCGGCGACGTCTTCGGCGCCTTCTCCCAGGCCGACCAGTCGACCACCCGCAAATACGGCGGCACGGGCCTGGGCCTGGCCATCTGCAAGCGGCTGGTCGAGACCATGAACGGCCGCTTCAACGTCACCAGCGAGGTCGGCAAGGGCTCGACCTTCGCCTTCCGCGTGCCGGTGACGATCATAGAGCCGGCCGCGGTCTGGCCCGCGGCGCCGCACGCCGGGGCCAAGGCCGCCATCGCCCACGAGGGGGTCTCCACCCGCCGGGCGCTGAGCCGCTACCTCGCCCGCGCCGGCTATTCCGTCCTGGCCGATGACGACGGGACCGCTCCCGCACTGCGGTTCGGCGCGGCGGCCGCCCTGCCCCGCGACAAGGCCGCCCTGCCCACCGTCTGCCTGGGCGAGTACGGAGACAACGCCCCGCACGACCTGCTGCGCACCGGCGCGGCCCACGCCATCCTGATCCAGCCGTTCCGCCGCGGCGAGCTGGCGAGCCTGCTGCAGCAGATGGAGGCGGGCGAGGCCCTGCGCGACGGCGCCGGCGAGGCCCAGGCCGCCAAGGCCGCCGAGGTTCTGCCCATCTTCTCCGGCGCCCATGTGCTGGTGGTCGACGACAGCGCCGTCAACCGCGAGGTGGCCATGGAGGCCCTCTCCCGTCTCGGCGTGCGGGTGTCGATGGTCGCCGATGGGCGCCAGGCCCTCGACAAGGCCCTGGCCGAACGCTTCGACCTGGTGCTGATGGACGGCTCCATGCCCGAGATGGACGGCTATGAGGCGACCCGGGCCATCCGCGCCGCAGAGAGCCAGCGGGGCTACGACCGCACCCCCATCGTCGCCCTCACGGCCCATGTGGTCGGCTCCGCCGCCGAGGCCTGGCGTGAGGCGGGCATGGACGCGGTGCTGCATAAGCCCTTCACCCTGGCCGCCATGGCCAAGACCCTTGGCGCGTTCGTCCAGCCCGGCGCGGCGCCGGTCCCAGGCCCCGAAGCCGCGCCCGCGGCCCCCGCGGTCAAGGTCGCGCCTGTCGCCGTCGACGCCCGCCTCATCGACCCCGAGGTCGCCGCCGCCCTGGCAAGCATGGCGGCCGGCGGCAAGGGCGACTTCGTGGAGAAGGTGCGCGGGCTCTACCGCGACAACGCCCCGGCCAGCGTCGCCCACATGCGGGCGGCGGTCGAGGCCGGCGACGCCGAAGCCGCCGCCAAGGCCGCCCACGCCCTGAAATCGATGAGCCTGAACATCGGGGCCTGCGAGGTCGCCCGCCGCACCGCCGAGATCGAGGAGGCGGCCCGCGAAGGCGCGCCCCCCAGCCTCGACACCGTGCTGGCGCTGGGCGAGATCCTGAAGGACACCCTGGCGGCCCTATCCGGCGCGCCCGTCGCCGTCGCTGCGGCCCCGTCGCCGGCCGTGGCGCCCGTCGCGGGTATGACCATGTCGGTGGCCGTCGCCCCGCCGGAAGTCCGCGGCCTGCTCGACGACCTGGACGAGGCCCTGAATACCGAAGGTCAGCTCAGCCTGGTCTACCAGCCCCAATTCGACCGCGAGGGCCATATGGTCCTGGGGGTCGAGACCCTGATCCGCTGGACCCACCCGGTGCGCGGCTTCGTCAGCCCGGCCGACTTCATCCCCGTGGCCGAGGCCTGGGGCGGCATCCGCAAGCTGACCGACTGGGTCATGGGCCGGGCGGTGGCCGAAACCGCGGACATTCCGCACCTGCAGGTGGCCTTCAACGCCTCGGCCCTGGAGTTCATCGACGAGGGCATCGTCGAGCGCATCCAGGGCCTGCTGGACCGCACCGGCTTCGACCCCAAGCGCCTGGAGGTCGAGATCACCGAGACCGCCATCCTCAACAACGAGGATCAGGTGCGCGAGAACATGAACGCCCTGCGCGCCATGGGCCTGAAGGTCGCCCTGGACGATTTCGGGGCCGGCTATTCCAGCCTCGGCCACCTGCGCCGCTACCCCTTCGACAAGCTGAAGATCGACCGCGAGTTCGTTGTCGACTGCACCCGCGACGTCCAGTCGGCGACTGTGGTGCACGCCGTCGTCTCCATCGGCCGGGCCCTCGGCATGAAGGTGGTGGCCGAGGGCGTCGAGACCGAACAGCAGCGCCAGTTCCTGAAGATCGCCGGCGTCCACGCCATGCAGGGCTATCTGTTCGGCAAGCCCATGCCCATCGCCGACCTGAAGGCGATGATGACCCCCGAAACGATCCTGGCCCGGGCCTGAGCCTATTGGGCGTTATCAAGAGCGACCGGCTCGGAGCCGAGGAGCGGCTCGGTCAGTCGGCGAAGTGATAGACGACGTCCGAAAAGCAACCCGTCGGGAACACATAGAACAGCTTCATCACCCCCTCGCCGGTGTTGCGCAGTCCGTGTAGGGCGTCGCCCGGGATGAAGACCGAGGCGCCGGGGCCTACCGCCGTCTCCTCGCCATTGAGCAGCATCATCCCCGACCCCTCGATGATGTAATAGATTTCCGCCTCCTTGTGGCGGTGCAGCCGCCCCCGGCCGGCGCCGGGCAGGATCTCGGCTATGCCGGCGGTCATGCCGTCCGTCGGCGTGATGTCGCTGCTGAACAGGGTGATCCACGACAGTTTGCGGGTCAGAGGATCGCCCCAGCCCTCCAGCAGGGGTTCCTCGCCGGTCCTGATCACCCCGCGCAACGCCCGCTTCATCCACCTTCCCCCGCTTCCGCCGCCGGACGGCATCCAGGCGCCGCAACGCTCGCGCGCCAAGGGCAGAACACCCGCGCACGCGCAGTGGCCAGCGCCCGCTCGCGGGGGGCGCTCGGGGACTATGCGCCTGCGGGCTAATTCGGCGCCCACCCCGTCCGGCGAGCCGGCCCTTTGCGCCGGCCCCGCAGGCGGCTAGCCTCAAGTCAACGACAGAAGACTAGCGCCCGGAGGAAACCAATGAGGACCCAGCGACTGCGCCGCCTGGCGCTGGCGACCGTTCTGGCCGGACTGGGCTCCGCCGGCGCGGTCGCCCAGGTCGTGTCGCCGGCCGGTGGGCCGCCGCCAAGCGGGGGCTTCCCGTCCGTGCGCAATGAGGACGCCGCCTTCCAGGCCGCGGAAGCTGAGCGCCTGGCGCGCCTCGCCCGCATCACCCCGGTCACCGACGCGGTCCTGGCCGATCCGCCGCCCGGCGACTGGCTGGTGTGGCGGCGCACCTACGACGGGCTGGGCTTCAGCCCCCTCGACCAGATCAACACCCGCAACGTCCGGAACCTGGTCTCGACCTGGAACTGGTCGCTGCCGGTCAGCCCCAACGAGATCACGCCCCTGGTCCACGACGGGGTGATGTTCGTGTCCAGCGCCAACCGGGTCCAGGCCATCGACGGCGAGACCGGCGACCTGCTCTGGCAATATACCCGCCAGCTCCCCCCCGCCCTGGCCGGCGGGTCCGGCGCCATCGCCAAGAACATCGCCATCTATGAAGACCGGCTGATCCTAACCACGCCCGACCGCCACATCGTCGCCCTGGAGGCCCGCACAGGCAAGCTGCTGTGGGACCATGAGGTGCTCCCCGCCGAGGTCACCGGCCCGCGCATGACCGGCGGCCCGCTGGTGGCCAAGGGCGTGGTGATGATGGGGATGTCGAGCTGCAACACCTACAAGGGCGGCTGCTTCATCGTCGGCCTCGACGCCCGCACCGGGGCGGAGAAGTGGAAATTCTACACCATCGCCCGGCCGGGCGAGCCCGGCGGCGACACCTGGAACGACACGCCCCTGGACGAACGCTTCGGCGGGGCGGTGTGGACCTCGGGATCCTACGACCCCGAGCTCGGCCTCGCCTACTGGGGCCTCGGCCAGACCTATAATTCGGCCACCCTGCTCACCCCGCGGCCGGGAAAGACCGCCGTCGGCAAGAACGACGGCCTCTACACCGACTCGACCGTCGCCCTCGATCCGGCCACGGGCAAGATGGTCTGGCACTACCAGCACATGAACCGCGACGTGTGGGACTACGACTGGACCTTCGAGCGCTCGCTGGTCACCCTGCCCATCGACGGCAAGGACCGGAAGGTGTCGCTTACCGCCGGCAAGCTGGGCATTTTCGACGCCGTGGACCGCGCCACCGGCCAGTACCTGTTCTCCAAGGACATCGGCGTCCAGAACCTGGTCAGCGGCATCGATCCCAAGACCGGCGTGAAGGCGATCAACCCCGCCTTCAAGCCCGAGTTCGGCGAGGCCAGGACCATCTGCCCCCACGCCGGCGGCGCCCGCAGCTGGCCGGCCACCGCCTTCGATCCGCGCACGAAGATCGTCTACGTGCCCCTCGTCGACACCTGCATGGACTTCAACCGCCGCGCCCGCACGGCGGCGGAGACGGCGGCGGGGGGATCCGACCTCGGCTGGAAGGTGCGCGCTCGCCCGGGCTCGGGCGGCATGATCGGCCGGGTCGACGCCATCGACATGGCGACCCGCAAGACCCTGTGGTCCTCGACCCGGCGCGCGCCGGAGAGCGCCGCCCTGCTGGCCACCGCCGGCGGCGTCCTGTTCGAAGGCTCCCGCGACCGCATGTTCCGCGCCCTCGACAGCGCGACCGGCAAGACCCTGTGGGAAACCAAGCTGGCGGCCCAGCCCAGCGCCTTCCCGATCACCTATGCGGTCAAGGGTGTGCAATACGTGGCGGTCGTAGCGGGCGGCGGCGGGGCCCACGACATCACCTGGCCCCAGATCACGCCAGAGATCGACAACCCAACGGGGGCCACTACTCTTTACGTATTCAAGGTTAATAGTCGTTAAACCTGCCCACTATGGGTGCGACTTATATATTCTCGTCTTTTTACCTGACTATACCGTTGCATCTGCGGCCGACATTTGCTTTCCCTGCCGTCGGGGTGGCGTCTCGGCTGGGGATAGATCCATGCGTACGGGATGGTCCAGCGCCGGTCGTGACAGGCGCATCGCGAGCTTTCGCTTCCGGGTCGAGGCGCCGATAGAGGCCCTGCGCGGCCGCGGGCACCCGGTCGAGGTGTTCGATCCGGCCTCGGCGCACCTCTATGACGTCGTGGTGTTCTGCAAGCGCTATTCGCCCGACGACCTCGCCCTGGCCCGGGCGGTCAGGGACCGCGGCGGCCGGGTGATCCTCGACCTCTGCGACAACCATTTCCACAACCCCCTCGACCTGCCCAAGTACCGCCAGGCCCGGGAGGAAATCCGCGCCATGGCCGAGCTGGCCCACGCCGTCGTCTGCTCCACCGCAGCCCTCGCGACGGTGGTCGAGACCGAGACGGGCGGAGCGGTCCAGCCCCTGGTCATCGGCGACACCATCGAGCCGCTGAACCTGGCGGCGCCTAGCCGCCCGGTCCCTTCCGAACCCCTTCGCCTGACCTGGTTCGGATCGCACGGCTCGCCCAACGCCGTCTCCGGCGTCGGCGACCTGGCGCTGATCCGCGACGAGCTCGAGACCCTGGCGGCGGAGACGCCGACGGTCCTCACCGTGTGCAGCAACAGCCGGGAGAAATATGACGCCTGCGTCGCGGGGTTCGGCCTGCCCACCCGCTATGTCGAGTGGTCGCTGGAGCGCTTCCCCGCCGTCCTGGCCGCGACCGACGCCGCGCTCCTGCCGATCTCGGTCAACCCGTTCACCGCCTGCAAGACCCACAACCGGCTGACCACCGCCCTCTACGCCGGGGTGCCGGTGCTCGCCTCCACCATCGACAGCTACCGCGAGTTCGCCCCCTTTTGCCGCCTGGACGACTGGAGCGCGGGCCTGCAGGCGCTGGTGGATCAGCCCGCCCGGGAGCGGGAGCGGGCCCGCGCCGCCCGCCCCTACATCGAGCGGCGCTGGACCATGCAGACCCTGGCGCCGCGATGGGAAGCCGCCCTGGGGCTGCCGACCCCGAAAGCCGCGCGCGACGCCTGGCGCGACGTGAAGCTGCACGGGCGGCTGGACGCGGTGGCCCGCAGCGCCGTCACCGGCTGGGTCGCCGCACCCGGCCGGCCTGACCTGCCCCTGCAGGTCGCCCTCGACTGCGACGGGGACATCGTCGCCCTGGCCTTCGCCGACCAGCCGCGCGAGGACCTGCGGCGGGCCGGCCTCGACCAGGCTTGCGGCTTCTCCCTGCCCATACCTCCGGCCCGCCGCAGGGCGCGCCGGATGACGGTGCGGGTCCTCGAAGCGGAGTGGGTGGTCGGCATGGACCCCATCCTGCGCGACGAGGAAGGGCCCTGGCGGACGTGGCGGCCGGCGGCCGGCGACACCCGCTGGGATGTGAGCGAGGTGATCGCCGCTCAGGAGCGGCTGCTCGCCGACTTCACCCAGATGCGGCGCGAACGCGATGTGGCTGCGCGGCGGGTGTCGCGCGCGTTCCTCCAGGCGTCAGACGCCCGGCCAGACCGGGTGGAAACGGCGCGGCCCTCGCTCCTGCGCGACCTCCTCCGGGCGGGGTGGGATGACCAGGACACCGCGCCGTAGGTTGACTTTGCGGACAAATGCGCCCATCTGCAGCCCCAGCACTCTTGTTGCAGTGCGATATCGGCGCTCCAGCCGCGAGGGGATGCAAGCGCATCCCGCCTGTCGAGCGCCCTTATACTATCCATTGATCGCCCAGGCTGCGCGGGGGCGCTCCCCAAAAGACCCGCGATCCCGTTCGCGTCGGCATGGCCGACAGCGGACGCCTTCGCGCATCGTGAAAGCTGCCCTAAGTGACTCAATTCACCGACCTTGGCCTCGCCGCGCCCCTTCTCAAGGCGCTGGCCACCGAAGGCTACACCACCCCCACCCCGATCCAGGCCCAGGCCATACCCTCGGTCATGGCCGGCCGTGACCTGCTGGGCATCGCCCAGACCGGCACCGGCAAGACCGCCGCCTTCGCCCTGCCGATCCTGCACCGTCTCGCCGAGACCCGTAAGCCCGCTCCCCGAGGCGGCTGCCGCGTCCTGGTGCTGTCGCCGACCCGCGAGCTGGCCACCCAGATCGCCGAGAGCTTCCGCACCTACGGCAAGCACATGGGCGTGACCGTCGCCGTCATCTTCGGCGGCGCCAAGTACGGCGCCCAGATCAAGGCCCTGCAGGGCGGCATCGACATCCTCGTCGCCACGCCCGGCCGCCTGATCGACCACATCGCCGAAAAGCACGCCCGCCTGGGCGAGACCGAGATCTTCGTCCTCGACGAGGCCGACCAGATGCTCGACCTCGGCTTCCTGCAGCCGATCCGCCGCATCGTCTCCAACCTGCCCAAGCAGCGCCAGAACCTGTTCTTCTCGGCCACCATGCCGACCGAGATCGGCAAGCTGGCCGGCGACCTGCTGACCAACCCGGTGCAGGTCTCGGTGGCGCCCGCCGCCACCACCGTCGAGCGCGTCGAGCAGCGCGTCGTCTTCGTCGAAGCCGAGCGCAAGCGCGAGCTTCTGGCCGAGCTGTTCGCCGACCCGTCGTGGGCGCGCGCCATCGTCTTCACCCGCACCAAGCGCGGCGCCGACAAGGTGGCCAAGTCCCTCGAAGCGGCCGGCATCCCCGCCGCTTCGATCCACGGCGACAAGAGCCAGCCCCAGCGCGAGAAGGCCCTGGCCGGCTTCAAGGCCGGCAATGTCCGCGCCCTGGTCGCCACCGACATCGCCGCGCGGGGGATCGACATCGACGCGGTCAGCCACGTGGTGAACTACGAGTTGCCCTTCGTGCCCGAGAGCTACGTCCACCGCATCGGACGCACCGCGCGCGCCGGGGCGACCGGACACGCCGTCAGCCTGTGCGCCGACGACGAGCGGGCCCTGCTGCGCGACATCCAGAAGACCACCCGCCAGACCATTCCGGCCGAAGACCGCAGGCGCGATCCGGGCCTGGCCGTGATGGCCAAGGCCAGGGCCGCCCAGGAGGCCGCCGAGCCCAAGCCGGTCCGCAGCGCGGGCGGCGCCGGCAACGGCGGCGGCCGCGGCCGTAACGCCGGTCGCGGCGGCGGCGGCGGCGGCGGCGAAGGCCGCAACAAGGCGCCCGGCGGCGGTCAGCCCCATCGCGGCGGCGGCGGCCGCGGCCGTCCCGACCAGCGCGCCCGCGGCCAAGGCCAGGGCGGCCAAGGCGGCCAAGGCCAGGCCCAGGCCAGCGCCGGCCCGCGCTCGATCGCCTCGACCACCCCGTGGCGTCCGCCCCTCGAGGGCTAAAGCGCTTAGTCTAGACGAACCCAGGCCCCGGACCCGCCAAAGGTCCGGGGCTTTCTTGGTTCCGGCCGCGCGAACTATGCTCGCGGACCGTGCAGCCGGTTCATCAGGGTGACGAATAAGGCGGTGGTCCAGCCCAGCAGCAGGATGCCGTTGATCCCTTCGATGGCCGCGAGCAGCCGCCACGGCTCGGCCACGTCGGCGTCGCTGAAGCCGATGGCGCCATAGGCGCTGGCCGACAGATAGGCCGCCTGGCGCAGATCGGGGACCGCCCCGACCCCCTGATAGACGCCGGCGTAGAGCCAGATCTCGAACCCGTGCAGGGCGAACAGGCAAAGGGCCAGGAGCACGGTCAGCGCCAGCCGTCTTAGGGTGGAGCGTCGCTCGGCCTCGATTCGGCCCTCCAGCCGGCGCTGCAGGCTGGACAGCCCCGCGGCGTGGACGACCACGGTCAGCACGACCATCAGTGTTGCGACGAAAAGCTCGGCGGCCATCAGGACCTGAGATTGGCGGAGAGGGTGGGATTCGAACCCACGGTACCGGTAAAGGTACGCCGCATTTCGAGTGCGGTGCTTTCGACCACTCAGCCACCTCTCCAAGGTCGTATCCGAGCGAGCGCGCACACCTAATTGGGCGCGGCCCCGTACGCAAGCCCGCGCGCACGCCTTAGGCCAGCTTGCTCCAGTCGGCCGCGGTCAGGGTCTGCACCAGCCGCTCGAGGTCGCGGGCCAGCCGGTCAAAACCGCCGTGGCGCTTCAAGGTGCGCTCGTTGAGATAGAGGGCGCGGTTGATCTCGATCTGCAGGGCGTGAACGCCTTGCGCCGGGCGGCCGTAGAACTCGGTGGTGTGGCCCCCCGCATAGGGCGCATTGCGCGCGGTCGCATAGCCCATGGCCTCCAGCTCGCGCTCCACCACCCCGGCCACCGCCCCCGAGCAGGCCGCGCCGAATCGGTCGCCCAGCACGAAGTCGCAGCCGCGGCCCCGGGCCCCGGCCGCAGCCGCGGCCGCCGGCATGGAGTGCCAGTCGATCAGTATGGCGTAGCCGTGCGCGGCCTTGGCCTCGTCCAGCAGCCCGGCGAGCGCGGCGTGATAGGGCGTGTGCACCGTGTCGATGCGCCGGGACGCCTCGGCGAAGGTCAGCTTGCGGGCGTAGATCTCCTGGCCCTCGGCCACCACCCGGGCGATGGAGCCCAGCCCGGCCGCCACCCGCGGGCTTCGGCCCTGGGCGAAGGCCGGCAGTTCGTCCTCGAACATGGCCTGGTCGAGCTCGTAGGCCTCACGGTTCACGTCGATATAGGCCCGGGCGTAGCGGGCCACGATCAGCGGCGCCCCATAGCGGGGCCCCGCGGACGCCAGGGCGTCGACGAAGGCGTCTTCCGAGCGGCGGATCGCCGCCTCGTCCAGGGCCGGCTTCATGTCGGTCGGGTAGAGCCGGCCGGAGTGGGGCGAGGCGAAGACGAACGGCGTCGGCGGCCCCGCCGGCCGGCGCACCTCGAACGCCGGTTCGGCGGACCCGGACGGGGGCGGCTGCCCTTCAGGCCAGTCGAGAACCTCTCGCACGCTCATGAGCCGTATATTTGCCTGCCCGCGCTCGCGGTCAACGTCGCAGGCGCCGGGACTCGACGGAGCAGGGGGGCGACGGCTACCACTTGGACGACACGGCGCGCCTGCGCCCCCGCTTGCGCCCGCAAGGACGCCCCAGGACCCGAAGGTCGCGCGCCCCATGGAACTCGAGTGTTTCGCCATCACCTCCCGCCCGCCCGAGATCGTGCCCGGCCGGCCGGAGCGGGCGTGGATGGACCATTTCGCCGCCCGTCACCCCTATCGCTGCCTGCCGCTGACCATGGCCAACACCACGGGCTGGGAGCTGCTGTGCCCGATGTCCTTCACCGCCGAGTGGAACGGCGGCAAATCGACCGCCGACCTCACGCTGCGGCCCGACCGTCCGCATCCCGATTTCCACGAGTTCGCCTCGTCCCACTTCAGCCACGGGGTGATCACCTTCCACACCGGCTATCTGTTCCGCACCGCCCCCGGCTGGGACATGTCGGCCGGCGGGCCGCCCAACTTTCCCAAGGATGGAGTCTATCCCCTTACCGGCGTGGTGGAGACCGACTGGCTGCCATTCCCCTTCACGATGAACTGGATCATGACCCGGCCGGGCAAGGTGCGGTTCGAGAAGGGCGAGCCGTTCTGCTTCATCAGCCTGGTGCCGCACCGGCAGATGGAGCAGGTTCAGCCGGTTCAGCGCAACCTGCTGCACAACCACGGCCTGCGCGACCAGTACGAGGTGTGGATGCGCGAGCGCACCGACTTCAACAACCGCCTCGCCAAGTCGGACCCCGAGGCTGTGCGGGAGGCCTGGCAGCGGTTCTATTTCAAGGGCGAAATCCCGCCCGAGGCCCCGGGCGAGGCCCCGAAGGACCACATCAACAAGCGCCGGCTCAAGGGCGTGCGGCTGAGCCTTTAACGCCCCCCGCCCAGCCCCTTGCCAAGGCCGAGGCCGTCTGCAATAAGCCGCTCCTCTTCCGGCGGAAGCGGCCTCAAGCCCTTCCGTGAAGACGCCGAGCGGGCGTAGCTCAGTGGTAGAGCACAACCTTGCCAAGGTTGGGGTCGAGAGTTCGAATCTCTTCGCCCGCTCCAATTTTCTCCAGTTTATGCAGTAAGTTAGCTCCAGTTTGACTGGAGCCGCCTTGCTGGCTGGAAACCTGGGGTAACGCTGGGGGTAACAGACGCCTGATTTCCCTGGGGCGGGCCCACACCGTTCGGCACCTCAGCCGGCGCACAGTGCCGTGGTAGGCGTGCAGCTTGCAACCCCGCAACCTTGCGCCGTACAGTGCGGCGTGCACCGTCAGGACGAGGCTTTCAAACCGGATGGGCAAGGTCGCCGCGCCTTTGACGCGGGTTCCTGGGAATGGCCGCTTC
>DAICXL010000068.1:0-313 GCA_027312185.1 Caulobacterales bacterium | reverse complement strand
ATCTAGCGCCCTGAGGAAGGGCGGTCGGCGCCGCGTTTGCCTCGCCGACCGCATCGTTAGATTGCGCTAAGTTCGGCTTCGTAAGTCCACTCGTCGGCCTCTGTAACTTCCGGGGTTAGACCCGGAAAAAACCGACGCGCAGTCGCTAAGGGAGATTCAAAGCGATAGCCAGTTGCGCGCTTGGGTTTGCCGGTAGATCCCCACTTCAGATTGATGCTCTTCGGCAGGCCCTTCAGCAGGTTGCCTATGTCCCTTTCGGAAGCGACGATGTCGCGTTCTCTCCCAAACGCTCTTATCGCCTGAACGGCCGCCC
>DAICXL010000067.1:0-13900 GCA_027312185.1 Caulobacterales bacterium | reverse complement strand
TCTAGTTTTACGCCGTTTCTCTGGAAGAATTCGATAATGTCACTATTTGATATGTACTGTAAGGATAGCTCCTGAGGGTCAATCCTGATAACGTTATCAAATCTGCGTTCAATTTCCCGTAAGATAGCAGTCTTCCCAGTTCCCGTTCTCCCAAGAAGCAGGAACCGAGGGGAGCTGACGTCAGTGAGTGTTTGGAAAGTGAAGTTCTCGACAAATGTGTCGAACAGGAACTCGTCGTCATCCTCAGCGGCGGGCTCGCCGATGTTCTGTCCCTGCCGAAACGTAATTGGATTCCGTGGTCGCGGCTGTGACATGAATCCCCCCAAAAGGGAGCTTCGCCTACGGTGGTCTGTTCCGCAACCGGAAGTAGTCGCGACGGGGAGCAGTAGGCGATCCCGCGCTAAGCCCCAGATGGCAGCCAGCCTTCGCACGTATGATATAGTTGCTGATGATGCGGCATGGGCTGGGACCCGTTTGACATCCCCCCCGAACCGCCGCGGACTTTTCCGCACCATGTCCCGCGCCGCTCCCACCCAGAACTCCGACCTGACCGACCGCCAACTCGCCCAACTGGCGCGGCTGGCGGAGATCGGCATGGAGATCGCGGAGGCCGCTGGCCTTCAGGCGCGCGGCGAGGGCGAAGGGGCGGGGGCCGATGCGGCGCTCAGCTTCTCGCGGGCCGCCCGCGCCGTGCGGCTGACCATCGCCCTGGAGACCCGGCTCGTCGCCGAGCGGGCCGCGCTCCAGCGGGGCGAGGCGGCGGTGCGGGCGTCAGAGGCGTCGCGGCGGCGGGACCGTATCCACGTCAAGGTCGACCGATTGATCGACGAGGTCGCGCAGACCGAGGGCGAGGACGCCGAGGTGACGGAGCGCCTGTCCGAGGCCGTGTGGGAGCGGCTGACCGAGACGGACGACGAAGACCTGCTGGATCGCCCGATCGAGGAGATCGTGGCGCGGATCTGCGCCGACCTCGGGCTGGCGGCGGGGTGGGCGGCTGAAGCCTTCCCGGTGACGGCTGCGGCGACTTCAGCCGTGGAACGCCCCCTCAGTCAGGCTGGGCCTGACAGCTCCCCCGTCCTCTTCGGGACAGGGGAGCAGGCGCCAACGTCTATCCTCCTCCCCTGCGAAGCGGGGGAGGTGGCGGCCGAAGGCCGACGGAGGGGGCCTGCGCCGCCCCATCCGCCCCAGCCATCAACCGGTTGAGCCTATCCCTTGGCCGCCGTCTTCGCCGGGGCCTTCTTCTTCGCAGCGGGCTTCTTCGCCGCCGGCTTCTTGGCCGCCGGCTTCTTGGCCGCCGTGGTCTTGGCGGCCGCCGCGGCCGGCTTGGCCTTGGCCGCCGCCTTCTTCGGCGCGGCGGCCTTGCGCGCCGGCTTCTTGCCGCCGCCCTTGGCCGCGCGTTCGGCCAGCAGGGCCGTGGCCTGTTCCTGGGTCAGGGTCGCCGGGTCCTGGCCCTTGGGGATGTTGGCGTTGGTCTTGCCGTCGGTGACATAGGGGCCGAAGCGGCCCGACATCACCTTCACCCCATCGGCCAACTCCAGCAGGGCCGCCGGGGCCGAGCGTCCGCCGCGCCCGCCGCCAGCCCGCTTCTCGGCCAGCACGGTGACGGCGCGGTTCAGCCCCACGTCGAACACCTCGTCGGCGTCGGCCAGGTTGGCGTAGGTGCCGGCATGCTGGACATAGGGGCCATAGCGGCCGATGCCGGCCAGGATCATCGTCCCGTCCTCGGGGTGCAGGCCCACCTCGCGCGGCAGGTTGATCAGCCGCAGGCCCTTCTCCAGGTCCATGGCGGCGGGGGCCCAGCCCTTGGGCAGGCTGCCGCGCTTGGGCTTGGCCTTGGCGTCGTCGGGGTCGGCGGCCAGCTCCACATAGGGGCCGAAGCGGCCGATCTTCAGCCACACGGCGCGCCCGGTCACCGGGTCGGTCCCCAGCTCCCGGTCGCCGCCGCCTTCGGCCGCCGCCTCGCCGCCGGCCTCGGCCGCGATCGGGCGGGTGAAGCGGCATTCAGGATAGTTGGAGCAGCCGATGAAGGCGCCGAACTTGCCGACCTTCAGGCTCAGCTGGCCGGTGCCGCAGGTCTTGCAGACGCGGGGGTCGGTCCCGTCGCCCTTGTCGGGGAAGATGTGGGGGCCAAGCGTGTCGTTCAGGGCGTCCAGCACCTGGCTGACGCGCAGGTCGCCGATGTCCACGACCGCGGCGTGGAAGTCCTTCCAGAACTCCCGCAGCAGCTCCTTGTAGTCCATCTCGCCGGCCGAGACCTTGTCGAGCTTCTCCTCCAGGGCGGCGGTGAAGTCATAGGTCACGTAGCGCTTGAAGAACTGCTCCAGGAAGGCGGTGACCAGGCGGCCCTTGTCCTCGGGAATGAAGCGGTTCTTGTCCATGCGCACATATTCGCGCTCGCGCAGCACGGTCAGGATCGAGGCGTAGGTCGAGGGCCGGCCGATGCCCAGCTCCTCCAGCTTCTTGACCAGGCTGGCTTCCGAATAACGCGGCGGCGGCTCGGTGAAGTGCTGGTCCTGGCGCACGGCGTGCACGCGGGCCGGGGCGTCGTCCTTGACCATGGGCAGGCGGGCGCTGTCCTCGTCGCCCTCGGCGTCGTCCTTGCCTTCCTCGTAGACGGCCAGATAGCCGTCGAACAGGATCACCTGGCCGGTGGCGCGCAGGCCGAGCGTGCTGTCCAGGCTGTCGATGTCGATGGTGGTGCGCTCGATGCGGGCGCTCTCCATCTGGCTGGCGATCATCCGCTTCCAGATCAGCTCGTACAGCCGGCCGAGGTCGCCATCGAGGCGCACGCTGCTGGGGTGGCGGGCCAGCGAGGTCGGGCGGATCGCCTCGTGGGCCTCCTGGGCGTTCTTGGCCTTGGTCTTGTAGATCCGCGGCGCGTCGGGAACGTAGGCCGCGCTCCACCGCTCGGCGATGACCTTGCGGGCCTCGTCCAGGGCCTCAGGCGACGACTGGACCCCGTCGGTCCGCATATAGGTGATCAGGCCGCCCTGTTCGTCGACGCCCTCGTAGAGCCTCTGCGCGGCCTGCATGGTGCGCTGGGCCGAGAAGCCGAGCTTACGCGAGGCCTCCTGCTGCAGGGTGGAGGTGGTGAAGGGCGGCGGGGGGCTCCTGCGGCCGGGCTTCTTCTCGACGGCGGCGACGCGCAGGTCGGCCATCTGCACGGCCTTCAGCGCGGCCTTGGCGCTGGCTTCGTCCGGCAGGTCGAACTTTCCCAGGCGCTTGCGGTCCAGCTTGACCAGGCGGGCCAGGAACGGCTCGGTCCCGGCCGAGACGTCCGCTTCGACGGTCCAGTACTCCTGGGTCTTGAACGCCTCGATCTCGACCTCGCGGTCGACCACCAGGCGCAGGGCCACCGACTGCACCCGGCCGGCCGAGCGGGCGCCGGGCAGCTTGCGCCACAGCACCGGCGAGAGGGTGAAGCCGACCAGATAGTCCAGGGCGCGGCGGGCCAGATAGGCGTCGACCAGCTCCATGTCGATGGCGCGGGGGTGGCGCATCGCCTCGGTGACGGCGGACTTGGTGATGGCGTTGAACACCACCCGCTGCACCTCGGCGCCCTTGACCGCCTTCTTCTTGTTCAGGACCTCCAGCACGTGCCAGCTGATGGCCTCGCCCTCGCGGTCGGGGTCGGTGGCCAGGATCAGCCGGTCGGCCCCCTTCATCGCGTCGGCGATGTCGCTGAGCCGCTTGGCCGCCTTGGGATCGACGTCCCAGCTCATGGCGAAGTCTTCGTCCGGACGAACCGAGCCGTCCTTCGACGGCAGGTCGCGCACGTGTCCGTAAGACGCCAGCACAATATAGCCGGAGCCCAGGTACTTGTTGATGGTCTTGGCCTTGGCCGGGCTCTCGACGACGACGACGTTCATGCTGGGAGAATACGCTGCCTGTGGACGGCCCGGCGGTTCCCAGGCGGTGGGGCGGGAAAGTGGGGGTGCGGCCCGGCCTATGTCAACGGCAGGCGCGTGACGTTCGGGGCCCATTTCCCGGCTCCCCCTACGGGGGAGGTGATTGCAGCCTGTTCGCGCAATAGGCGAGGGCGCCCCTGCAATGACCGTTGACCGGCGTCGGCGGGCGGGCGAACTGGGGTGGAGCGGGGGTGGGCGATCGTGTGGTTCGGGGGTGAGCGGCGCAGGACTTTCCGGCTCGGCCGCGGGGCCTCGACCTTCCTCGGCTTCCCGCCGCGCGTTCCCCGGCACCTGTTCAGGGCCGTCGATGCGCGGCTCCGGGGGCCAGAGCCGCGGACGGCGATGCTGGAGGATTGCCTCTGCGTCCCCCGGGCCAGGGCCCTCTACCGGCTGGACGGCGCGCGCATCGATTCCACCATGCCGACCTGGCTCGATCCCGACGTGCGCCGCACCGCCACCCAGGACGAGAAGCTGGCGGCGATGGAGGACCAGCGCTCGCCCCGGACCGTGGCGATCCCTGAGGCGACGCTGGAGGTGCGCGAGCCGGTGCTCTTCCTCGGCTCGATCTTCGTCCACTACGGCCACTTCCTCACCGACAGCCTGGCCCGGGCCTGGGCGCTGGCCCAGGTCGGCCCCGAGGTCAAGGTCGTGTTCGCCCCGGCCCGGCGCCTCGCCGACTGCCCGCCCTTCGTCGCCCAGACCCTGGCCGCCCTCGGCGTGGGGCCCGAGCGGGTGATCCAGTCCGACGCCCCCCTCCTGCTGCGCCGGGTGATCGCGCCCCAGCCCCTGATCCAGTGGGACCGGCGGGTCCGCGCCGGCTTCGACGCGCCCCACCGCGCCGCCGCCGATCGCCTGGCCGCGGGCGCGGTGGCCGAGGCGCGGCCGGTCTATCTCAGCCGCCGCCGCCTCGGCCGCGGCTTTCGCCAGGTTCTGGGCGAGGACGCGGTCGAGCAGCGCCTGGAGCGCGAGGGCTATGCGGTGGTCCACCCCCAGACCCTGTCGCTGGGCGACCAGATCGCCCTGTTCGAGGCCGCGCCGACCATCGTGGCCGCCGAGGGCTCGGCCATGCACACCCTGCTGTTCCGCCGCTCGGAGCGGCCCTTGCGCCAGGGCTTCTTGACCTGGAGCCGCTTCAACGGCCGCTTCCTGCTGCAGGACGCGCTCAAGCCCGTGGACAGCCTCTACATGCGCTGTCTGGACGAGGTGGGCGAGGCCGGGCCGCGCTCCAGCGAGCAGAGCTTCCGCATCGATCCCGAGCGGGCCATGGACCTGCTCTCCTCCGCCGGATTCCTGCGACGGCCTCGTCCTTCGACAGGCTCAGGATGAGGCCGAATGAATGCGACGCGTCAGTAGGAAGCCTCATCCTGAGCTTGTCGAAGGGCGAGGCTTTCGGACCTGCCGGCCGCGAAGGTGTGGACGGTCTGCCGGCGTCGGTTGACTCTGCGGCCGCCCGGGGGTTCCTGTTATGTTCTGCAACGGGAGCGGCGACATGGACGAGGGGGAGTTCGAGTGGGCGGGGGTGCGGTTCTGGGCCGTCTCGCACCACGACGCCCGCCATATCCGCGGCCCGGGCCTCTATGGTTTCGTGCGGCGGGGGCCGGGGGAGGAGCGGGTGCTGCTCTACGTCGACCACGCCGACGGCATCGCCCAGGCGGCCGGCCCCGGCCACCCCCTGTGGGCCGAGGCGATGGGCCTGGGCATGAACGAGGTCCACGTCTGCCTCAAGGCCCGCGAACGCCTCGACCGGCTCCAGCTCCGCCACCACCTGGTCAAGCGCACCGGGCCGATCCTGAACCTGCTCTCAGTGTTCCAGGCAGGCGTAGAGGTTCATCGCCCGCGTCGGGCCGGGTAGGTGCGTGCGGTCGCCGGGGGAGGTGGCGACCTCGTCCTGAACGACCCGCAGTTGCGCCGGGTTGAACAGCCGCCGGCCGAACAGCTCGCGCACCGCCCAGCAGTCGGCCTGCTGCTCGCTGGCCTGCGGATGGGCGAAGCCGAGGGTGTGGCCCAGCGCGTGGTGGGCGCACTCGTGGTAGTAGAAGAAGGTCCGCGTCTCGGCCCGCGCCCGGTTCACGATGGCGGGATTGTACAGGATCATCGGCCCATAGACCGGGCTGATCCCGGCCATGGCGATGTCGTTAAGCGACGGGTCCGGGATCGACGGCACCGGCCGGCCCATCAGGGTGCAGCCGCCATAGTTCGCCTGCACCTGCGCCTGGGCCGGCGGCGGGGCCGGGCCGGCGAGGACCAGGCAGAAGGCCGGGAGCGCGGCGAGGAACGATCTCATGGCGCCATGATGGGCGAGGCGGGGCGCCGTGAGGACCGCATTCTCCTCTCCCGCTAGTCCTCCGGGAACGCCCGGCAGACCATGCCGCCGGGCAGCAGCTCGGCCCGGCCGGCGACGGCCAGTTCGACCAGGGCGGCGAACACCCCCTGGGGCGGCCCGCCCAGGGCCCGGGCGATCTCGTCGCGCGACGTCGGCGTGGGCGACAGCATGGCCTCGACCTTGTCGCGCATCCGGGCCGCGGCGGCGTCGACCGCGTCGTTGTCCATCTGCGCCCCCTCGAACAGGTCGCCCTGGTCGCGGACCAGGGGCAGGGCCGAGACCACGCGCAGCACGTCCTCGGCGCCCTCGCACAGCACCGCGCCCTGGCGGATCAGGTCGTTGGTCCCCCTGGCTCTGGGATCGAGCGGCGAGCCCGGCACGGCGAAGACCTCGCGCCCCTGTTCGCCGGCCAGCCGGGCGGTGATCAGCGAGCCGGAGCGCATCTCGGCCTCGACCACCACCACGCCGAGGGACAGGCCGGAGATGATGCGGTTGCGGCGGGGGAAGTCCTTGGCCGTCGCCCGGCGGCCCGGCGCGCTCTCCGAGACCAGGCAGCCCTGGTCGGCGATGGCCGCGTGCAGCTCGGCATGCTCGGGCGGGTAGATGTCGTCGATGCCCCCGGCCAGGACCGCCGCCGTACCGGTGGCGAGCGAACCGGCATGGGCGGCCCCATCGATGCCGCGGGCCAGGCCCGACACCACCACATAGCCGGCCTCGCCCAGCTCATGGGCGAGCTGGCGGGCGAAGCGCTGGCCGACGGCCGAGGCCACTCGCGCGCCGACGATGGCGATGGCCGGCCTGAACAGCAGGGGCGCGCGGCCCCTGGTCCAGATCAGCGGCGGCGGCGGGTCGAGGGCGGCCAGGAGCGGCGGGAAGCCGGCCTCGCCCAGCACGATCAGTTCGGCGCCCAAGGCCTCGCCGGCGGCGATCTCGCGCTCGGCGTCGTCGATGGTGGGGATGCGCAGGGGACCGGGGCGCCGGGCCCGCCGGGCCAGGTCCGGCAGGACCTCCAGGACCCGCGTCGCGGTGCGCCAGCGGGCCATCAACTCGCGGTAGGTCACCGAGCCCACGGCCTCGGTGCGGGCCAGGCGCAGGCGGTCGCGCCGTTCGGCGGGAGACGGGCCGTCCAGGCTCATGCGGGGTCGGACGGCGCCGGGCCGGCCGGCTTCGCGCCGCCGCCGATCTTGGTTTCCTGGCCCATCATCAGCCGCTGGATGTTCTCCCGGTGGCGGACGTAGATCAGCACAGCCATCAACAGCATCAGGGCCGCGATCGAGCGCGGCTGATAGGTCCCCAGCGCCAGGAGCGGCGACAGGGCGGCGGCGGTCAGGGCCGCCAGGGACGAGTAGCGGAACACCATGGCCATGGCGATCCAGGCCGCCGCCGCGCCCACGCCCACGGGCCAGGCCGCGGCCAGGGCCACGCCGAAGAAGGTCGCCACCCCCTTGCCGCCCTTGAACTTCAGCCACACCGGGAAGATGTGGCCGATGAAGGCCGCACCGCCCGCCAGGGCCCCGGCGTCCTGGCCCCAGATCGCCTGGGCGACCAGCACCGCCACAGCCCCCTTGCCGCCGTCCCCCAGCAGGGTCAGCAGGGCCAGGTCCTTGCGGCCGGTGCGCAGGACGTTGGTCGCGCCGATGTTGCCCGAACCGATCTTGCGCAGATCGCCCAGACCGGCCCGGGCCGAGATCAGCACCCCGAACGGGATCGAGCCGAGCAGATAGCCGCAGACGATGCAGACGACGGCGATGAGGGGCGTGACGGTGAACACCATGGCGGGAGCTTACGGCCTTGGTCGGCCGTTGTGGAAGAGGAGGTTCCCAAATGTCCCGACCCGTCAGCATCGACATCCCCCACAGGCTGGGCGCCGCCGAGGCGAAGAAGCGCATCGAGGCCGGCTTCGGCCAGCTGGAGCAGCAGATCTCCGGCGGCCTGGCCCAGGTGGACAAGCGCTGGGAGGACGACCGCATGGTCTTCTCGGCCAAGGTCCTCGGCCAGGCGATCGGCGGCCGGCTGCAGGTGCTGGACGACGCGATCAAGATGGAGATCGACCTGCCGCCGATGCTGGCCATGATCGCCGACACCATCAAGGGCCGGGTCAAGAAACAGGGCGTTCTGCTGCTGGAGAAGAAGTGACGCCCTGTGCTATCGGCAAGGCATGACCGAGCGCCTCGCCTACTATTCGCCCAAGGGGCTCAGCGCCCCGTTCTATGACGTGGTGGCCCACTACGACCCGACCCTGAAGGGCGAGGTCGACTTCTACGCCGGCCTGATCCCGCGCCAGTCGTGGGTGCTTGAGTTGGGCTGCGGCACCGGACGCATCAGCCTGCCGCTGGCCGAGCGGGACTATGCGGTCGTCGGCCTCGACAACGCTCCCAACATGATCGCGGCCGCCCAGGCCAAGCACGCCAAGGCCGCTCCCGATATCCAGGCGCGCACCGCCTTCGTCCTCGGCGACATGAGCGGCTTCAACCTGAACAATGAATTCGATGCGGTGATCGCGCCTTTCTTCAGCTTCTCGCACCTGGCCCCGGGCGCGCTCCGTCGCTTCGCCATGACCATGATCTCCCGCCATCTGCGGCAGGGCGGACTGGCGGCCATCCACGCCATCTATCCCGATGCGATCGCCCGACCGAGCGCGGTCGATCCGGGCAAGCCCGTGCTCGACGTGGCCTATGACGCCACCGACAACCGGCTGAAGCTGTATGTCGCCGCCCAGAGCTACGACGCCGACACCGGCCGCTTCGAGCAGCAGCTCGACTATGTGCAGGTCGCCGCCGACGGGACCGAGCTGCGTCGTTCGGCTGAGACCCTGACCTACTACGTCTCGGACCTGGCCGCTGACGCCGAGGGCTCGGGCCTGGTGCTGGAGGACAAGATCAGCCCGTTCAACACCGTCGGCGAGATGTGGGTGTTCCGGAAGGCCTAGCGGTCCGCCGTTACAGCCGCCTGAACATCACCAGCGCATCCACGAACCCCTCTGTAGGGTGGCGGAACACGCCCGGCAGCCGCGCCAGCACCTCGAAGCCGAAGCTGGTCCACAGGTGGATCGAGGGGGCGTTGGTGGCGATGACGAAGTTGAACTGTACGGCCCGAAAGCCACGGCGACGCAGCTCGTCCAGCGAGTGCGCGCCCATCGCCCGCGCCACGCCGCGGCCCCGCGCGCTGGGAGCGGTCATGTAGCCGCAGTTGGCCACATGGTCCCCGCCGCCCCGGTTGTTGGGGCGCAGGTAGTAGATCCCCACCACCTCGCCTCCGGCCTCGGCCACGAAGGTCGAATGGCTGGGCGCGAGCCAGTAGGCCAGGGCCTCTTCACGGCCCATGTCCAACGGCAGGGGATAGGTCTCGCCGGCGCGGATGACCGGCTCGAGGATCGCCCACAGGGCGTCGCGATCGTCCGCCCCCGTCGGCCTGATGATCATGCCAGCCGCTCCTGCAGCAACAGGGCGTCGGCCGCCGCCGCGCCCGAGGTGGTGTTGTCGAAGAAGACCCAGGCCGGCTGCGGCGCGGCGGCGAGGCGGGCGGCCAGTTCCCCTATCCGTTCAGGACCATAGGCCGACCAGTACATCTGCGGCGAGCCGTGCAGGCGCCAGTAGCTGAGGCCCGTCCAGCCGCCGGGCTCGGCCGCGGCCGGCACCAGCGCGGGGTCGGCGGCGACGCGGGCGACGCGTTGATCGGACAGGACCGCTGCGGCCTCGGCCTCGAACCAGCTCGCGTGGCGGGGCTCGCAGGCCAGGTCGCCATCGAAGCGAGCGCGCAACATGGCCAGGAAGGCGCCGGCTACGCCTGCGTCGAAGGCGAGGCTGGGCGGCAGCTGGATCACCAGCGGCCCAAGTTTTTCGCCGAGCTGGCTGATCTGGAACAGGAAAGCCTCGACCAGCTCGGCGCAGTCCACAAGCCGCCGCTCGTGGGTGACGGTCTTGGGCAGCTTGAGCGCGAAGCGGAAGCCGGGCGGCGTGGTCTGCGCCCAGCGGGCGTAGGTCTTCGGCTGATGCGGCCGGTGGAACGACGAGTTGATCTCGACCGCGCCGAAGCGGGCGGCATAGCGTTGCAAGGTAGTCCCGTCGACGGGGAATGCCTCGGCGCTGGTGCGGGGGATCTGCCATCCCGCCGTGCCGACGATAACGGTCACGGCGCCGCCTGGTGCACCACGCGGCCGTCGACGAGGGTCATCAGCACCTGCCCCTGCAGGCGCCGGCCGTCGAAGGGCGAGTTCTTCGACTTGGAGATCAGCTTGTCCGCATCGACCACCACCGGTGCGTCCAGGTCGCATAGCAACAGGTCGGCCGGGGCGCCGACGGCCAACCGCCCGGCGTCGAGGCCGATCAGCCGAGCCGGGGCCAGGGTCACCGCCCGGATCAGGTCGACCAGGGCCACCCGCCCGTCGTGGTGCAGGGCGAGCAAGGCGGGCAGGAAGGTCTCCAGCCCCACGGCGCCGGGGGCGGCCTCGGCGAAGGGCAGGCGCTTGTCCTCGGCCGGGGCGGGGGCGTGGGCTGAGACGATGACCTCGACCAGGCCCGAGGCGATGGCGTCGATCAGGGCCTGGCGGTCATCCTCGGGGCGCAGGGGCGGGTCCAGGCGGTAGAAGGTGCGGTAGTCGCCGATGTCGAGCTCGTTGAAGCTCAGGTGGTTTATCGAGGCGGTGGCCGCGACGGCGAGGCCCTTCGCCTTGGCCCGTTCGAAGCTCTCCAGGCTGTCGGCGGTGGTGATCTGGTCGACCAGCAGCCGGGCGCCGGTCAGCTCAGCCAGGGCGAGATCGCGCTCCAGCATGATCCGCTCGGCGATAGCCGGCGCCGAGGGCAGGCCCATGCGGCCGGAGAACTCGCCGGCGGTCGCGACGGCGCCGGCGGTCAGATAGGGATCGGCCGGGCGGTGGGCGACCATGGCCCCGAAGGCTTTGGCGTACTGCAGCACGCGCCGGAACACCTTGGAATCGATGATCGGCTTGTCGGCGTCGGTGAAATAGACCGCGCCCGCCTCGCGCATCAGCCCGATCTCGGCCATGCGCGAGCCCTCGCAGGCCTTGGTGGCGGCGCCGGCGGGATAGACGTGGACCAGCTCGATGTCGCGGGCCCGGCGCAGAATGAAATCGACCATGGCCGGGTCGTCCACGGCCGGATCGGTGTCGGGCTGCAGCACCATGGAGGTGACGCCGCCGGCCGCCGCCGCGCGGGCCGCGGACTTCAGGGTCTCCTTAGGCTCGGCCCCCGGTTCGCCGGTCTTGACCCTCAGGTCGACGAGGCCGGGGATCAAGAGCTGGCCGCCGCAGTCGATGACGCGGATGTCCGCCGACAGGTTCTCCATCTGCGGGCGGCGCACCACGTCCGCGATGACGCCCTCGACCACCACCAGTGAGCCGGAGCCGTCGTAGCCGGTCTCCGGATCGACCAGGCGGGCGCCCACGAAGGCCGTCGGGCGGGAAGGGGGAGGGGCGCTCACTGGCCGGCCTCCAGGCGGGCGGCGAGGGACGCCAGCACGGCCATGCGGGCGGCGACCCCCATCTCGACCTGTTCCTGGATCAGGCTGACCCTTGGGTCGTCGGCGACACCGGACTCGATCTCGACGCCCCGGTTCATCGGCCCGGGGTGCATGACGCGGGCGTGCGGGGCGGCGAGGGCCAGCATCTCGGCGTCGAGGCCGAAGTAGCGGGAGTATTCGCGCGTGGAGGGCACGAAGGCGCCGTCCATGCGCTCGAGCTGCAGGCGCAGCATCATCACCACATCGACGCCCGCCACGCCTTTCCTCATGTCGTGGAACACCTCGGCGCCCCAGCGGTCGACGCCCGACGGCATCAGGGTCGGCGGGCCGACCAGCCGAACCTTGGCGCCCAACAATTGCAGCAGGCCGACGTTGGAGCGGGCGACCCGGCTGTGCTGGACGTCGCCGCAGATGGCCACGGTCAGGCCCTCGACCTTGCCGAAGGCGCGCCGCAGGGTCAGGGCGTCGAGCAGGGCCTGGGTGGGATGTTCATGCCAGCCGTCGCCGGCGTTGATGACCGCGCAGCCGACCTTCTGCGACAGCAGGGCGGCGGCGCCGGACGCGGCGTGCCGGATCACCAGCAGGTCCGGCTTCATGGCGTTGAGGGTGACCGCGGTGTCGATCAGGGTCTCGCCCTTGGTCATCGACGAGGTGCGCGGGCTCATGTTGACGACGTCGGCGCCGAGCCGCTTGGCGGCCAGCTCGAACGAGCTCTGGGTGCGGGTCGAGGCCTCGAAGAACAGATTGACAAGGGTCCGTCCGCGCAGGAGGCCGAGCTTCTTGTCCGCCTGCCGGTTCACCGCCACGAAGGCGTCGGCCAGATCGAGCAGCTGCTTGGCCTGGGGCCGGTTCAGCCCGAGCACGGACAGGAAATGCGGTTGTGGAAACGGGAACGCCCGGGCTCTGAGCGAAGCTTCGATGTCTGCGCCGGTTTCCATCGAAGCGGAGGAATAGGGAGCTTTGGGGCAGGGCTCAAGCGCGCTGCGATCTCAGATGGTTAAGCAGGCGGCCGTCGACGGCGGCGGCCGCAGCGCGCGAGGCGCAAAATGCTGGGCAGGTCGCGCCCTGCGGCCCCCTCCAACATCTTCGATGGTTCTCCTCCCCCAGCCAGAAGAGGCCGGGGGAGGAGCAAGAAAGAGGTCCTAGTACCAGGCGCGCTGGCGGACGTCGGCGCTCGTGCCGACCAGCTTGGCGAACTCGGCCACGTCGCTGCCGCGCGAGTGGTAGGGGTAGACGATCTTGGGCTTGAAGGCCTTCACGCCCTCGGCCGCCTGCTGGACGGTCATGGTGTAGGGCAGGTTCATCGGCACGAAGGCCACGTCGATGGACTTGAGGGCCTGCATCTCGGGCGTCGCCTCGGTGTCGCCGGCGATGTAGACGCGCTTGTCGCCGAAGGTGGCGACATAGCCGTTGCCGCGGCCCTTGGCGTGGAACTGCAGCTTGTCGGCCGAGGTGTTGTAGGCGGCGACGGCCGTGACGGGGATGCCGGCGAAGGTCCCGCTGGCGCCGTTGGCCAGGACCTGGACGCGGCCCTTCAAGGCTTCCGGCAGGGCGTCGCGGACGGCGGCGGGGGCGACGATCGGCGCGTTACCGAGGGCGGCCAGGGTCGGGGCGTCCATGTGGTCGCCGTGGATGTCGCTGACCAGGATCAGGTCGGGCTTGGGCAGGCCGGCGTAGGCGGCCGCGCCGCCGACCGGGTCGTTGTAGATGGTCTTGCCGTTCCAGCTCATCACGAAGCTGGCGTGGTTGACCGGGTGGACGGTGAGGTCGCCGTTCGAGGTGGCGATCTTGTCGCCGGTCAGGGCCTGGGCGGCGGCCAGGGACGGGGCGGCGGCGGCCAGCGCCAGGGCGGTGGCGGCGCAGGCCAGCAGGCGGGAAGCAGTCATCTTGTTGTCTCCTTCGGTGGAATTCGGCTGGGCTAGATACCCCGTGCGGTCCTTCCGATCATTTCTGGGCTGATACGTCAGCCGCGAAGCCGGTCCAGGGCGCCCTGCAGGATGTAGGCGGCGGCGGTCTTGTCGACGACCTCGGCGCGGCGGGCGCGGGTCA
Source organism: Caulobacterales bacterium (assembly GCA_027312185.1). Lineage (GTDB taxonomy): Bacteria > Pseudomonadota > Alphaproteobacteria > Caulobacterales > Caulobacteraceae > NCED01. The sequence goes on along the minus strand of DAICXL010000067.1, from coordinate 142 downwards.
TGTCGTGCTCGGCGGTCAGCATGCGTTCGACCGCGGCGGTGGACAGGCGCTCGTCCCAGAAGGCGATGGGGATCTCGGGACGCAGGCGCAGCAGGTTACGGGCGAGCGCGCGGTTGGATTGGCAGCGCGCGCCTTCGGTGCC
>DAICXL010000066.1:13562-13966 GCA_027312185.1 Caulobacterales bacterium | reverse complement strand
TCCGGCGTGAATGAGAGCACCAGCCGGGGCTTGGCATAGGTCAAGGTGCGGGTGAGGTCGACATCGCCCGCCGCAGTCAGCCGCGAGGTCTCGACCTTCATCGCCCCGGTGAGGCCGTAGCGGGCGCTTGGCTTCCAACTCGCCAGCACGCCGACCTCGCCCCGCTCCTCGTTGATGGTCACGTTCGCGGCAGGAACCACAGTTGGGACGCCCGCCGTCAGCAGTCTGGTCGCCGTGGTCAAGCCGTTGAAGGCGCCCTCGGCCGAGCCCTCGACGGTGAAGCGCTCGTCCTTCTTCCAGCGCAGGGTGCTTCGCAAGACGTGCTCGCTCTGCTGATCGTCGACGCGAAAGTCGGTCAGCACAGGTGGACGTCGGGTCGAGAAGGCGTTGGAGTGATCGCCCTG
>DAICXL010000066.1:0-13552 GCA_027312185.1 Caulobacterales bacterium | reverse complement strand
AGCGCAGCCCGACCTCACCCTGCTTGAAGATGTCCTCGCCCCTCAGGGTGTAACGATCGCCGCTGTCCAATTGGGCGAAATCGTCCAGCATGGGATGCTGGTAACGGGCCGACCCGTTGAGCTTCAGCTTGCCGCCCGCGAAGGGGAATTCGTAGGCGCCTGTGGCGATGGCTTGAGGCATCGGGGCGCGACTGGACTCGTCGGCCCGAAACACGACCGCGCCGGAGCCGTCGGTGCGCAACCATTCCCCTTCGCCGACACCCACGCCCAGGACCATCCGATGGACCAGGGTGAGTGACGCCTCCCACGCCCGGCCGTTGGCGTTCTTCGAAGCCGTCAGCAGCAGTTCGGGAAACACCCGTCCGTCCTGGAGGGCGTAGGTCGCCGCGCTCACCACGCCCTTCACCTTGGCGGTCGGCTTCATGACGATGTTGGCCAGCACCTCCTTGCCGCGCATGTCGATGCCCGGCGCGCCGCCGACGATGATGTCGACCCGATCGACCTGGTCGGACGGGATGCGGGCCAGGACCGAGGACAGGGTGTCGGTCTTGCTGGTGGGCGGCTTGCCGTCGATCAGCACGTTTCCGACCACGCCGCCGAGACCCCGCAGGTCGCGCACGTCCTCGAAGGTGAAGCTGGGCAGCCACTTGATCATGTCCATGGCGTTGGACGGCCGGACCGGGGTGAAGAACTCCGGCCGGTAGGCCTGGACGCCCTGCTGCAGCGTGCCCGTCATCGGGCGGCGGGCAGTGATCTCGATGCCCTCGACCGAAGCCGGCGCGGCGGGTGCGGGAGCGGCGACCACGGCCGCGGCGGCGGCGGCGAATAGTTCGAACACGGATCATCCATCCCTGCGCAGCGCCGAGGCGTGCTATTTACGGATGTAAGCCGTACTTGATTACGTTTGTAAATCCCCTAGTTCAGAGTCTTGCGGACCCGCACGAACAGGTAAGGCCCATCGCCGGGACGGCGCGCGTCCGTGAACACGAGCGGCGAGCGGTCCCGCAGGCCGGCATAGTTGGCGACGCTCCAGCTCTGGCGAGCGTCGGTCAAATTGAAGCCTTCGACGCGCAGGTTGAGGTCCGGCCGCAGCCGATACTCGACGAAGGCGCTGATGCGCAGGACGCTGCCGACCGTTTGGATCAGGGTCGGGCGATAGCCCTTGCTGGCGCCCTGATAGACCGCGTCCACGCCCCACGTCAGCTTCAGCCGCGGCAAGTCGTGGCTGAAATGGGCGTCGCCGACGAAAGGCGACTGGCCGCTCAGCCGGCGCCGTTCTCCGGTGGTGGGATCGGTCACCTCGGACCAGCGCCAGGAGCCCGTGCCTTTCAGGTTCACCCCATCCAGGCCCAGCCGCTTCAAGGGCAGGGTCACGGTCGCGATCGCCTCGGTCTGGCGGCCGTCGCCGATGTTGCCGACGGCGGTAGCCCCCCCGAACGCCGCCAGGGGACGTTGGTCGACCACGTCGCGCAGGGCGCTCTGCCGCAGGGTGAAGACCATGCTGGCGCCGGTCCAGAACTGGCGTTCCAGCACGATCTCGCCGACCCAGGCGCGGCGCGGCCTGAGATCCGGATTGCCCGCGCGCGGCAGGCCGGTGGAGGCCTCGACCACCGAGACGAAATTGCCAAAGCCGATCTGGTTGACCTCGTGCTCGCCGCGCAGACGGATCTGGGTCTTGGGGTGGGGGGTCCAAGCCAAGACGAGGCGCGGCTTCACATAGGTCAGGTCGCGATCGACGGAGAAGTCGCCGGCGGCGGTTAGGGCCGAGGTCTCCACCTTCGTCGCGCCGGTCATGCTGAACTTGCCGCTCGGCTTCCAGGTCACCAGGGCGCCGACCTCGCCGCGCCGTTCCGAGACGGTGAGGTCGGAGGCGGGGATGGGGGTCAGGACCCCCTGGTTGCGGAACAGGCTGCTGGTGGTCTGGCGGTTGTAGGCGCCCTCGGCCGAGGCCTCGAGGGTGAGCTTGGGGCTCTTGGCGAACCGCACCGTGGTCCGGGCCACGCTCTCGCTGAGGGTGTCGCTCTCGTCCAGATCGGAGACGATGGGTGGACGGTTGGTCGCGACCTGCTGGCTATGGCCGTTCAGCCTTTGAAGCGCCTGGCTCTCCCAGGTGGTGCGGCCGAATTTGCGCTCGTAGCGCGCGCCGAGCTCGCCCTGGCGGAAGGTGTCGACGAAATCGATGCTGTAGACGGCGGCGGCGCCCCGCTGGTCGGCCCGCTCGGTGACGGCGACCCGCGAATAGATCGCGGAGGCGTTGAGCCGCAGCTTCCCGCCGGCCCAGGGGAACTGGTAGGCGCCCGAGCCATTCGCCGCCCGCTGCGCCCCGTGGATGCCGGAATCGGCGATGAAGGCGACGGCGCCATCGCCGTCGGTGCGCACCAGCGGGCCGGAGCCGGCCCCGTCGTTGATGATCTGGCGGCGCGCCAGGGTCAGGGCTCCTTCCACCGTCCGCTCGCCGAAGCGCCGGTTGGTGGTGAACTGCAGCTCCGGCGACATGCGTCCGTCCGTGAGCAGGTTGGACTGGGCCTGGATCTGCCCCTTGGGCGCGCCGGTCTTCTTCAGCACCACATTGGCGATCACCGAGCGCCCGCGCATGTCGATGCCGGGGGCGCCGCCGACGATGATGTCGACCCGCTCGACCTGGCTCGCCGGAATGCGCCGCAGCACCGTCTGCAGGGTGTCGTTCTTGCTGGTCGGCGGCTGGCCGTCGATCAGGACGTTGCCGACCGAGCCGCCCAGGCCGCGCATGTCGCGGGTCTCCTCCATCGTGAAGCCGGGCAGCCACTGGACCATGTCGAAGGCGGTGCCCGGGCGCACCGCCGTGAAGAACTCGGAGCGGTAGGCCTGCACCCCCTCCTTCAGGTCGCCGACGACGGGGCGGCGGGCGGTGATCTCGATGGCGTCCACGGCGGCCGGAGCCGTGGGCTGGGCGGCGGCAGGGCTGGCCGCGGCCACGGCGGCGGCGAAGATCGATAGCATCGTAGGTCCCCTCGGAGCGCAGGCATGCGACCGCAGACGCGGGGGAACGGCCCCCACGGCGCTGACGCGTGGTCAGTTGAAATCGGATTGGCGCGACGAGGACTGCTACGCCGCCGCAGCTATCGTGTATCGCACACTAGCTTGTGCTGCAAGGTACCTTGTTATGCACTGGCGCATGCGGTCGTCATCCTCGGGCTTGACCCGAGGACCCAGCCGCACTGACGGCGAAGCTGGGTGTCTGCAAGGGTGGAGCTGCTGGGTCGGGTCTTCGCTACGCTTCGCCCGAGGATGACGAGCTAAGCAGTCAGACCTGTCCGACCGTCTTCAGCCGGGCGCGGGGGTGGATCTCGTTCTGGCTCATCACCACGGTCTGGCCGCGGAAACGCTCGACGATGGAGCGGACGTAGGGACGGATGCCGGGGCTGGTCAGCAGCACGCCGGTCTCGCCGGCCAGGGCGACCCGCTCGAAGGTGTCGCGAATGTTGCGGATGAACTCCTGCAGCCGCGACGGGGCCATGGCGAGCTGCTTCTCGTCGCCGATCCCGATCAGGCTGTCGGCGAAGGCCTGCTCCCAGTCCGCCGACAGGGTGACGATGGCCAGCGAGCCGTCGTCGCTGCGGTTCTGCCAGCACAGCTGCTTCGACAGCCGCGAGCGCACGTGCTCGACCAGCTGGGTGACGCCGCCGGTGTGGGGGGCGGCCTCGGCGATGCCTTCCAGAATCTGCGGCAGGTCGCGGATCGACACCCGCTCCTTGAGCAGGGCCTGCAGCACCCGCTGCACCGTCCCGGCCGTGACCACCGCCGGCATCAGGTCGTCGGCCAGCTTCTTCTGCTCGGGCGTCAGCTCCTTCAGCAGCTTCTGGAGCTCGGCGTAGGACAGCAGGTCGGACATGTTGTCCTTGAGCACCTCGGTCAGGTGGGTGGTCAGCACCGTGGCCGGGTCGACGATGGTGTAGCCGCGGAAGGTGGCCTCCTCGCGCATGGAGTCCTCGATCCAGGTGGCGGGCAGGCCGAACGCCGGCTCGCGCACGTGCTCGCCGGGCAGGTCGACCTGGCCGCCGCGGGGGTCCATGGCCATCAGCGAGCCGATGCGCACCTCGCCCTGTCCGGCCTCCATCTCCTTGATCACCAGCCGGTAGCCCTGGGTCGGCAGGCGCATGTTGTCGAGGATGCGGACGCTGGGCATGACGAAGCCGTACTCGGCCGCCAGGGTGCGGCGCAGGGCCCGGATCTGGTCGGTCAGCCGGCGGCCCTCCAGGTCGTTGATCAGGCCGAGCAGGCCGTAGCCCAGCTCGATCTTCACGTCGTCGATGGCGAGGGCCGACGCGATCGGCTCCTCCGCCTGTTCGGCCGGTCCGGTGTCGATCACCGCCGGCGGGGGCGGGATGAAGCGGGCGCGGCGCCAGGCCAGGACCCCCGTGCCGATGGCGATGGCGGCGAAGGGGATCAGCGGCATGCCGGGCACGATGCCGATCACGCCCGCGGCGGCCGAGACCATGCCCAGGCTGACCGGGTTGGTGGCGAGCTGGGCGACCAGGGCCTTGTCGGCCGAGCCCTCGACTCCGGACTTGGAGACCAGGAAGCCGGCGGCGATGGAGATGACCAGGGCCGGCACCTGGCTGACCAGGCCCTCGCCAATGGTCAGGATGGTGTAGCTGGCGGCGGCCTGCTGGAAGGTGATGCCGTGCTGGAACACCCCGATCAGCATGCCGCCGATGATGTTGATGGCGGTGATGATCAGGCCGGCGACCGCGTCGCCGCGCACGAACTTGGAGGCGCCGTCCATCGCTCCGTAAAAGTCGGCTTCACGGGTGATGACTTCGCGGCGGCGACGGGCTTCGGTTTCGTTGATCGCTCCGGCGTTGAGGTCGGCGTCGATGGCCATCTGCTTGCCCGGCATGGAATCCAGGGCGAAGCGGGCGGCGACCTCGGCGATGCGGGTCGAGCCCTTGGTGATGACGACGAAGTTCACGATCACCAGGATGGCGAACACGATCACCCCGATGATGAAGTTGCCCACCATCATCAGCTGGCCGAAGGCCTGGATGATCATCCCGGCCGGCTCGCCGCCCTCGTGGCCGTGGCTGAGGATCAGGCGGGTCGAGGCCAGGTTCAGCCCCAGCCGGTAGAGGGTCGCCACCAGCAGGACGGTAGGGAAGGCGGTGAACTCCAGCGGCTTGCGGATCAGCAGGGCCGTCATCAGGATCAGCACCGCCGAGGTCAGCGAGATGGCCAGCAGCAGGTCGATCAGCACCGGCGGCACCGGCAGGATCAGCAGCGAGATGACCAGGACGACGCCGAGGGCCAGCGCGACCTCGCCGCGGGCGACCCAGCCGAAGATCTCCTTGGCGTTGATCGGGGCGTGCGGCCCGCGGATCGGAACGTCGACCATCAGCCGCCGCTCCCGAACCGGGCGCCGACCAGCCGGCCGAGGTCGGCGATGACGCCGTCGGCCGCGCCGCCGTCGCCGGTGGTGAGATAGGCGGCCATCAGCACCGGCGCGCCGGAGGGGCGCCAGGCGACGGCCACGTCGTTGACGCTGGCGTTGGCGCCCCGGCCGGTCTTGTCGCCCACGCGCCAGTCGGCGGGCAGGCCGGCGCGCAGCATCTTCAAGCCCGTCCGGCTGGCGGTCAGCGAGTCGATCAGACGCGCCTTCGACGGCGCCGAAAGCGCGGCCCCGAGGACCAGCCGCTGCAGGTTCCCGACCATGGCGGCGGGCGAGGTGGTGTCGCGGGCGTCGCCGGGGATGGCGCTGTTCAGGGTCGGCTCATTGCGGACCATGTTGGTGACCGGGTCGCCCTGGCTGCGCAGCCAGCGGGTCAGTGCGGCCGGGCCGCCGATGCTCGCCAGCAGCAGATTGGCGGCTGCGTTGTCGCTGACCTCGACGATGGCGGCGCAGAGCTCGGCCACGCTCAGGCTGCCGCGGGCGACATTGGCCTCGGTCACGGGGGAGACGCCGAGCAGGTCGGCCCGGGTGTAGGCGATGCGGCGGTCGAGGCGTTCGGCGCCGCGGTCGACCCGCGCCAGGACGGCGGCGGCCAGCAGCCACTTGAAGGTGCTGGCGGTGTTGAAGCGCTCATCCGCCCTGTAGGCGATCCGCCGGCCGGAGCCGGTGTCGAGGGCCATGAAGCCCAGCCGGCCGCCGTAGCGCGCCTCGAGCGCGGCGATCTGCGGCTCCGCCTCGGCCGCCCGGGCGCGGACACAGGTCAGCGAGGCCGCGGCGGCGAGCGCCAGCAGATGTCGGCGGTCGATGTGGCCGGTTTCAGGCCGCATAGGCTCCCGATCCCAGCACCCCGCCCTGAGGCGCGGGCACCTGCATTCCGGCTTCGGAATATTCCTTCAGCTTGTTGCGCAGGGTGCGGATCGAGATGCCCAGGATGTTGGCCGCGTGGGTGCGGTTGCCCAGGCAGTGGGTCAGGGTCTCGATGATCAGCTGCTGCTCGACCTGGGACACGGTGCGGCCGACGAAATCGTACCCGCCCTCGACCGCCATGGAGGCGGCCTGGGTGGCGCGGCTCGCCGTCACGGCGCCGGCGTCGACGGCGCTGCTGAGGGGCTGGCCGTCGGGCAGGCGGATGGCGGCGTCCTCGATCTCCGGGCCGACCGACAGCAGCACCGCCCGGTGCATGGCGTTCTCGAGCTCGCGCACATTGCCCGGCCAGCGGTGGCCGATCAGGCGGCGGCGCGCCTCGACCGAGATCGGCCGCTCGGCCACGCCGTTGGCGGTGGCGTACTTGCGGCTGAAGTGCTCGGCCAGCGCCATGATGTCGCCCGGCCGTTCGCGCAGAGGCGGCAGCTGCAGGTTCACGACGTTGAGGCGATAGAGCAGGTCTTCCCGGAACGTCCCGTCGCGCACGGCGGCGGCGAGGTCGCGGTTCGAGGTGGCGAGGACGCGGATATCGACCTTCACCGGCTTGGAGCCGCCGACCCGGTCGATCTCACGCTCCTGCAGGGCGCGCAGCAGCTTGGCCTGCAGCCGGGTGTCCATCTCGGAGATTTCGTCGAGCAGCAAGGTGCCGCCGTCGGCCTCTTCGAACTTGCCGATCCGCCGTCCCAGCGCGCCGGTGAAGGCGCCCTTCTCGTGGCCGAACAGCTCCGATTCCAGCAGGTTCTCGGGGATGGCGGCGCAGTTGACCGAGATGAATGGGCGGTCGGCGCGGCGCGAGGCCTTGTGCACGTAGCGCGCCATCACCTCCTTGCCGACCCCGCTCTCGCCGGTGATCAGGATGGAGGCGTCGGAGCGGGACACCTGGTCGGCCAGGGCCAGGACCTGGCGCATCGCCGGGTCCTTGGTCACCAGCGGCCGGTCGTCGTCGGACACCGCCGCCAGCACCGCCGCGATCAGCTCGGCGTCTGGCGGGAGGGGGATGAACTCCTTGGCCCCCGCCCGGATCGCCGCCGCCGCCTTGCGCGGGTCGTTGCCGATCCCGCAGGCCACCACCGGCACCCGGATACGCTCGGCCTCGTTGGCCGCGATCAGGCCCGCGATGTCGAGGTCGTAGTCGACCATCAGGAGGTCGGCGCCCTGCCCCGAGCGCAGCGCATGGGTGCACTGGGCCTCGGTCTCCACGTGCGCGACCTTGGCGCCGGTCTGCATCGCCATCTTGACCGCCGCGGCGATCTGGCCGTTCAGCCGGCCCACTACCAGAAGCCTCATCGGTCTTCTCCTGCTCTCGACGCCCCGCCTAAGCGGCCGCGTCGCCGTCCTTGATGATTTCGGTCATGGTCACGCCCAGGCGCTCGTCGATGACGACGACCTCGCCCCGGGCGACCAGGCGGTTGTTCACATAGATGTCGATGGCCTCGCCGACCCGGCGATCCAGCTCCAGCACGCTGCCGGCGTTCAGCTTGAGCAGCTGGGCCACCGACATGGAGGCCTTGCCGAGCACGGCCGAAATGTGGACCGGGACGTCGAAGACCGGCGCCAGGTCCGAGGCGGTCTTGTCGCCGTCGTCCTCGCCATGGCCGGCGGGAACGAGTCCGGTCTCGGGGGGGAATTCTTCAAGAGGCGGGGGCGTGTCGCTCATGGCTGTCTCAAGCCTCCGTCAGGGGCGGCAGGTGAACTTCGGCGTGCAGGCCTTCGGAGGCGAGCGCGGCTTCCAGCGCGGCCTCCACCCGGTCGGCGGCGGCGGCCGGATCGAAGGCCGCCCGGCCCTCGCCCCAGTCGAACAGGAAGGCCGCCCGGGTGCGGCCGGCCTCTTGCTGCAGCACGATGCGGCCGGGAAAGCCGGCGCGGACGGCCGCGGCCTCCAGGGCCTTCTGAAGCCGGTCGGGATCGGCGGGCGAGGCGCAGACCAGCAGGCGCGGCGCGGCCTCGATCTCGCGGCCCAGGGCCTCGATGGCGGCCGCCGCCGGGGCCTCGGGGAAGCGGTCCAGCGCCGCGTCGGCGATCTTGCCGGCGGCGGCCAGGGCCAGGCGGGCGGCCCCGCTGCGATGTTCGTGGGCGATCTCGGCCAGGGTCGACAAGGCTACGCGGGCCGCCTCGGCGGCCTGGCCAAGGGCCTGGGCGGCCTCCTGTTCGGCGCGGGCGACGGCCGAGTTCTGGCCCTCCGCATAGGCTTCGGCGCGAACGGCCTCGACCTCGTCGGCGGTGTAATTGCGCTTGGGTCGGCGCGGCTCGATGACCTGATCGCCGTCGAACACCGTGTCGAAGGCGAAGAGGCGCGGCGCGGAGGGGGCGTGGGTGCTCATCAGTAGATCAGCTCATCGTCGCCGCCGGCGCCGGCCAGCATGATCTCACCCTTGGCGGCGAGGTCCTTGGCCACCTGCACCATGGCCATCTGCGCCTGGTCGACATCCTTCAGGCGGACCGGGCCCATGCTCTCCATGTCCTCGCGCATGATCTTGGCGGCGCGCTCGGACATGTTGGAGAAGAACAGCTCCCGCAGGCTGTCCGAGGCGCCCTTCAGCGCCAGGCCCAGGCTGTCCTTGTCCACCGCCCGCAGCAGGGTCTGCACCCCGCCCGGGTCGAGCTTGGACAGGTCCTCGAACACGAACATCAGGGCCCGGATGCGTTCGGCCGACTCGCGGTTGCGCTCCTCCAGGGCGGCGATGAATCGCGCCTCGGTCTGGCGGTCGAAGTTGTTGAAGATGTCGGCCATCATCTCGTGGCTGTCGCGCTTGGAGGTGCGCGCCAGGTTCGACATGAACTCGGTCCGCAGGGTCTGCTCGATCTTGTCGAGGATCTCGCGCTGCACCGGCTCCATGCGCAGCATCCGCTGCACGCACTCGAGGGCGAAGTCCTCGGGCAGGGCCGTCAGGACCCGGGAGGCGTGCTCGCCCTTGATCTTGGACAGCACCACCGCGACGGTCTGGGGATATTCGTTCTTCAGATAGTTGGCGAGCACGGCCTCGTTCACATTGCCGAGCTTGTCCCACATGGTCCGCCCGGCCGGACCGCGCAGCTCCTCCATCATGGCGTCGACCCGGTCGGGCGGCATGAAGGAGGAGAGCAGCCGCTGGGTCTGCTCAAAGGAGCCCATGATGGCCCCGGTGCCGGACATGCCGGACACGAACTCGACCAGCAGGGACTCGACCACCGTCGCGGAGACGGTGCCCAGCGACGACATGGCCTGGGAGATCTCCTTGATCTCCTCCTCGTCGAGTTGCTCCCACAGGTGCTTGTGGTCTTCGCCCAGGGACAGCAGGACGACGGCGGCCTTCTCAGGCCCCGTCAGCCGCTTGGCGTCCTCGATCGGCTGCTTTTTGCGGACGACGGTGGCCATCAGGTTTCGTGCAGCCAGCTACGGAGGATCGAGACCGATTCCTCAGGATGTTTCTCCACGAACTCGGCGACCTTCTTGACCGACGAGGCCTTCACCTGGCCCTCGATCCTGGCGATGTCGATGCGCTGGTCCATCTCGGAGGGGCCGGTCAGGGCCAGGGGCTGGCCGGTGGCCGGATCGATCTGCAGCAAGCCCCCGGCGGCCCCGCCGCCCGGGATCGCCATCGCCTCGGTGACCCCGCCAGCCAGGGCCAGGGCCGTGCCGGCGCTGGCCGGCGGCTTCAGCATCGGGCGGACCACGAACAGGACCAGCAAGACCGCCACCACCAGCATCACCCCCAGTTCGACGCCGCGCATCAGGTCGTTCTTGTCGAAGCTGAAGGGCGAGGCGGCGCTGACGCCCTCGAGGTCCGCGGCCGGGCGGTCGAAGCGGACATTGACCACCGTGACCTGGTCGCCGCGGGACTGGTCGAAGCCGACCGCCGAGCGCACCAGCTGTTCGATGCGCTGCATCTCGGCCGTCGCGCGGGGGCTGTAGGCGCCGGGCTTGCCGTCCGCTCCGGCCGGGGCGGTCACCCCATCCACGGCGACGGCGACCGAGATTTTCTTGATGGCGCCCGGCTCGGTGACTTCGGTGCGGGTGGTCTTGGAGATCTCGTAGTTGGTGGTCTCCTCGTTGCGGCCCGAGGTCGAATTGGCGTTGGCGCCGCCCGCGGCGGGGGGCGCCCCGGGGATGTTCTCCGAGGCGGAGACGGCGTTGTTGGTGGTGGGCTTGGTCTCGTTGGCGTTCTCGGTCCCGGTCTGGGTCGAGCGCACCACCTGGCCGTCGGGATCGAACTTCTCCTCCTGGACCGTGACCCGGCTGAGGTCGAGGTCGGCGGTGACCTGGACCCGCGCCTTGCCGACCCCGACCACGCCCTCGACCAGTTCCTTGACCGTCTTGCGGATCTTCTCCTCGGCCTCGCTGCGCGCGCCGGATGCGGCCGCGCCCGAGCCGCCGTCGCCCGCCTCGCCCCCGGCCAGCAGGGCGCCAGCTTCGTTGACCAGGGTGACCCGGTCGGGTTTCAGGTCCGGCACGGCGCCGGCGGCCAGGTTGCGGATGGCCCGGATCTGCTCGGGCGACAGGCCGCGGCCGGTCACCGCCACCATGATCGAGGCCGACGGGGTCTCGGTCTCCTCCTCGAAAAGCTGGCGCTTGGGCAGGACCAGGTGGACGCGGGCGGCGGTGACGCCCTGGATCGAGCGGATAGTGCGGGCCAGCTCGCCTTCGAGGGCGCGCTGGCGGTTCAGGGTCTGGACGAAGTCTGTCTGGCCCAGGGCCGGTGCGTCGTCGAAGATCTCGTAGCCGACGGAACCGGACGTCGGCAGGCCCTTGCTCGACAGCATGAGGCGGGTCGAGGCCACCACATCGCGGGGGACCATGATGGTCGAGCCGTCGCCCTTGACCTCGTACTTCACCCCGGACTGGTCCAGGGCGGCGGTGATCGATGAGGCTTCCTTGAGGTCGAGGTTGGAATAGAGCAGCGACTGGGGCTGGGCGCCGACCCGCATGACCAGGGCGATCAGGACCGCGGCGACGCCCGCGCCGACGCCCAGCATGGTCGCCAGGCGTCCGATCCCGAAGTTCTGCAAGGTCTTAAGCAAAGCGCACTCCTACCCGAAGCTAGGCAGGAATTACCCACTGCATGGTAAATGGGCCTTTAAGGTTCTGGCGTTTCCGGCAGGTGCGACAGTGAGTCACTGAAAACGAAAACGGCCGCGCCCCATCGGGAGCGCGGCCGCCTTTTCGTTTCAGTCGTCCGGTCTAGCGGTACTGTTGGATCCGCGTGGTCCGCAGTCCGGCCAGGCCGTGGGCGTCAATCGCCTTTTGCCAGGCGCCGAACTCCTCGCTCGTCAGCTTGTAGCGCTCGCACGCGTCGTCCAACGACAGCAAGCCGCCCCGAACCGCCGCGACCACTTCCGCCTTACGCCGGATGACCCAGCGTTGCGTATTGGCCGGCGGGAGGTCGGACAGCGTCAATGGCGTGCCCGTAGGACCGATCACGTAGCGTTCGCCCTTATTGTTTAGGCGTTGTTGTTGGAGCATTGCCTCACGCCCTTCCCATCACCGATTGATGTGAGAATAGGACACCGACCATAACATCGGCTTAATCGTGATAGTAAAAAAAGCCCTAACAACAGCGTCTCTCTATGGGACAATTCAAGTAGTTCTAGAAACTATTTAGAAGCTTGCGGTTAATCACTGAACTATCAACGCTTGATGTTGATGAGTTCTTCCAGCATTTGGTCCGCGGTAGTGATGATCTTTGAAGAAGCGGAGTAGGCGCGCTGCGTCGTGATCAGACCCGTGAATTCCGCCGACAGATCAACCGTCGAAGATTCCAAGGTGGACGGCGATAACAAGCCGGCGCCGCCCGTGCCCGGAGCCTTCAGGTTGTAGGCGCCTGAACCCAGCGCCACCCGATAACCGTTGCCGGAAATCGCCTTCAGCCCGCCCGGGTTGGGGAAGGTGGCGATGGCGACCTGGGCGATCTGGCGCGACACCCCGTTGTCGAAGTTGGCGACCACCAGCCCCTGCTCGTCGATGTCGATATTGGTCAGGCTGCCGAAGTTGGTGCCGTTGGTGGAGATCGACTGGGTCACCGACTGGCTGGCGTACTGGGTCAGGCCGCCGGGAGCCACGCCCAGGTCGATGCGGATCTGCTGAGCTGCGACGCCCAGGTCGGCGTCCCACTGGCCGGCCGTACCGGGAGGCAGGGGGCCCGGGTCGGCGGACGAGGCGATGTTGAGCACCGGCTCGGCCGGGATGATCGGCGGACCGGGCGTGGGCGCGCCGAACAGGGTGGTCTGGTTCATGTCCAGCTGCCCGTCGGGCGTGAAAACGATCAGGCCCTGGGCCAGGATGCCGTTCGGATCGCTCTGCACGTCGCCGGCCGGCACCGCGTGGATTTCCGCATGCCATTCGTTGGCGACATCGCTCTTCAGGAAGTCGATCTGCAGGGTGCGCTTGCCGCCCTTGGAATCCGACACCGGAATCTGCAGCGAATAGTCCGGCTTGACCCCGGCGTTCGTGGCCGGGTCGTAGGCGGACATGCTGGTGGCGCCGGCGCCGGTGTAGGTGGTTTCCTGGGTCGAGAGGGTGGTGGCGGCGTTGAGGTTGGCGTTGACCGTCACCCGGGTCGTCGGGTCGGCCGTGCCGCCGACGGCGCCGACGTTGATCGACTTCAGGCGGCTGAGATCGGAGGGGTCGACGTCGACGCCGCCCTGGTCGTTGACCAGCCAGCCCTGCAGGTAAAGGCCCGCGGAATTGCGCAGGTAACCCTGCTTGTCGAGTTCGAACGAGCCGGCCCGGGTGAAGGTGCGGGCGTCGGCGTCGGTCAGGTTCTCGGCCTTGGTGGTGGTGACGAAGAAGCCCTGGCCGGAGATGCCGAGGTCGGTCGAGGAGGTCGACTGCTGCAGCAGGCCCTGCTGCGACACCAGCTGGCGGGTGTTGGCCAGGACGCCGCCGGCGTTGTAGGCGCCCTTGGCCGCGGAGGTGGTGACCACCGTCTGGAAGCTGGTGGCGTTGCGCTTGTACCCGACCGTGTTGACGTTCGCGATGTTGTCGGAAATCGCCGCCAGGGCCGCCGAGTTCGAAACCAGGCCGGACACCCCGGCCAGCATGGCGCTGTTGATACTCATGGAGGACGCTCCTTCACTTCAAGTTCGCCGCCCCTTGCCGGGGCCGTGATGGGGGAATCGAAGCGCGTTCGGCGGTTGCGGCCCCGCGTTCGAACGAGGAGGGCCGCGGGCGCGCCATTCGGGCGCGCCGGGATTTCAGGGTCGGACCTAGCTCTTCACGGCCGTCAC
>DAICXL010000065.1:0-14439 GCA_027312185.1 Caulobacterales bacterium | reverse complement strand
GAGACGCCGGATTGCATCCGGCTCCTCAGCATGACGAGGGTGGGTGGGCTGCAAAAATCTCCATGAATCCAAACTCACTAACGTTCGTCACGCTGAGGAGCCCGAGCGAAGCTTGGGCGTCTCGAAGCGCGCAGTGAATTATGCAAAGGTCTCCCAAAGGGGAGAAAGGCCTTAAACCTCCGCCTGTTTCTCGATGCGGCGGTCGGGGACGAACCACATCAGGGCGACGGCGACATAGAAGGCCAAGCCGATCGCCGGCATGAAAAAGGCCGCGACGATGCCCAGGGCGTAGCCGGCCTGCGAGATCTTGCGCTTGTGGTTGCGGCCCACGGCCTTGGCCAGGGTCGAGTCCGGCCCCTCGTGGCGGACCAGCAGGTGAGCCAGGATGGTGAAGGCGAAGCCGGCCATGAACAGCACGAACCCGTAGAGGGCGACCGGGATGGCGGCGTAGTGGTTCTCGCCCATCCAGGCGGTGACGAAGGGCACGACCGACAGCCAGAACAGCAGGTGGAGGTTGGCCCACAGGATCGTGCCGGTGACCGTCTTCACCACGTGGATCATGTGATGGTGATTGGTCCAGTAGATGCCTAGGACCACGAAGCTGAGCCCATAGCTGAGAAAGGTCGGGATCAGCGGGCCGAGGTCGGCCCAGGCCGTCCCGTGCGGGATTTTCAACTCCAGCACCATGATGGTGATGATGATGGCGATGACGCCATCGCTGAACGCTTCCAGCCGCCCCTTGGTCATGGCCCGGTCCCCCGTCGACAGGGAAGCTTAGCCGCTGCGCGTCCGCGCGACGATAGTTTCGTCAACCAGGCGATGCAGGGCCGGCACATGCCCGTCGCCGCCTCTGGCGGTGGGGTCCGAGGTCATCACCACGCTCAGCGCCAGGCTGGGGATGACGAACACCATCTGACCGCCATAGCCCCAGGCGAAGTTGACGCGGTGCGGGCCGGCCTCGCGCAGCCACCAGCCCAGGCCGTAGGTGTAGCCGGTGTAGGGCGAGCGGCCCCCGCGCGAGCGCCAGCTGTCCTCGACGAAGGCCGCGCTCAACACGCGCGTGGCGCCATGCAGCCCGCCGTTGCGGTACATTTCGCCGAAGCGCAGCAGGGCGCGGGGCGACAGGGCCATCTCGTTGCCGCCGAAATAGATCCCCTGCGGGTCGCGGGTCCAGGGCGGCACGGTGATCCCCAGGGGCCGGCCCAGCCACTCCCGCGCCAGGTCGAGGGTGCTGCGCCCCGCCGCCCGGGTCAGCACCGCCGACATGATGTGCGAGGTCCCGGTCGAATAGAGCATCCGCCCCCCCGGCTCGGCCACGAAGGGCTGGCTGAGGGCGTAGGCGACCCAGTCGCGGCTGGACACCCAGCGGCCGTAGTTCTGGCCCGAGGTGCGCTCCAGGCCGGCGGCCATGGACAGCAGTTGCTCGATGGTGAGCAGGCGCGCGCGCGGGTCTGCGGCGGCGGGGATGCGGGCGCCGAGGATCGGGCCGATCGGCTGGTCCAGGCCCTTCAGCACGCCCCGGTCGAGGGCGCAGCCGGCCAGGGCCGCGATGATCGACTTCGACGCCGACTTGATGTTGACCGGCGTATCGAGGCCGGGGCCGCGGAAGACCTGTTCGCGCACCACCCGCCCGTTCTGGGCGACGATCATGGTGCGAAGCTGGGGCAGGGTCGCGGCGCCCGTGAAGGCGTCCGTCAGCGCCGCGGAGTCGAGGTCGCGGACCTGTTCGGGCGCGGGTGCGGCGGCGGTCTCGGCGGGCGGCGCGGCCTGGCCGCAGGCGGCGGCGGGGGCGAGGAGCGCGCCGCCAAGGCCGGTGCAGACGAAACGGCGGGTCAGGGTCATTGAGGGCCCCTCTCCCGGCGCCGTTTCAGATCTGCTCGTCGAGCAGGGCCTGAACGAGGGGCTCCAGCCAGGGGTTCCTTTTCCGCACGATCCGGGCCGCGTGGTAGATATGGGCGAGGTCGGAGTAGGTCTTGTCGAAGTCCTCGTTGACCAGGACGTGGTCGTATTCGCGATAGTGCTCGATCTCGTTTTTCGCCCAGGCCACCCGGCGCTCGATCACCTCGGCGGTGTCCTGGCCGCGGGCGTAGAGGCGCCGGCGCAGCTCGGCGATCGAGGGGGGCAGGATGAACACCCGCTCCACGTCCGGCCCGGCGGCGGCGCTGATCTGGCGGGCGCCCTGCCAGTCGATGTCGAACAGGACGTCCTGGCCCTTGGAGAGGGCCTCCAGCACCGGCTGGCGCGGGCTGCCGTAACAGGCGCCGTGGACCTCGGCCCACTCCAGGAAGCCGTCCTCGGCCACCATCTCGTCGAAGCGCGGCCGGTCGACGAAATGGTACTCCCGCCCGTCGATCTCGCGCGAGCGGGCCGCGCGGGTGGTCCAGGAGACGGACAGGGTCAGTTCGGGGTGGTCGACCAGCAGGCGCCTCGACAGGGAGGTCTTTCCCGCGCCCGAGGGGCTCGAGATCACCAGCATCAGACCGCGGCGGGGTTGATACTCGATCATGATCTCTACTCGACGTTCTGAATCTGCTCGCGGAACTGCTCGATAGCGGCCTTCAAGTCCAGCCCCGTGGCGGTGAGGACGGACGAGGCCGACTTCGAGCAGAGCGTATTGGCCTCTCGCATGAACTCCTGGGCCAGGAAGTCCAGGCGCCGGCCGGCCGGGCCGCCGTCCGCCAGCAGGGTGCGGGCGCCGTCGATGTGGGCGAGCAGGCGGTCGAGCTCCTCGCGCACGTCGGCCTTCACGGCCAGCAGGGCCGCCTCCTGCACGATGCGCTCTTCCAGCCCGCCCCCGGCCTCGCCGACCAGGTCGGCGATCCGCTTGGCGTAGCGATCCTTCAGGGCCGGGCCCTGGGCGGCGGCCTGGGTCTCGGCCAGGGTTCGCAGGGTCTCGATACGGTCGACGATGCCGCCGAGCACGCCGCACAGCGCCACGCCCTCCTCGTCGCGGGCGATCTTCAGCCCGTCGAGGGCCTGTTCGACACAGGCGGCCATGGCGGCTTCCAGCGCCTTGCGGGCGGCTTCGTCCTCGGCCCCGTCGCTGGCGTCCATCACGCCGCGCACCAGCAGCAGGCCGTCGAAACGGGGGGCCGCCACGTCGCCGCGGGCGACATAGTCCCGCGACAGGGCGACGAGCTGGTCGAGGGCCTCGATATTGACCTGGACGCTGACGGCGCCTTCGTTGCGCCGGGCCTGCAGGCCGACGCTGATCTGGCCGCGCTGGAAGCGCTTCTGGGCGCCGTCGCGGACCACCCGCTCCAGGGCGTCGAAGCCCGGCGGGCCCTTGTAGCGGGCCTCGAGGTTGCGGCCGTTGACCGACCGGGCCTCCACGGCCCAGGTCCAGGCCCCGAAGGCCCCTTCGCAGCGGGCGAACCCGGTCATGCCGGAGAGCGGGGTCATGGCTTAGGGCCCGAGGGTTGGGGTTCGGCCGCGGCCGACGCGCCGGTCCCGGTGGCGGGCGCGGTCGCAGCGGCGGGGCGCGAGCGCTCGATCTGGCGCCAGCGGGCGACGTTCTGCAGGTGCTCTTCGTAGGTGGCCGCGAAGGCGTGGCCGCCCGTGCCGTCGGCGACGAAGAACACCTCGTCGGTCTTGGGCGGGTCGAGCACGGCGGCCAGGGAGGCGCGGCCCGGGTTGCCGATCGGGGTCGGGGGCAGGCCGGCGTTGAGATAGGTGTTGTAGGGCGTCGGCTGGGCCAGTTCGGAGGCCAGCAGGCCGCGCCCCAGGGGCAGGCCGCCATTGATGCCGTAGATCAGGGTCGGGTCGGCCTCCAGCCGCATGCCGCGGCGCAGGCGGTTGACGTAGACCGCGCCGACCCGGGGCCGCTCGGAGGGCACCCCGGTCTCCTTCTCGACGATGGAGGCCAGGGTCACGGCCTCGGCCTGGGTGTCGAAGGGCAGGCCGGACTGGCGCTTGGCCCACAGCTGGGTCAGCAGCTTGTCGCGGGCGTCCATCATCCGTTGCAGCACCGCCGAGCGCTCCTCGCCGCGGACCACGTCGTAGGTCTCGGGCAGCAGCGAGCCCTCGGGCGGGGTTGGAACCTCGCCGGTGAGCACGGCGGTCTTGTCGAGGATTTCCACCACCTGGGCCGAGGTCAGGCCCTCGGGCACGGTCACTCGATGGTGGACGATGTCGCCGCGGCGGATCTTGTCCAGCACCCCGGACAGGGACGTGCGCGACGCGAAGGCGTACTCTCCGGCCTTCAGGGCCTTGGCGGCGCCGGTGACCTGGGCGGCGGCCATGAACAGGGCGGCCGAGCCGACGGCCCCGCCCCGCTCCAGCGAGGCGCCGATCTCCGACAGCCCCGCGCCCTTGCGCAGGATCACCGTGGTCTGATCGCCCTGCCGGGCGACGGGGCCGGGGGCGTTGTAGACCCAGGCCGCGGCGATGGCCGCGATAAGCCCCAGGACGACGACGGTGACGGTCGCGCTGGCCACGCCGGCCAGGAAGCCCCGGCCTGGCCTGGGCTCCCGTTGGCTGTAGGCGCGGAACCGCCGTTTCACGCGACCTTCGAGAACACGAGCGAAGCGTTGGTGCCGCCGAACCCGAAGCTGTTCGACAGGACGGTGTTGATCTCCATCGGCTTGGCCTTATGGGCCACGAGGTCGATGGCGGTCTCGACCGATGGGGTGTCGAGGTTGATGGTCGGGGGCGCGATCTGGTCGCGGATGGCGAGCGCGCTGAACGCCGCCTCGACCGCTCCGGCCGCGCCGAGCAGGTGGCCGATGGCCGACTTGGTCGATGACATGGTCGCCCGGGCGGCGGTGTTGCCCAGCATGCGCTCGACGGCGCGCAGCTCGATCTCGTCGCCGAGCGGCGTCGAGGTGCCGTGGGCGTTGATGTAGTCGATATCGCCCGGCGAAACGCCCGCGTCCTTGAGGGAGGCGGCCATGGCGCGGTAGCCCCCGTCCCCGTCCGAGGCCGGGGCGGTGATGTGGTAGGCGTCGCCCGACAGGCCGTAGCCCCTGACTTCGCAGTAGATCTTGGCCCCGCGCGCCTTGGCGTGCTCGTACTCCTCGAGCACCAGGACGCCGGCGCCCTCGCCCATGACGAAGCCGTCGCGACCGTCGTCGTAGGGGCGGGACGCCTTCTCGGGCGTGTCGTTGTAGCCGGTGGAGAGGGCGCGGCAGGCGATGAAGCCGGCGATGCCGATCTTGCACACCGCGGCCTCGGCGCCGCCGGCCACCATCACGTCGGCGTCGCCGTAGCGGATCATCCGGAACGCGTCGCCGATGGCGTGGGCCCCGGTGGCGCAGGCGGTGACCACCGAGTGATTCGGGCCCTGGAAGCCGTAGCGGATTGAGACGTGGCCCGAGGCCAGGTTGATCAGGGCCGAAGGGATGAAGAAGGGGCTGACGCGCCGGGGGCCCTTGGCCTCCAGCTCGATCGCGGTCTCGGCGATGGTGTTCAGTCCGCCGATGCCCGAGCCCAGGACCACCCCGGTGCGTTGGCGCGATTCGGCGTCTTCCGGCGCCCAGCCGGAATCCTTCACCGCCTCGTCGGCGGCGGCCACCGCGTAGAGGATGAAGTCGTCCACCCGGCGCTGGTCCTTGGGCGACATGGTCTGGTCGGGGTCGAACGACCCCTCGACATCGGCCCCGCCGCCGCCGCGCCCATCCACCCGCGGCACTTCGCAGGCGATCTGGCAGGCGTATTCGGTGGGATCGAAGGCGGTGATGCGGCCTGCCCCGGACTGACCGGCCAGGATCCGCTTCCACGACAGTTCGCGCCCCTGCCCCAGAGGGGTCAGCAGGCCGATACCGGTGACGACGACGCGACGCATGGGCGTCTTCCTACCTTTCCGGCCGCGCGCAAAACGCAAGAGGGCCCGGGCCGTACCGGAGGCGGTCGCCCGCGCTCCGGATCAGGCCCCGGCCCCCCTCACGAGAAGCGGGCGGCGCAAGGGCTCAGGCGCCGAGCCGTTCTCCGATGAACTTAACCGCGTCGCAGACGGTCTGGATGTGCTCGGCGGCGTCGTCGGGAATCTCGATATCGAACTCTTCTTCGAAGGCCATGACCAGTTCGACGTTGTCGAGGCTGTCAGCGCCCAGGTCGTCGATGAAGCTGGCCTTTTCAGTGACCTTCTCCGGATCGGCGTCGAGGTGCTCGATCACGATCTTGCGCACGCGTTCGAGGATGTCGGACATACGCTCTTAGCCCCTTGTTGGTGTCTCTGGATCGACGCCCCGGAAACCTTCCGATCACGCCGCAAATGCTTGCCGGCTTTCGTCTGACGATCAGCGAAGCCAGTTCGACGGGACGCCTACCATACTCCTTTTGGGGAGACTAGCGCCTCAGGCGACCGGGACGGCCGCCCCCGCTTCTTATGGCATGGCCATGCCGCCGTTGACGTGCAGGGTCTGGCCGGTGACGTAGGACGCCTCCTCGCTGGCGAGGTAGACGCAGGCGGCTGCGATCTCGGCGCCCTCGCCGAGGCGGCCCGCCGGGATGCGGCCAAGGATCGCGCCCCGCTGGGCCTCGTTCAGCACATCGGTCATCGGGCTGGAGATGAACCCGGGGGCGACGCAGTTCACCGTGACGTTACGGGCCGCCACCTCCTGGGCCAGGGCCTTGGAGAAGCCGATCATCCCCGCCTTGGAGGCGGCGTAGTTGGCCTGGCCCGGGTTGCCGGTGACCCCCACCACCGAGGCGATGCCGAGGATGCGGCCCCAGCGCCGCTTCATCATGCCGCGCAGGGCGGCGCGGGAGAGGCGGAAATAAGCCTCGAGGTTGACCCGGATCACCGTGTCCCAGTCCTCGTCCTTCATTCGGACCAGCAGGCCGTCTCGGGTCAGGCCGGCGTTGGAGACCAGGATGTCGACCTGGCCGGCGAGGGCTTCGGCCTGGCCGACCAGGGCGTCGACGGCGGCCGAATCAGACAGGTTGGCCGGGGCGATGAAGGCCCGCTCGCCCATGTCGGCCGCGACGGCCTGCAGGGCCTCGGCGCGGGTGCCCGAGAGCACAACCGTCGCCCCCTGGGCGTGCAGCGACCGGGCGATGGCCCCGCCCAGGCCGCCGCTGGCGCCGGTGACGAGCGCGGTCTTGCCGCTGAGGTCGAACATCTTAGTGTCTCCGGTGGTGCGACCGCCTCGCCCTTCGACAGGCTCAGGATGAGGCGGAATTATAGGGCGTTTCAGTAGAAAGCCTCATCCTGAGCTTGTCGAAGGACGAAGGCTTTCGGTCCCGCTACAGCGTCTGCGCGAAGGACTCCAGGTCCAGCGGGGTGTTCAGGGCCACGGCGTCGGCGTCGGGGGCGGCGCGCCTGGCGATGCCGGTCAGCACCTTGCCGGCGCCGCACTCGGCGAAACGGGTCACCCCGCCCTCCTCGACCATCCAGGCCAGGCTCTCGCGCCAGCGCACCCGCCCCGTCACCTGCTCGACCAGCAGGCGGCGGATCAGCTCGGGGTCATTGGTGGGGCGGGCGGTGACGTTGGCGACCACGGGGGCCAGCAGCGCCGAGATCGTCGTCGTCGCCAGGGCCTCGGCCATGGCGTCGGCGGCGGGCTGCATCAGGGGGCAGTGGAACGGCGCCGAGACATTGAGGGGAATGGCCCGGGCGCCCAGGGCCTTGGCAGCCTCGATCGCCTTGTCCACCGCGGCCTTGTCGCCGGAGATGACGATATTGCCCAGGTTGTTGTCGTTGGCGACGACGCAGACCCCGATCGTCGCGCCCTCGGCGGCGGCCTGTTCGGCCAGGGCCAGGTCGACCTTGGGCCCGATGAGCGAGGCCATGGCCCCCTCCCCCACCGGGACGGCGCGCTGCATGGCCTGGCCGCGCAGGCGCAGCAGCCGGGCGGCGTCGGCGATGGTCAGGGCCTCGGCGGCCGCGAGGGCGGAATATTCGCCCAGGCTATGGCCGGCGACGAAGGCCGCGCCCTCCATCGGCACATTGAACTCCTCCTCCAGGACACGGACCACCGCCAGCGACACCGCCATCAGCGCCGGCTGGGCGTTCTCGGTCAGGGTCAGCTCGTCCTCGGGGCCCTCGCACATCAGCCGGTAGAGGTGCTGGTTCAGGGCGTGGTCGACCTCCTCGAACACCTGGCGGGCGGCGGGGAACACCTCGTGCAGCGCCTTGCCCATGCCGATGGCCTGGCTGCCCTGTCCGGGAAAAAGGAAGGCGAGGCTCATGGAAATCTCTCCGTACTCGGCGGGCGGCTTGGTTATGGCGAAACGCGCCCGCCTTCAACCCGGGGCGCCGCCGCGGCTCTGACGCCGGCGTCAGTTTCGCACAGGGCGGGACTTTCCATGCTATGGTCCTCCCCGCCTGCGATGGAGGGCGACATGGTGAGCCACGGTCTCAAAGCCAGCGTCCTGGTCGGGGCGGTCGCCGTCGCCGTTTTCGCCGCCGCCCCGCGGCCCGCCCACGCCATCGAGGTGCTGATCGGGGGCCGGGCCCAGATCTGTTCCGAACAGGCCAAGGCGGGGGTCGCCAGCCCCCTGTCCCTCGAAAACTGCACCATGGCCATCCTGGCCGAGATGCTGTCGGGCCGCAGCCTGGCGGCGACCTACCTCAACCGGGGCGTCATGTTCCTGGACAGGGGCGACTACGGCTCGGCCATGCGAGACTTCGACGAGGCCCTGGCGATCCAGCCCGACATGGGCGAGGCCTTCGTCAACCGCGGCGCCGCCCTGATCGGCCTGAAGCGCAACCAGGAGGCCCTGGACGAGATCAACCGCGGCCTGGCCCTGAATCCGGAAGAGCCGGAGAAGGCCTACGGCAACCGCGCCCTGGCCAAGTGGAACCTCGACGACCTGCGCGGCGCCTACGACGACTTCATGCGGGCCCACGAACTCAAGCCCGAGTGGGCCTGGCCCACCGAGCAACTCGCCAACTTCCGGGTGGAGCGGCGGGCGGGGCGGTAGTCTTCATCCCTCCCCCTTGTGGGGAGGGTGGCGCCCGCAGGGCGTCGGGTGGGGGGAAGTTATCGGCGAGCGCCGCGGCTCCGCCCCACCCCGCTCGCGGGCCTGACGCCCGCGAGTCGCCCTCCCCATGAATGGGAGGGATAAGAGACCGCCCTTGCTTTCCGGGCGATCCCGAGTATTTTC
This sequence comes from Caulobacterales bacterium, assembly GCA_027312185.1. Taxonomy (GTDB): domain Bacteria; phylum Pseudomonadota; class Alphaproteobacteria; order Caulobacterales; family Caulobacteraceae; genus NCED01. The sequence goes on along the minus strand of DAICXL010000065.1, from coordinate 5,391 downwards.
CCGCGCTTCCTGGAAGGCGGTCTCGACGTGGAGCGCAAAAGGGGTGGGACCTTCCCGCCCGCCGCGCCGAGATCCATCGTGGCCGTCGGAGCTTCCGCCGACGCCCGCGCCGCCCTCCGACCGGAAGAAGGACGCCATGGCGCTATACGAACACATCATCATCGCGCGGCAGGATATCTCGCCGCAACAAGCCGAAGCCCTCAACGACACCCTGAAGCACCTCATCGAGGACCAGGGCGGCCACGTGGCCAAGATCGAGTACTGGGGCCTTCGCAACCTGACCTACCGGATCAAGAAGAACCGCAAGGGGCACTATTCGCTCCTCGCCCTCGACGCGCCCTCCGAGGCCGTCAAGGAAATGGAACGCCAGCTGTCCATCAACGAGGACGTGCTGCGCTACCTGACGGTCCGCGTCGAAGAGCTCGACCTCGAGCTGTCCCCGGTCCTGGCGCGGCGTGACCGCGACCGTGAGCGGGATCGCGGCGACCGCGGCGACCGTGACGGTCCCCCGCGTCGCAGCTACGACGACATGCCGGCATAAGGGAGCACGCACATGACCGATACGACCACTGCGGCGGCCCCGACCGTTCCGGGCACCGCCACCGGCGGCGGCGGACGCCGCCCCTTCTTCCGTCGCCGCAAGGTTTGCCCCTTCTCGGGCGCCGGCGCACCGAAGATCGACTACAAGGACGTGAAGCTGCTGCAGCGTTACGTCTCCGAACGCGGCAAGATCGTGCCTTCGCGCATCACCGCCGTGTCCGCCAAGAAGCAGCGTGAGCTGGCCCGCGCCATCAAGCGCGCCCGCTTCCTCGCGCTCCTCCCCTACGTCGTGAAGTAGGAGGCGAACCCATGAAAGTTGTTCTGCTCGAACGCGTCGAAAAGCTCGGCACCATCGGCGACGTGGTTTCGGTGAAGGACGGGTTCGCCCGTAACTTCCTGCTGCCCCGTTCCAAGGCGCTGCGGGCCACCGCCGCCAATCTCAAGGTCTTCGAAGGGCAGCGCGTCCACATCGAAGCCCGCAACGCCGAAGCCCGCGCCCAAGCCGAAAAGGCCGGCGAAGGCCTGGACGGCACGTCCTACATCCTGATCCGTCAGGCGGGCGATTCCGGCCAGCTCTACGGCTCGGTCTCCGGCCGCGACGTCTCCGACGCCATCCAGGCGGACGGCGGCAAGGTCGACCGCAGCCAGGTCATCCTCGACCGGCCGATCAAGACGCTGGGCGTCCACGAGGTGAAGGTCCGCCTTCACGCCGAGGTCACCATCAACGTCAAGATCAACATCGCCCGCAGCCAGGACGAAGCCGAGCGCCAGGCGCGCGGCGAAAACGTCATCGCCTCGGCGTTCGATGAAGACCGGGCGGCGGCTGCCGAACAGGCTCAGGACATGCTCGACGGCGGCGCCGGCGCCGCCGTCGAAGCCGCCGGCGGGATGGACCGCTAAAGGTCCTCCTTTCGACGCAAGATCAGGGCGGCTCCGGGAAACCGGGGCCGCCTTTTTTCTTTGTCCGCAGCGCCTCTCGCCGCTCCCGTTCAGGTTGCGTTCATCGCGATATCTTCCCGGTTCGGCGCATTAGCCACATGGGGCATAATCGCTGTGGATGGTCGGCGGCGGGCGGTGGACACACCTCTCTGGACGGCTGTTTTGAACCCTCCACTTAGCTATTGATTAACTCATGTCGTCGCCCGCTTTCCAATTCGACCCCGCCGCTTCCGCGGGTCCCATCCTCGCCCATGTGCCGTGCAACATCGAAGCCGAGCAGGCCCTGCTCGGGGCCGTGCTCTATGACAACGCCGCCTATGAGCGGCTGAGCGACAAGCTGCAGGCGCGTCACTTCTACGAGCCGTTCCACCAGCGCCTGTTCGCGGCGATGGAGGAGCACATCAAGAAGGGCCAGCTGGCCGAACCCATTGTTCTGATGGAACGATTCCGGCGCGACCCGGCGTTCGAGGAACTGGGCGGGCTGCGCTACCTGGCCGATCTGGTCGACCGGGCGCCCCCGGCCGCCAACGCCCCGGACTACGCCCGGGTGATCTACGACCTGGCGGTGCGGCGCGAGCTGATCCGCATCGGCGGCGAGATCTCCGCCGGCGCCGCGGGCGACCCTGAGACCGAGGCCCGCGACCAGATCGAGAGCGCCGAACAGCAGCTCTATTCCCTGGCCGAGACGGGCGGCACCTCCACCGGCTTCGTCACCTTCGCCGACGCCCTGCATGGCGCGGTGGAGATGGCGGCCGAGGCCTTCTCCCGCGACGGGGGCCTGGCCGGGGTGTCCACCGGCCTGATCGACCTCGACCAGAGGTTGGGCGGCCTGCACCCCTCCGACCTGCTGATCCTCGCCGGGCGCCCGTCGATGGGCAAGACGGCCCTGGCCACCAACATCGCCTTCCACGTCGCCCGGTCCTACGCCTGGGAGCCGCAGGCCGACGGGACCAAGAAGACCGTCAACGGCGGGGTCGTCGCCTTCTTCAGCCTCGAAATGAGCGCCGAGCAGCTGTCGATGCGTCTCCTGGCCGAGGTCTCGGGCGTGGCCTCGGACCGGCTGCGCAAGGGCGAGATCGACGCCGCGGAGTTCGGGCGCGTGCGCGACGCCGCCCTGGAGATCCAGGAAAGCCCGCTGTTCATCGACGCCACCGGCGGCCTGTCCATCGCCAAGCTGACCGCCCGCGCCCGGCGGCTGAAACGCACCTCGGGCCTCGACCTGATCGTGGTCGACTATCTGCAGCTGGTCACCACCGACGGCTCCAAGGGCGACAACCGGGTCCAGGAGGTCTCGATGATCACCCAGGGCCTCAAGGCCCTGGCCAAGGAGCTGTCGGTGCCGATCATCGCCCTGTCGCAGCTGTCGCGTAACGTCGAGAACCGCGAGGACAAGCGGCCCCAGCTGTCCGACCTGCGCGAATCGGGCTCGATCGAGCAGGACGCCGACGCCGTGATGTTCGTCTTCCGCGAAAGCTACTACCTCGGCCGCGCCGAGCCCCGCGAGGGCACCCCCGAGCACATGACCTGGCAGGAGGAGATGGACCGGGTCCACGGCCTGGCCGAGGTCATCATCGGCAAGCAGCGCCACGGCCCCATCGGCACGGTGCGCCTGTCCTTCGACGAGGACCGAACCAAGTTCGGCAACCTCGCCCGCGAAGGCCGCTACGAGCCACGCTGACCCAAAGCTCTTCCCCCTCTGGGGGAAGTACCGGCCAAAGGCCGGGGATGGGGGCTGCAGGGCGCGCGACTTGGCCAGCGTCGTACCCAGACGCCCCCTCCACCACCTTCGGTGGTCCCCCTCCCCCGCGCCAAAGAGCGCAGGGGAGGAGCTTTGAAGGCGGGGAGGTCTCCGCTATTCCACCCCCATGACCGCCGAGACACGCCTCACCATCGACCTGGATGCGCTCGCGGCCAACTTCCACGTTCTCGCCCGTGAGGCCGCCGGCGCGGAAGTCGCGCCGGTGGTCAAGGCGGACGGCTATGGCCTGGGGGCTGAGCCGGTGGCCCGGCGGCTGTGGGCGGAGGGCGCGCGCAGCTTCTTCGTCGCCCGGCTGTCCGAGGGCGAGGCTCTGCGCGCCGCTCTGGGCGACCGGCCGGCGACGATCCGGGTGCTGGACGGCGCGACGCGGGGCTCCCACGCGCGCCTCGTCGCCGCGAACCTGACCCCCGTGCTCAGCAGCGCCGAACAGGTCGCCTATTGGCGCAGCGTGCAGCCGGGGCCTGTCTCGGTTCACGTCGAGACCGGCATGAACCGGCTGGGGCTGTCCGCCGGGGACCTCTCCGGCCTGGACGACGTGGCCTTCCTGATGAGCCACCTCAGCCGCGCCGATCAGCCCGGGCACCTGAGGAACGCCGCCCAGCTCGGGCGCTTCCGCGCCGCCCGGACCCTTCTGCCCGGCGCCCAGGCCAGCCTGGCGGCCTCCGGCGGAATCTTCCTCGGCCCCGAATACCGCTTTGACGTGGTCCGGCCGGGAATCAGCCTCTACGGCGGCGGGCCGCAGGAAGTCCCTCATCCGCGCATCCGGCCCGTGGCCCATCTCGACGCCCCGATCCTGCAGATCCGCGAGCTGAAGGCCGGCGACGCGGTCGGCTATGGCGGCATGTTCACCGCCGACCGGTCGATGCGCGCGGCGGTGATCGGCGCGGGCTACGCCGACGGCGTGCTGCGCGCCGCGCACGCCAAGGGCGCCGGGTGGCTGGACGGCGTGCGCCTGCCCTTCCTCATCGTGACCATGGACATGATCGTGGTCGATGTCGGCGAGGCGCCGACCGCCAAGGTCGGCGGCCGGGTCGAACTGCTGGGCCCCAACGCCCATCTCGACCACCTGGCCGCCGCCGCCTCGTCAGTGGCGCACGAGATCCTGGTGCGGATCAGCCCGCGCGCCGCCCGTCGCTACGTCGGCGAGGCGAAGACCCGGGGCGAGGCCGCATGAACCTCGCTCTGAGGATCGTCCGCGGCGTCGGCCGCTCGACCCTGGGATTGCTGCGCACCGCCGGTCGCGTCGCCCTCTTCGCCGGCCGCGGCGTCGCCGCGGCGGTCAGCCCGCCGTTCTTCTTCGGCCAGTTCGCGCGCCAGCTGGGCGCCATCGGCTGGCTGTCCCTGCCGGTGGTGGGGCTGACGGCGGTGTTCACCGGCGCGGCCCTGGCGCTGAACATCTACACCGGCGGCGGGCGCTTCAACGCCGAGCAGATCATGCCGCAGATCGTGGCCCTGGGGATCACCCGCGAGCTCGGGCCGGTCCTGGCCGCCCTGATGCTGGCGGGCCGCGTCTCGGCCGCCATCGCCGCCGAGATCGGGGCCATGCGCGCCACCGAGCAGATCGACGCCCTGCACACCCTGTCGACCAACCCCTACCGCTACCTGATCGCGCCGCGGCTGACGGCCGCGGTGGTGACCCTGCCGCTGCTGACCGTGGTCGCCGACATCATCGGCATAGCGGGGGGATGGATCGTGGCCACGGCCACCCTCGACTTCAGCGCCGAGACCTATCTGCGCAACACCTGGGACTTCCTGGAGAGCTGGGATGTGATCTCGGGCCTGATCAAGGCGGCGGTGTTCGGCTTCATCGTGGCCCTGATGGGCTGCTATCACGGCTTTTACGCCACCGGCGGCGCCCGGGGCGTGGGCCGCGCCGCCACCCACGCGGTGGTCTCGGCCGCCATCCTGATCTTCGCCGCCGACTACCTGCTGACGAGCCTGTTTTCGTGATGAAGAACGGCCGCCAAACATCTGCGTGCTTCGAGACGCGCAACTTCGTCGCGCTCCTCAGCATGACGAACGCCATTGCAGTCCACCCCCCTCGTCATCCTGAGGAGCCGGATGAAATCCGGCGTCTCGAAGGACGCAGGACCGTCGCGCCATGACGCCCAAACTCGCCCTGCAAGGCGTCACAAAGCGCTTCGGAGACAAGG
>DAICXL010000064.1:2450-14507 GCA_027312185.1 Caulobacterales bacterium | reverse complement strand
TGCGCGTCTCGAAGCACGCATTCCATCAACGGCCCCTTCGATTAGATAGAACCTGGATGCTCGCCCAATCTCGCGGATCAGGGCCTCCTTCTTCGCCCGGCTCCAGCCCTTGATGCGACGCTCGAAATCGATGGCGTCGTGGATGGTGGGCGTCTCTCCTACCCACACGAGCTCGACGGGGCGGCGGGTGGAGGTGTAGCCGCCGAAGGTCCCGGCGGAATGCTGGTTCATCCGCTGTTCCAGATCGGTCGTGCACCCGATGTAGAACGTCCCATCGGCGCAACGGAGCATGTAGGTCCAGGCCGCCATGACGATAGATCATCGCGCTTAGGGTCGAAGGCGCAAGCGGCGGTGACGTCGTGCGTCCTTCGAGACGCCCAAGCTTCGCTCGGGCTCCTCAGGATGACGAAAGTGTATGGATGGCCGAAAGGCTTCGACAGCTTGGACGGGCAGCTCGCCCCTTAAGCCGCCAGCACACCCTTCTCGGTCAGGAACGGCTTCAGCTCGCCGGTCGAGAACATCTCGCGCACGATGTCCGAGCCGCCGACGAACTCGCCCTTCACATAGAGCTGTGGGACGGTGGGCCAGTCGGAGTAGGTCTTGACGCCCTGGCGCAGGCTCTCGTCCTGCAGGACGTTGACGCCGACGAAGTCCACCCCGAGGTGGTCGAGGATCTGCACCGTCACGGCCGAGAAGCCGCACTGCGGCGCGTCGGGCACGCCCTTCATGAACAGCACCACCGGGTGCTCGGCGAGGGTCTTGTCGATGAAGGCGTGGACGGCGGCGTCGGCGCCCTGGGTCTGGGTCTCGCTCATGGCGGGCCTCTCGAAAAAAACTGTCGCCTACGCAGCTAGGCGCTCGGCCGCCTCAGATCAAGGACGCGCGTTCTGACTGAGGGGAAAGCGGGCCATTTCGATCTGGGCCGAAAGGCCGTTGGGCAGGTCGCGCTCGACCGCGAGGGCCAGTTTCTGCAGGGCGGCCGGCTCGTGGCAGCGAGCCTGGACCGTGGCCAGGGACGGTTCGGTCAGGGCGAAGGCGAGGCAGGCCTCCTCCCTGGTCCACCCCGGGGTGCGGTCGAGAAATCCATAAGGGCCTTCCGTCACCGACCGGGGGCTTCCCCCGCCGCCGAGCAGGCGGCCGAGGCCGAGCGGCCCCGCCGAGGGCTTGTCCTCCTGGCGGCGGCCGAAGGGATGGAAGTCGGTGCCGATGATCGCCAGGTCGGCCTGCACCGCGTGCTTGATGCGGTTGCGGTCGATCCAGCCGGAGGTGACGTTGAAGGGGGTCTCCATCACCTCGAAGGCGCCGCTGTCGATATGGGCCTCGGCCGCGCCGGAGCCGGCGATGCCCAGCATGTTCACCCGCCCGGCGGCGCGGGCCGATTCGAGCGCGGGGACGGCGTGGGCGGGCAGGTCCGGGGCGTCCAGGGTGTCGAGGATGGCGACGTCGAGCTGGCCGAGGCGGGTGCGGGCCAGGGCCGCCTCGATGACGCCCGTCAGGCCCTCGGCCGAGAAGTCGCGAACCCGCGCGCCGCTGCGGTCGCGGCTCCAGCCCACGCGGATGGCCACGAACACCATCTGCCGGTCGACGGCCGACAGGGCCTCGCCCAGCGCCTGGGCCACGGCCGGGTCGCGCGACTGCAGCTCGAAGGTGTTGATGCCGACCTCGAGGGCCGCATAGATCAGCTTGACCCGGTCGTCGTTCCGCATCGGGCGGTCGGTCAGGGCCAGGGAAAGGGCGGAGACGGCGGCGCCGGAGCGCCCGAAGGGGCGGTATCTCATGACGGGCCCGCCGGCGCTGCGGTCTCGAGGGCCAGGGCGTGCAGCTCCCCGCCCATCTTGCCCTTCAGGGCCGCATAGACGAGCTGGTGCTGACGCACCCGGGTCAGGCCCCGGAACGCGGCGGAGACGATCCGAGCCTTGTAGTGGTCGCCGTCGCCGGCCAGGTCTTCGATGACCATCTCGGCGTCGGGAAAGGCCTCCCGCAGCGACGATTCGAGTTCCTGAGGGGACATGGGCATGACGCGATCTTAGGACCGCTTCAGTTAAGATTGGGCTACGGCGGGGGGGCGCTGGCGCTAAGCGCTACGCCCCCATGAACCCCGGCATCCACGCCTCGTTGACCGCCCGCAGTTCGGCCAGCGGCATGTCGAACAGGCCCTTGGCGGCGAAGGCGGTTCCGCCGGCGTTCCCGATCACGAAGGCGGGGACGCCGGCGGCCTTGGCCCGCTCCAGCACCTGCGCCTCGACCGACGGCGACACCGCCAGCAGGTAGCGGCCCTGGTCCTCGCCGAACAGCCACCCGTGGCGCGCGCACGTCGCCGTGTGCGGATCGAGGCTCAGCCCCACGTCGGAGGCCAGGGCCATCTCGGCCGCGGCCGCGACCAGTCCGCCGTCCGAAAGGTCATGCACGGTGGTCACGGTCCCGTCCTGGATCAGGCCGCGCACCAGGTCGCCGTGGCGGCGCTCCAGCGTCAGGTCGACGGGGGGAGGGGCCCCGTCCTCGCGGCCGAGGATCTCGCGCAGATAGAGGCTGGCGCCCAGCTCGCCCACCGTGTCGCCGATCAGGATCAGCCGGTCGCCGGCCTTCATCGACTTGTAGCTGGCGCGCTTGGCATAGTCGGTCAGCAGGCCCACCGCCCCACAGGTCGGGGTGGGCGGGATCGCGGCCCCGGCGGTCTCGTTGTAGAGCGAGACGTTGCCGCTCACGACGGGGAAGTCGAGCGCGCGGCAGGCCTCGGCCATGCCGTCGATGGCGCGGACGATCTGGCCCATGATCTCGGGCCGCTCGGGATTGCCGAAGTTCAGGTTGTCGGTCACGGCGATGGGGTCGGCCCCCACGGCGGTCAGGTTGCGCCACGCCTCGGCCACCGCCTGCTTGCCGCCCTCATACGGATCGTTCTGCACATAGCGCGGGGTGACGTCGGAGGTGACGGCCAGGGCCTTCTTGGTCCCGTGCACCCGCACCATGCCGGCGTCGGCGCCGGTGGCGCTGTCCGACAGGGTGTCGGCCATGACGTGGCGGTCGTACTGCTCCCACAGCCAGCGCTTGGAGGCCATGTCGGGGCAGCTCATGAGCTTTCGCAGGGCGTCGGCATAGTCGGCCGGCGCGGCCACGTCGGTCAGGCGCGGCTGCAGATGCGGCTCCGTCCACGGCCGGTCATACAGCGGCGCATCCTCGGACAGGGGCGCCAGCGGCAGGTCGCACACCACCTCCCCCTTGTGGCGCAGCACGATGCGCCCCGTGTCGGTGGTCCAGCCGATGACGGCGGCGTCCAGGCCCCACTTCTCGAAGATGCGGTAGCCGTCGGCCTCGCGGCCCGGCTTCAGGATCGCCAGCATCCGCTCCTGGCTTTCCGACAGCATCATCTCATAGGCGCTCATGCCCTCTTCGCGCTGGGGCACGGCGTCGAGGTCGAGGTCGATGCCCACCTCGCCCTTGCCGGCCATCTCGACCGACGAGGAGGTCAGGCCCGCGGCCCCCATGTCCTGGATGGCGGCGACGGCGCCCGAGGCCATCAGCTCCAGGGTCGCCTCGATCAGCAGCTTCTCGGCGAAGGGGTCGCCGACCTGCACCGTCGGGCGCTTCTCGTCCGAGGCGTCGTCGAACTCGGCCGAGGCCATGGTCGCGCCGTGGATGCCGTCGCGGCCGGTCTTGGAGCCGAAATAGACCACCGGCAGGCCGGCCGAAGGCGCGGCCGAGTAGAAGATCTTGTCCGCGTCGGCCAGGCCCACGCACATGGCGTTGACCAGGATGTTGCCGTCATAGCCGGGGTGGAAATTGGTCTCGCCGCCCACCGTGGGCACGCCGACGCAGTTGCCGTAGCCGCCGATGCCGGAGACCACCCCGGCCACCAGCCGCTTGGTCTTGGGGTGCTCGGGCGAGCCGAATCGCAGGGCGTTCAGCAGGGCGATGGGCCGCGCGCCCATGGTGAAGACGTCGCGCATGATGCCGCCGACGCCGGTCGCCGCGCCCTGGTAGGGCTCGATGTAGCTGGGGTGGTTGTGGCTCTCCATCTTGAAGATGCAGGCTAGGCCCCCGCCGATGTCGATGACGCCGGCGTTCTCGCCGGGTCCGTGGATCACGTGCGGGCCGGTGGTGGGGAGCTTGGCGAGGTGCGCGCGGGACGACTTGTAGGAGCAGTGCTCGCTCCACATCACCGAAAACACCCCCAGCTCCACTGCGTTCGGCTCGCGGTTCAGGCGCTGCAGGATGCGGTCGTATTCGTCGGGCTTGAGGCCGTACTCCTGGGCGAGTTGGGCCGTGGTCTTGGTCTGAGCGGCGGCTGTCATGGGGCGCGGATTAGCCTATTCCCGCGCGCCTGTCAGGGCCGGGCTCGCGGGAACGCCCGGGGTCTTTCGCGGCTTTAGAGCGCATAGCTTCAGAGGAGCGACCATGACCGGCGATCCCCCCGCCCAGGCCCCAGAGCCTGACGCCGCCGCCGAGGCCAAGCGCCGCGACATCGAGCGCGCGGTCTTTGAGCGCCGCACCGCCACCGACAAGGCGGCCGAGGACGAACAAGGCGCGCCCGTGAAGCCGCTGGGCGAGGCTTGAGGCCTTTTGCTCGCTAAGCGCTGCCCGCCACGCTCTGGAACAGGATCGCCCCGTCGGCCGACCCCAGCTCGGCCTCGAAGGCGCGGTCGGGGTGGGGCATCAGGCCGAGCACATTGCCGGCGTCGTTGACGATGCCGGCGATGCCCCGCGACGAGCCGTTGGGATTGTCGCGATAGCGGAACACCACCCGGCCCTCGCCCTCCAGCCGGTCCAGCTCAGTGTCGTCGGCGAAGAAATTGCCCTCGCCGTTGCCCACCGTCATCACCGCCGTGCGCCGCTCGCCATAGCCGGCGGTGAAGCGGGTCTGGCCGTTGGCGATGTCGAGCTCGACCGGCTTGCAGACGTACTTCAGCCCGGCGTTGCGCAGCAGCGAGCCGGGCAGCAGCCCCGCCTCGCACAGGATCTGGAAGCCGTTGCAGATGCCCACGACGGCGACGCCGCGCCCGGCGGCGTCCGCCACCGCCCGCATCACCGGCGACTGGGCCGCCATGGCGCCGCAGCGCAGATAGTCGCCATAGGAAAAGCCGCCGGGCAGCACGATCAGGTCGGTCCCGGCCGGCAATTCCGAATCGCCGTGCCAGACCATGGCCGGCGTGGAGCCGGTCGACCGCTCGATCGCCACCGCGCAGTCGCGGTCGCAATTGGATCCGGGGAAGACGACGACGGCGGATTTCACGGGCTAGCGGCCTTCCTTGACGTCGATGCGGGCGGCGACCAACAGCTCGTCCATCTTGGCGCGCAGTTCGTGGGGCAGGACTTCGACGCTCTTCTCGGCCAGGTCGGCCAGGACCTTCTGGAACACGTCGTCGTCGCCGGGCTCCTTCAGGTCGGCGCGGACCACCGACTGGGCGTAGGCGGTCAGGGCGTCGCCGGTCAGGCCCATGCGCTCGCCGGCCCACTGGGCGAGGGCTCGGTCGCGGCGGACCTCGGCCTTGAACTCCTGTTCCTGGTCGAGGGCGAAGCCGGCTTCGAAGCCCCGCTCGCGGTCGTTGAAGGTGGTCATGCGGAAGCGCTCCTTGGACTCGTTTGGGCTTCATATAGGCCAGGCGGGGCCGTTCAGGAATTGGCAGTCTGCAACTTCGCGCCCAGGGGGGCGGCAAGGGGGGCGGCAAGGGGACGGAGGTTTGCGCGGGACCTTCGGTTCCGCTAGTTTGGGGGGTGTCCTACATCGATGGCAGGGCTGAGTCGGACCGCGCGCGCAAACCACGCGCGCGCTTTTCATTTTCCGACTGAGCTTTGCGTCCCCGCCGGAGCGAGCGCATGACCCGCCGCAAGAAGATCTACGAAGGCAAGGCCAAGATCCTGTACGAGGGACCGGAGCCCGGCACCCTCATCCAGTACTTCAAGGACGACGCCACCGCCTTCAACGCCCAGAAGAAGGCCGTGCTCGAGGGCAAGGGCGTCATCAACAACCGCATCTCCGAATATGTGATGACGCGGCTGAACACGATCGGGGTGCAGAACCACTTCATCAAGCGGCTGAACCTGCGCGAACAGCTCATCAAGGAGGTGGAGATCGTCCCCCTCGAGGTGGTGTGCCGCAACATCGCCGCTGGCTCTCTGTCCCAGCGCCTCGGCATCCCCGAAGGCCAGGCCCTGCCGCGCTCGATCATCGAGTTCTATTACAAGAAGGACGAGCTCAACGACCCGATGGTCACCGAAGAGCATATCACCGCCTTCAACTGGGCCTCGACCCAGGAGATCGACGACATGCTGGCCATGACCCTGCGCGTGAACGACTTCCTGTCGGGCATGTTCGGCGCCGTCGGCATCACCCTCGTCGACTTTAAGATCGAGTACGGCCGCATCTGGGAAGGCGAGTTCAGCCGCATCATCCTGGCCGACGAGATCAGCCCGGACAGCTGCCGCCTGTGGGATTCGGTCACCAACGAGAAGATGGACAAGGACCGCTTCCGCCGCGACCTCGGCAATGTCATCGAGAGCTACACCGAAGTGGCCCGGCGCCTCGGGATCATGAAGGAAATGCCCCGGGTGATCGAAGGCGGCGTGGCTTAAGGACGGACGTGATGAAGGCCAAGGTCGAAGTGTTCCTCAAGCCCGGCGTGCTCGACGTCCAGGGCAAGGCCATCGAAGGCGCCCTGCACGGGCTGGGCTTTCCCGGCGTCGACAAGGTGCGGGTGGGCAAGACCATCAATTTCGAACTGCCCGACGGCGACAAGGCCGCCGCGGAGGCTCAGGTCAAGGCCATGTGCGACCGCCTCCTCGCCAACGCCGTGATCGAAAACTACCGCGTCGAGATCGCCTGAGCTTCTAAAGCGCCTGGATCCCGCTCGATGTCGGCAGGGCCTTGGCCGGGTCGGCGGCGTCCTCGTCGGCCTCGTCCTTGATCCGGCACACGTCGTTGGCGACGAGGCTGAGAAGGCCGCCGGGGCTGTTGAAGCTCCACTCGGCCTCCGACTTCTTCTCCTCGATCTTGGCGCCCGTCAGGTTGGCGCCCGGGAACAGCTCGGTCGCAAGGGTGCGTGAACGCTGCTGGTCGCAGTCGAACTCCACCAGTTCGCGAAGCGAGCGCACCACCTGGTTGTCCAGGACGTCGGGCCGGAAGAATTCCACGCGGGTCCACACCCGCATGTGGTCCTGGCGCGTGCGTTCGATCTCGCTGGTGGAATAGAGCGCCGCCGCCTCGTCGCCGTAGCCGGAGATCTCGTAGTCGCCGGCGACCACGTTGTCGTCGATCCAGGCTTCAATGGCGGCGTCGCTCGATCCGCGCAGCGGCGTGGGCATGGCGCCGGCGCTGTCGGGGCCCAGAAGGCTGACCTGGCTGCACAGCTGCTTGAACACAGCCTCTCCGGCCGTGTTGGGTTTCGGCTTCGCCCAGCCGCCTGCCGGCCCCCGTACGCGAGCGCCGCCGAGATTGTTCTCCGCATAGAGGGCGGTGGCCAGCACGCGCTGCCGTCCTCCCCGGCAGTCGAACTCCATGCTTTGGGTGAGCGAACGCGGGCCGTCGGTCGGGGTCTGGCCGCCGCCGAAATGCTCGAAGCGCATCACCGCCAGCAGGTGGCCGCCGTCGCCCAGTTGCATGTCCCTGGTCCCGTAGAACAGGGCGCCCTCGTCGGTGGTGCTCGCCAGCACATAGCCGTTGGTGTTGATGTAGGTGTCGATCCAGTCGATCCGCGCCTGCGGATCGCCGCCGGCCGGGGCAGGGACCGGGGGCGCTGCGTCGGCCCCGCCCGCCAGACGCCGGCACAGCGACCCGAGCCAGGCGGCGTCGGTCGATCCCGCCTCCGCCTCGGCCCACTCCGGCTCCATGGTCTCTTCCGATTTGGCCCCGAGCAGGTTGGAGCCGGGATAGATCTCCTGCCGCAGGCGCAGGTAGCGCTGGTTCAGGCAGTCGAGTTCGAGCTGGTCGCGCATCGAACGCCACATGCTCTTTTCCGACGGCAGCAGCACGCTGAGCTCGGTTCGCAGCCACAGCAAGGGCCGCCCGCTCTCGGCCTTCCCCACCTCCGCCGGCGTATAGAAGACGCCGACGCCCGTGCCGGCCCAGACCATCACGTCCCGCCCGAGGTCGACGTGCCGGCTCATCCAGGCCGCGGTGGCCTCGTCGGTCACGTCGTCGAGGTTCGGCGGCAGGGCCTTGCTCCGGTCGACGTCGCCGCCCAGCAGCGAACCCAGGCTGCAGACCTGGGCCATCAGCCGGCCTTCCCCGGTCTCCTCCGGCAGGGGCGACCAGGCGGCGTCGGAAACATCGACCGGGACCGGCTGGCCCTGGAGGTTGGATTGCGGAAATCCCTCGCTGAACACTTCCTTCGCGGTCCTGGCGGCGCAGTCGAACAGCCACCGGTCGCGAAACGACCGCTGCGTGACCCCGAGGATGCGCTCGGGCTTGAACATCTCGCCGCGCACGATGGCGCTGACATGGCCGTCCTGCAGGGCGACGGTCGCCGGGTCGAACAGGATCGCGCTGCCGTCGGCGAATCCGGACAGGACGAACTCGTTCTCGACGACATAGGCGTCGGCCCAGGCCTGCAGGCTGGCCTCGTCGGTCCGGCGCGGGGGCGGCGGGTTGCTCGGCGGCCCCCCCGCCGCCGAAGCCGTCTGCGAAAGACCGGCGGCGAGCAGGATCGCCGCTCCGATCGCCAACAGGACCCGCCGCATCTGTTCCCCGCCCGTTCTCATTCGCGTCCAGGATAATCACGCCGTTTCAGCCCGCGCCAGCGCAAAGCGTAGCAGTACGTTCGCCGAACGTGATCGCCGCTCAGGAGCCCCCGAACGCCACGCCGGCGTCGCGGCAGACCCGGGCGATCAGCGAGCCGGGGCCGACGCCTTCCGGGAACGAGCCCGACCAGCGCTCGTCCGCGGTGTCGAGCCGCACCGGCGTTCCCTGCAGGTTGCTGTGCGGGAAGATCTCGCTCTCGATCAGCAGGAAGCGGCGCCCGGCGCAGTCGAAGCGCCACAGGTCGCGGAACGAGCGGATCGGCCCGGGGGGAATGATCTCGACCACGAACTGCTCGCCGCGCACCATCACCTCCACCCCCGCCTCGGTCTTCTTCACCGTCGCCGGGGCGTAGAACAGCACCATGTCGTCGGTGGCGGCGGCTTCGACGTCGCTCCCCGGGTCGATGTAACGGGCGACCCAGCGGTCGACCTGCTCGCGCGCCAGCCCCTCCGGCGGCGGCGGGTCCGTGGCCGGCGCGGCCCAGGCCGGTGCGGCCAGGGCGACAGCGAACGCGGCCCAGGCGCCGATAAGGGTTGGTTTCATCCGAAGGTCTCGCGCTCGCCGATCTGACCGCTAGTGTAGCGTCATAGACAAATCAGGGAGACGCCCATGTACAAACTGCTCGCGCTCTATCCGCACCCGACCGACCCGGCGCACTTCAAGACATACTATGTCGAGAAGCACGTGCCCCTGGCTGTCACCATGCCGGGCCTCCTGGGCAGCCGCTACAGCTTCGAGCCGGAGGGCGTGACCGCGCCCTCGCCCTATTTCTGCGTCTTCGAGGGCGACTTCGCCGACAAGGCCGCCTTCGAGGCCGCCCTGGCCTCGCCCCAGGGCCAGGCCACCGCCGCCGACATCCCCAACTACGCCACCGGCGGCATCACCCTGCTGCACTACGACGCGAAGTAGGGGGCATTTAGCTCCTCCCCTGCGCTCTTGTGCGCGGGGGAGGTGGCCGCCGCAGGCGGACGGAGGGGGCAGCTGGGTACGACGCTGGCTAGGTCGCGCTCCCAAAGCCCCCATCCCCCGGCTATCGCCGGGGACTTCCCCCGCGCCGAAGAGCGCAGGGGAAGAGCTAGTTGCCGAAGACTTCCCGCGGCATGGCGCCGACCACCGAGGCGGTCATGCAGGTGGCCAGGAAGCCGGCTATCAGGGCCTTCCAGATCAGGCTGGCGACCTGTTCGCGGCGGTCGGGCATCAGCACGCTGAGCCCCGACACCGTGATTCCCACCGAGGCGATGTTGGCGAAGCCGCAGATCGCATAGGTCATGATGGTGCGGGTGCGCTCCGACAGGGTGGTGTCCCTGGCCAGGTTCACGAAGGCGATGATCTCGGTCAGGGTCAGCTTTTCGCCCAGCAGCCGCCCGGCCCGGGGCGCCTCGGCCCACGGCACGCCCAGGGTCCAGCTCAGGGGCGCGAACACCATTCCCAGCACCCGCTCGATGGTGATCGGCTCGCCGGCCACCGGCGGGATGATACTCAGGATCCCGTTGCCCAGGGCGACGAAGGCCACGAAGACGATCAGGGTGGCGCCGATGTTCAGCGCCACCTGCAGCCCGTCCATGATCCCGGTCGAGATCGCGTCCAGGGCGGAGGAATAGAGCAGCATCGAATCATAGTCGGCGTTCTCGCCGCCCTCGCCGGGCTTTTCCGGCACGATGATGCGGGCCAAAAGGATGCCGGCCGGCGCCGACAGCACCGCTGCGGTCAGCACGTGGGCCCCGGCGTTGGGCAGGCTGTCCTTCAGGATGGTGGCGTAGGCGACCATGGTCGAGCCGGCGACGGTGGCCAGCCCCAGGGTCATCATCAGGAACAGCTCGGAGCGGCTCAGCTTGTCGAGATAGCCCTTGATGACGATGGCGCACTCGACATTGCCGAGGAAGACATTGACCGCCGCCGCCAGGGCCGAGGCGCCGCCGAGCCCCAGGGTGCGCTGGAACACATAGCCGAAGCCCCGGATCACCCACTTCAGCACCTTCCAGTACCACAGCAGGGCCGACAGGGCCGAGATGACCAGGATCAGCGGCAGCACCTGGAAGGCGAAGACGAAGGGCGCGGCGGCGGTGTCGAAGGGCTGGGTCCCGCCGGCCAGATAGCCGAACACGAACTGCGAGCCCTGGGCGCTGGCGGCGGCCAGGCCGTCGACCCCGGCGTTGATGGCGGTCAGCACGCCCCGGGCCTGGGGCAGGCCGAACAGCACCAGCACCAGCACCACCTGCAGCGCCACCGCCCCCAGGGCCAGGCGCCACGGAAAGCGGTTCCTCTGTTCCGACACCGCCCAGCACAGGGCGATGGGCAGCAGCACGCCGATCAGGCTCTGGGCGTTTTCCGGTCGGAACATTCGGCTCTCGTGCGGCGACCGCCGACTTATGGCACGCCGATGCGCCCGCCCCGCAAGGCCGAAGGTCGCGGCAACGGACCGGCGCCCGATATCGCGCCACCCAAGATCCTCCCCAGCGCTCTTCGGCGCGGGGGAGGGGGACCCCCGAAGGGGGTGGAGGGGGCTGCAGGGCGCGACAGGTCTTGCTGGCCCTTGTCGCGCCCTGCAGCCCCCATCCCCGGCCTGCGGCCGGTACTTCCCCCAGCCAAAAGAGGCCGGGGGAAGATCTGAATGACCGCCATCGATTTGCGCCATCGCCATGGTGACGCCACCACCCCGTGCGACGCCGTCGCCGGCGCCAGGAGACGTGCAGATGAAGTTGTTCGACCGATCGACCCTCGCCATGGCGATCCTGGCCATCGCCGGTATGGCCCAGGCTCAGCCCCTGGCCGGTCCGGGGCTGGGGGCGGCCCTGCGCCAGGGCGGCTATGTCCTGGTCGTGCGCCACACCCACGCCCCCACGCAGCCGCCGTCCTCCGCGGCGGCCGAGCCCGGCAACCTCGCCCTAGAGCGCCAGCTCGACGCGCTGGGGCGTCAGGAGGCGGCGACCTTCGGCCAGGGCGTCCGCGACCTCGGCCTGCCGGTGGGGGAGGTGATGTCGAGCCCGGCCTTCCGGGCGGTGCAGACCGTGCAGCACGCCGGCCTGCCCGCGCCCCGCACCGTCGAGCCGCTGGGGGACGGGGGCCACAGCATGAGCGGGATCGGCGCCGATTCCGCCCTGTGGCTTCGGCGGGCCGCCGCGACGCCGCCGCGTCCGGGCGCCGACACGATCCTGGTCACCCATCAGCCGAATATCGCCGCCGCCTTCTCTCTGACCGATGTGGCCGAGGGCGAGGCCCTGGTGTTCAAGCCCGGCGGCGAAACGCCGGAGCTGGTCGCCCGGATCAAGCCGGCCGACTGGCCCGCCCTGCGCTGAGGCTAGGGGGCGTCCCGCCCCGTCAGCCAG
>DAICXL010000064.1:2033-2440 GCA_027312185.1 Caulobacterales bacterium | reverse complement strand
CTCGGGGTGGGTCAGCATGCCGTCGCCGGGGGGCTCGCTCACGAAGGTGGGGAAGCCCGCCCGGGGGTCCCAGTTGCAGTCGCTGAAGTGGTGGAAGGTCGATTCGGCCCACCCCCGGCCCTTGCCGCCCTCGCCCTCGAAGGCGACGGCGATGTTGAAGGCCCGGCCCGTCACCTTGCTGCGGCCGGTGGCCACGACCCGGGCGGCCTGATCGGCCGGCGCATCGACCTCGCCCTCGTGGGGATGGGCGGGCAGCAGGTCGACCCCGGCCAGGACCGGATGGCGCTCGCCCGCGATGGCGATCGCCTGGAAGTCGCCGTTGGCGCCCGAGTGGTAGTTCGGCCAGGAGATATAGCTGGTGTAGGGGTCGTCGATGGCCTGGCGCGCCGGGTCGCGGCTGGGGTTCT
>DAICXL010000064.1:0-1974 GCA_027312185.1 Caulobacterales bacterium | reverse complement strand
CGGGCCGTGACCGCGAAGCCGGCGCCTTCCAGGCTCAGCTTCAACAGGCCGAAGCGGCCGATATGCCAGTCGTCCTCGGTGGTCTCGATCGTGGTCTGCAGGAGGATGCGGACCGGGGCCATTGCGCTCAGCCCTGCTCGCCGAAGACGCGGGCGAAGATCGTATCCACGTGCTTGAAGTGGTAGGTCAGGTCGAACAGGGATTCCAGTTCGGAATCAGATAGATGCGCCGTCACCTCGGGCTCCTTTTTGAGGAAGTCGAGGAAGTTTCCTTCACCGCGCCACACCTTCATGGCGTTGGACTGCACCAGGGCGTAGGCGGCCTCGCGGCTCACCCCCTTCTGGGTCAGGTTCAGCATCACCCGTTGCGAGTGGACGAGGCCGCCCAGCCGGTCGAGGTTCTTCTGCATGTTCTCGGGGTAGACCAGCAGTCGGTCGACCACGCTGGCCAGGCGGCGCAGGGCGAAGTCGAGGTGGACGGTGGCGTCCGGCCCGATGCCGCGCTCGACCGACGAGTGGCTGATGTCGCGCTCGTGCCAGAGGGTCACGTTCTCCAGCGCCGGGACCACGGCGGACCGGACCAGGCGGGCCAGGCCCGTCAGGTTCTCGGTCAGCACCGGATTGCGCTTGTGCGGCATGGCCGACGAGCCCTTCTGGCCGGGGCTGAAGGCTTCTTCGACCTCCAGCACCTCGGTGCGCTGCAGGTGGCGGATCTCGGTGGCGAGGTTCTCCACCGAGGCGGCGACGACGGCCAGGGCCGCGAAATAGGCCGCGTGGCGGTCGCGCGGGATCACCTGGGTCGAGAGCGGCTCGACGTGCAGGCCCATCTTCTGGGCGACGTGGGCTTCGACCATCGGGTCGATGTTGGCGAAGGTGCCGACCGCGCCGGAGATGGCGCAGGTCGCGACCTCGAACCGCGCCATGGCCAGACGCTCCTTGGCCCGCTGGAAGGCGGCGTAGTGGCCGGCGAGCTTGAGGCCGAAGGTGGTCGGCTCGGCGTGGATGCCGTGGCTGCGCCCGACCGTCGGGGTCAGCTTGTGCTCATAGGCGCGCTTCTTCAGCGCGGCCATGACCAGGTCGACGTCCTCCATCAGCATGTCGGCGGCGCGGCTCAGCTGGACGGCCAGGCAGGTGTCGAGCACGTCCGACGAGGTCATGCCCTGGTGCAGGAAGCGCGCCTCGGGGCCGACGATCTCGGAGACGTGGGTCAGGAAGGCGATGACGTCGTGCTTGGTCACCGCCTCGATCTCATCGATGCGGTCGGCGTCGAACACCGCGTCGCGCCCCTTCTCCCAGATGGCCGCGGCCGCTTCCTTCGGGATGACGCCCAGCTCGGCCATGGCGTCGGCGGCGTGAGCCTCGATCTCGAACCAGATGCGGTAGCGGGTCTCGGGAGACCACAGGGCGGCGGCTTGCGGGCGAGCGTAACGGGAGATCATGATCAGGCTGATAGCCCTCGCCCGGCGCCGGTTCAAGGCGGCCCGGAGCTTGCAACGGGCCCCCGGTTGGATATCGCCCGGGCCATTTTGGCTCGCGCCTGGGGAGAAGCTGCTGCCGTCGGCGACAGGCCTGCGGTAATCGGCTTAGGATTCCGGGGGTTGGGGCGATGCCCGGGGCTGTGTGTAGAGGTTGATCGCCATGTCGCGTCTTCATTTGGGTCTGGTTGCGGGAACGGCCCTGGGCCTCGCCTGTCTCGCCGCGCCGCTGGGCGTGACGCGGGTGCAGGCCAACCCTGGCCTTCAGCAGGGGGGCCCGCCGCCCGGCGCCCGCCCCGGCGAATGCTTCGGCCAGGTGACCCTGCCGGCCGTCTATGGCCAGGGCTCGCACCAGGTGCTGGAGCGCGAGGCGTGGTCCGAGACCGTGCGTGGCGAGGACGTGGTCGACAAGGTGGTCAAGAAGGTGCTGGTCCGCCCTGAACGGGTCGAGCGCGTGCGCACCGCCGCCCGCTATCGCACCGAGGTCAAGTGGATCACCA
>DAICXL010000063.1:8351-14729 GCA_027312185.1 Caulobacterales bacterium | reverse complement strand
TGCTGGATCTGCAGCGCGGGGACGCGGCCCTGAAGGTCGGCGATCGTGCGGATGCCGATCTGGTCCATGGACTTCTGGGTCTGGGCGCTGACCGACAGCGGAATCCGGTTCAGGGATTCGGATTGGCGGGTCGCGGTGACGACCACTTCTTCCAGGGCGCCGATATCGTTATTCGCCTGGGCGAAGGCGGTGGTGCTGAGGGCGGACGCCCCAAGCAGAATTATTGCAAAACGTGACAACAGCGTTTCCCCTATATTATTGCCTCCACGCCGAAGAGCGTGGATTTGCGACGGATTCGCGAAAAGAGAGAGGTGTTACTCTAAATTACTCGTCTGACCACTCGGCGGTGTCTTTAAAGCTCCAAGCGCGGATAGTGCACGCCCCGGTTTGGCGACGCCCTGACGAAGATGGCGTCGATACCTCCAAGGTCGGTTGGTCAACCTATCGATCGGAGCCCCCACACAAAGAACCGAGGGCAAGACAACGATCAGCCTAGGCGGGCGGTAGGTGGGGTGCAATGCGTTTCGATGATCGAAGCATGCTGCGGCTACCGAAGTTGGTCGTTAAAATGGCCCAGTGTAGCGTCCGTGCAACGGTTCTGGCGGTTGACGGGCCAACTTTTAGGCGCCGACGGAAAAAACCGGCCGCCGCGGCGCCTTCGCTTTGAAATCATTTGACTGTCGTCGCGCGCCGGTGTGGCGGCGGCGACTCTTAGGGCGCCCGAACTAACAGATCGCCAACGCATCCGCGCCATCTTTTTGACGCCGGCCGGAAAGGCGTGGAGGGGAGCCGATTCCGGCTCCCCTGACGGCTCAGCTGTACTTGATCACCCCGGTGACGATCGTGCGGTCGGCGCAGTCCTGGACCGACTGGCGGGTCTGATCGATGGTGTAGCGCTTGCTGATGATGGTCTTGGAGTCGATGACCCCCTTCTCCATCAGCTTCACCATGCGCGGGATGTCCCGCATCATGTGCATGCCGCCCTGCTGACCCGAATGGATGGTGCGGCCGAAGAGGGCGAGGCCCAGGCCGCCGAGCGGCACGTCCGCCGTGGTCAGGCCCATCATCATCGCATGGCCGCCTTGGCGGGTGCAGTCATAGGTGTGGCGGACCGTCGAGACGTTGGTCGGGTCGGGCTGGGGCTCGACCTTGGGGACGAAGGCCTGGACCCCGGCGGCCTCGATGGCGAAGTCGGCCCCGCGTGCGGCGATGGCGTTGCCCTTGGCCCAGCCGACCTGGCCCGAGAATAGGCGGTCGTTCGGCCCTTTGCACAACTCGCGGATCTCCTCGACGATGGCGTCGCCTTTGCCGGTCGGGTCGATGACGGTCGTCGCGCCGAGCTTCAGCGCCATCTCGCGGCGATATTTGATCGGCTCCACCACGATGATCTGGTCGGCCCCCAGGACCCGGCCGGCCTGCACCGAGCCGAGGCCGACCGGTCCGGCGCCGAAGATGGCCACGTCGCAGCCGGGCTCGAAGCGCATGCGGGCGAAGCCGGCGCAGAAGCCGGTGGCCAGCTGGTCGCCCAGCAGGGTCAGCTCCTCGGCGGGCAGGTCGCTGAACACCGGGCAGCAATACTCCTCGGTCACCACCATGACCTCGGCCAGGCCGCCGATGCCGACGTCGGCGAAGACCGGCGTCTTGTCTGCCATCTCGGCGAAGGCGGGGAAGGTCACGCCGCCCCAGGTGAACTGGCAGAAGTCGGCCCGGCCCTGCAGGCACTGATAGCACTGGCCGCACTGGGAGGTGCCGGCCACGACCACCCGGTCGCCGGGCTGGACGCGCTTGACCTGGGAGCCGACCGCCTCGACCACGCCGAAGCCGGCATGGTTGGGCACCGAGGCGCGGCGGGCCTCGGCGGTCCCGAGGATGCCGCGGACGATGGTGTAGCAAGGCGCGGAGGCTTCGTTGCGGATCACCACCTGACGGGGTTGGATCGGCAGCAGCTTCAAGGTCTCGATCGACGAGCCGGCGCCGTGGCGGACGAAGGCGCGGAAGGAGCGCCCGGTCTGCGATCCGGTCAGGACGGCGGGCGAAGCCGGCTGGGCGCCGGCGAGGGCCGCGCCGCCGGCGGCGGCGATCACGGTTGCGCCCTTCAGCATGGAGCGGCGCGAGACTTCGGGGGGCTTGGGATCGGTTGTCATGGCTTTTGCTAGGGCGCCGGTTCGACGGCCGTCAAGCTGACTGATGTATCAAGACAGCAATAAACACCCCACGCGTTCCGATAGGCATAACGATAAAGGGGACGATTCAGTATAGACCGCACATGCGGTATGAACTGCGGCCAAAGGTTACATGAAAATTGCTGCACTGCAGCGGCCTTGCCCCGATCGTCCGGGCCTGCGCGCGTCTTATGATTGCACTTGCAAGTCGACCGAGATCGCCTTCAATCGCCGCACGGCGTCCCGCAGAGGCGCGCGATACATAGGGCGTGAGATGAGCCGAGAAGATCAGGCGCGGGCCGGCGGCGTGTCGCGGCGGCGCATGTTGCGCGGCGGCCTCCTGGCGGCCAGCGGCGCGGCGCTCGCTCCGTCCTCCGCCACGGCCGCCGCCCAGACCGGGGCGGGCCGGCGCGATCCAGCCCCCGAATCCGGTCCCGCCCAGGACCGCAGCATCCGCATCGACAAGACCTTCCGCGCCCTGGTCCGCCGCGCCAGCGACACGCCGGCCAAGGTCGAGACCGTCAAGCTGCTGCCCTTCGGCGGGCGGCAGGTCCTGGTCCGGTCGACCGCCAACCAGTGCTGCTACTCCCTGACCGGCGGCATCCTGTCGCCGAACCTTCCCAGCCGCGGCTACTTCGCCACCCCCTGGCTCGGCGGCCATGCGGGGCTGGGCGTGGTCGAGGCGATCGGCCCCGAGGTGCGGTGGGTCAAGCCGGGCGACAAGGTGTTCATTGCCGGCACCTCTCAGTGCAACCTCTGCTACAACTGCGTGCGCGGCCGCAGCGACGCCTGCCTCGCCAACAACCTCCAGGCGGGGCCGGTGGCCCAGACCCTGGACGGCGTCCCGCTGCAGCAGACCGCCGGTATCGGCGGCCTGGCCGAATATGTCGTCAACTACGAGGAACGCCTCGTCCCCTACGTCAGCGACCTGCCGGACGAGGTGGTCGCCATGCTGCCCGACGCCGTCGGCACGGGCCTGGGCATAACCAGCACCCTGCGCCCCATCGAGGCCGGCTCGAGCGTGGTGGTCATCGGCTGCGGGCCGATCGGACTGTCCGCCATTCAGGGCGCCAGGCTGCAGGGCGCGACCCAGATCATCGCCGTCGAGCCGATCAAGGCGCGGCGGGACCTGGCGCTCAAGTTTGGCGCCCACGAGGCGATCGACCCCAACAGTTTCGAGCCCGGCAAGCTGCTGACCCGCTTGCAGGAAATGACCACCACCACCTCGAACGAGGAGCGGATGTTCTTCGGCGACCGCCATCGCCTGCTGCGCGGCCCTGACTATGTGATCGAGGCGGTCGGCCGGCAGGCCTTCACCCCTAAGGTCGAGCAGGCGCGCGATCCGACCGGCATCGAGGCCTTCGAGCTGGCGGTGAACCTGGTGGCCAAGGGCGGCTACGGCCTCATGGCCGGCGGCTACGGCGCCGAACGGGCGGCCGTCACCCCCAACGGCCTGACCATCGGCAGCAAGACCCTGATCTCGTGCCAGAACGGCGGGATGCAGACCCGCCGCGACCTGCCCCGGTTCCTGCGGCTGATCGAGCAGGGCAAGGTCGACGTGCAGTCCCTGATTACCAAGGTCTATCCGTTCGAGGACGTGGTCCAGGCGTTCCAGGACGCCGCCGACCGCACCGTGATCGCGGCGGTGGTGAAGTTCTGACCTAGCGCCTGGCCTCGGCCAGGATGCTGGGGTCGATCAGGGTGGCCAGCTGCTCGCGGCTCCTCGGCGCGCGCTTCTCGATCCCGGCCAGCCACACATCCTCCTGCACCATGACGTCCAGCAGGTCGGCAGGCAGGGCGCAGGGGAAGCGATGGTGCTTCCACGAGGCGGCGACCAGTTTGACGTCGTAGCCGGTGCGGGCGGCGGCCAGTTCCTGCGCTCGCTTGGGGTTGTTCGTCGCGGCTTCGCAGGCCGGGATAAGCCGCCGGACGAAGGCCACGATCTGGGCCCGCTTGGCCGGGTCGTTCAAGGCCGCGGTGGTCGAGTTCAGATTGTAGATCTCGCGGTAGACCGCGATGTCGTCAAAGGCGATGGCGTCCTTGCCCAGCGCGATCACAGGGCGCTCGCCTTCGGGCTCCCAGATCGCGATGGCGTCGGCCCTGCCCTGTATCAGGGCGTCGCCGATGGCGGCGGCCGACAGGGGCACGATGGTCACGTCCGCCTCGCTCATGCCGGCCTTGGCCAGGACCCGGTGCAGATAGTAGGCCGCCGAGGTGTTGGTGAAGGTGGCGACCCGCTTGCCGCGCAGGTCGGCGATGCTGGAGATGCCCGCGGAGCGCCGCGCCACGATGCGGTACAGCCCTTCGGTGACCGTCATCAGGATGCGGGCGTCAGGATGGGCGACCGACAGGCGCAGCAGCTGGGTTTCGGCGTTGCCCGCCAAGTCGGCATGGCCCGGCAGCTCGACGATGGCGTCGGAACTGGCCGGGGCGGTGGAGCTCGCGGGCCTGTCGGCCTCGTCGCGCCAAAGGTTGGGGACGCCGCCGTTGCGAACCAGCACCGTGCCGGCCGGGGAGGCCTCGGCCGCCAGCAACAGGGGCGCGGCCTCCAGCACGCTGGCGGCGGCATGGACACGCAAGGGCCCGGGGGCGGTCGTCGCCGTGGACGCCGTGGCGCTGAGGGCGGTCGCCGCACAGAGCGCGGCGGCGGAGATCATCCTGTTCATTCGCTTCCCGTCGATAAAGTGTTCTAGTGTACAGAACAATTATTTGGCCGCTATTGTAGTGACGAGCATAGCCATGGGCGCCTATAAGGCAATCGCTGTGATCGCGCCGCAGTGATGGGTGCTCAGGAGGCCGTTATGACCATCGAAGAGGAGATGATCCTCCACTTCACCCTGCTGAAGAACGCCACCGACTATTGGTACGACGTCGACCACAACTACGGGCTGAACACATCGGACTATTTTCTGGAGGATGCGCAGTTCTTCGACCTGAAGGGCCGCGAGGCGATCCAGCAATTCTATCTGTGGCGCAAGTCGCGCGGCGCCCGCACGGCCCGGCACCTGATCACCAACTTCCGCGCCCGGCTGGTCGAGCCGGGCTTGGCGCACACCAACTATGTCATGCTGCTCTATGCTGCGGACGGCGAGCCGGTGCTGCCCTCTGCTGCGCCGATCCAGATCAGCGAGCAGGAGGACGTCTGCGTCCTCTGCGACGACGGCAAGTGGCGCTACCGCGCCCGCCGCTTCGTCCCGATCTTCGCGGGCGGGGCCCCCGCCACCGTGCCCCCCGCCGACTGGTACGAGAAGCACAGCCCCGCGGACCGCTAGTTGGCCGTCACGCCGCCGTCGATGGGGATGATCGCCCCGGTGACATAGGACGAGGCGTCCGACGCCAGCCACACCACGGCCCCGCCCATCTCGTCGGCGCTAGCGACCCGGCCCATGGGCACGACCCCGCGCGGGGCGTTCGGCACCTTGTCGCGACTCTCGCGCATTGAATGCAGCAGGCTCGTGTCGACCGGCCCGGGCGCGATGGCGTTGACGCGGATCTTGTCGGGCGCGAGCTCCAGGGCGGCCGAGCGGGTCAGGCCGGCCACGGCGTGCTTGGTCGCCGAATAGGCCGCCACGAAGGCCAGGCCGGTGATCGCCGCCGTCGAGGCCAGGTTGATCACCGAGCCGCCGCCAGCCGCCTTGAGGTGCGGGATCTCGTACTTCATCGACAGCCAGGCGCCGCGGACATTGATCGCGAACAGGTCGTCGAAATCGGCCGCCGTCATGGCCTCGATCGGCCCGGCCGGTCCCGGGACGCCAGCGTTGTTCATGGCGATGTCCAGCCCGCCCAGCCAGGCGACGGCGGTCTCGACCATGGCCGCCACCGCCGATTCGTCGCGGACGTCGGCCTGGAAGTAGGCGCACCGGGAACCGCTCTCCCGCTCGATCTCCTCCGCCAAGGCCGCGCCCTCGGCGGGCTTGATCCCGGCCAGGGCGACCGTGGCGCCCGCGGCCGCCAGGGCCCTGGCGCAGGCCAGGCCGATGCCGGAATCGGCCCCGACGACCAGGGCGCGCTTGCCCTCCAGACTGAAGGGGGACGGCTTGACCATGACGAACGCTCCTAAGCTCAAAGACTGTCGAGGCTGACGCGGGCGGTTTCCCGCGTCGCCCGCCACCACAGGATCAGGGACAGCACCGCAAAGGTCCCGAAGACGCCGAACACCAGGCGGATCGACCCGCCGCTCGACAGGATCACCCCGACGAACAGCGGGGTGAGCATG
>DAICXL010000063.1:403-8341 GCA_027312185.1 Caulobacterales bacterium | reverse complement strand
CGGCCCGCGCGGTGGAGCTGCAGATGCCGAGGGCCACGGCCCGCACCAGGGTCGGGTAGTTCTCGGCCGTGTACGGCCACAGGATCAGCGCGCCTGCCGAGGAGGCGAGCTGGCCGAAGATCACCATGGTGACCATCACGCCCACCGGCAGGGCGGTGTTGAAGGTCGCCAGGGTCAGCAGGGCGATGGCCGCTACCGCGGCGCCGATCATGGCCAGGGGGCGGCGGCCGACGCGGTCGAGCAGCATGGCGATGACGGGGGTGATCACCAGGAACAGCACGGTCGGTGCGGCGGCGAGCTTCAGCGACAGCGCCAGCGGCAGGTTGAACACCGACACGAAGATCGACGGCGCCCAGGTGACGATGCCGAAATTGGTGAAGGCGGTCAGGAACCACAGGGCGATGATGACGGCGGTGCGCCGGCTGTACTGGCCGCGGAAGATGGTGGTCAGGGGCACGCGGGGCGGCGGCGGGGCGGCCACCGCCGGCATGGCGGCGACCTCGGCCGGGATCGGCGGGCCGCCGAGCTTGGCCAGGGCCCGGTTGACCAGGTCGAACTTGCCGGCCCGGGCCAGCCAGCGCGGCGACTCCGGCAGGGTGGCCAGCACCAGGGGCAGCAGGATCAGCGGCGCGACGCCGATGCCGAGCAGCCAGCGCCAGCCGAGCTGTGGGATGATCAGAGTGCTGGAGAGCGAGCAGACCGCATAGCCGGACATGCACAGGAACTGGAACAGGGCGAAGTAGCGTCCGCGCGTCTTGGTCGGCGCCATCTCGTTGATGTAGGTGATCGACACGGGCAGGGCCCCGCCGATGGCGACGCCCTGGACGAACCGCACCCCCATCAGGACCTGGTAGTTCGGGGCGAAGGCGCAGGCCAGGGCCAGGAGGCCCATGACGACCACGGCGGCGATGAACACCGGCATGCGGCCGAAGCGCTCGGCGATGGCCCCAAGGGCGATGGCCCCGATGAACTGGCCGAAATAGCCGGCCGAGATCAGCGAGCCGACGCTGGCGGGGGTAAGGCCCCACTCCTCGCGCAGGGACGGCATCACATAGGCGATGGCGATGCTGTCCCAGCTGTCGAACATCATGATCAGGCCCATCAGCACCGGGGCCCACAGGCGGACCCGGAAGGTCCGCAGTTCGTCGAGGACTCCGCCGGCCGCCGCCTCGAGCGGCGTGGCCGAGGAGCCGGGCGAGGGGGGCGCCGCGACCGTCATTTCGCGCCCGTTCGGCTCGGCGTCGCACGTCCTGAGCTGATCATCGTCGTTCCGCCCTTCGGTTCTAGTCTGGCGCCGCGCCCTTGGTTCACTGGCCGATCCCTAAGGCGCGGGCAGGTAGGCGACGCGATCGCCCTGGAACACGCCGATCCACAGCCGGTCGGCCGCCCGCACCGCCGTGGTGCCGTTGTCGAACACCGGCCCGCCGGCCTTGCGCACCACGGTCCTGATCGTCATGGGGCCCGGGTCGAGCTCTTCCACCACCCAGCCGCGCGGATCGCCCGGCTTCTTCACCGTGTCCAGGAAGTGCTGGGCGACCAGGATCCTGCCGCGGTCCCAATGCATGTTGTCGGGGTGGGCCACAGTGGCGACCGTCGCGGAGGGCGAGGTCCCGTCCAGGCTGATGCGATGCACCCGCTTGCGGCCGTATTCGGCGATGAACAGCGTCTTGCCGTCCGGGCTGGCCAGGATGCCGTTGTTGCCGGCATAGCGGTGACCCGGCAGCTCGCTGAAGCCCTGGCCCGGCCGCCAGATATAGGTCGCGCCGGTGATCTCCCCCGCGAAGACCTTGGTGATGGGGTCGGTCGTGTTGCGGAACTTGGTGATGGCCAGGGCCCCGCCGGGCAGGGAGGCCATGCCGTTGGCCTCCATCGGCGCCGGGGGAATGATGCAGCCTATCCAGGCGATCGCCGGCTCGGACCCGCGGGCGTCGATGCTGAACACCTCGATGGACTCCCGCCCGCCGTGGTTGACGGCATAGAGGGTGTGGACCCCGCCCGCCCCGGCCCGCAGCTCCAGGCCGTGGGTCATGAGACCCTTCAGGTCGGGGGCGGGACAGCCGGCGTAGGGCGCGCCGCCTGCTCCGGGCGCGATGGACAGGGCCGCCGGCTTGGCCGTCCGGCCCTGGGCGTCGATCACATAGAGGCCGGCGCCGCGCTCGACGTAGGAGCTGCCGAACACCCAGCGGCCGCCGGGCTCGACGACCATGTCCTCGACATTGGTCAGCCCGCAGATGAAGCTCATTCCGTCGGCAGGGGCGCAACCGGCTGGGGCGGCGGCTTCGGCCCGGCCGGCGCGGCCGGCGGCCCCGAGGCTTAGGGCGAACGCGATCGCAGCCACGCCAAGAGCGATGGTCGTTGTCTTCACCGGGCGTCTCCTCGCATCGGCGCCTCTGACGGGCGCCCGAAGTAGAGACGGTCGGCCGTGCCGAACAAAAAGTCACCCTGTTCCTGCGCGGAAAGCTCGCCCGCGGCCGCCCGGGCCATGGCGGTCTTTTCGGCATAGGGAGCGTCGCTCTGGCCGATGTCCGATCCCCACATCAGCCGGTCGGCCCCGAAGCTGTCGGCCAGGCGCCGGACGAAACGGCTGGGCTCCACACCCGCGTCGGCCAGGCGGTCGAAGGTGATCTCGGTGATCTTGACGTGGACGTTCCGGTACGGCGCCAGGCGGCCGATGGTCTCCTCGATGCCGAACCCGGGCGGGCCAGGCAGGGCGTTCGACAGCCCGTGGTCGCGATACCAGCCGACCTCGTAGTTGGCGGCGTTGTAGGCCGTGCCCGAGTGGTCGACGATGATCGGAAGGTCGGGGTGCAGCTGCGCGATCACCTCCAGCGCCGCCAGGCCGTAGGCGAGGTGGCGGCGGAAGAAGATGATGGCGACGGGGACGCCCAGCGCCGCGGCCGTAGCCCAGCAGTCCATGGCGGCCGGCGCGTTCATCCAGGCGGTGTCGTAGAAATCGATGCGGGTCTGGGCGAGCCGCAGCCCCTTCACGCCCTGGTCTTCGACGAGCGCCCGCAGCTTGTCCGGGGTCGCCGGGTCCTGGGCGTCGAGGATCACCACGCTGGCGAAGCGGTCTGGATAGGCCAGGGCGGCGTCGACGACATAGCGGTTGTCATAGCCATAGAGGTGGCCGCGCTGCACGGCGCAGGCCCTGGCAACCCCGTCCCGGTCCATCTGCTCGAGCAGCTGTTCGGCGGTCACCGCATAGTCCACCTGGGCGAACGCGGTCGCGCCGCGCAGCAGCGACGGCGGATAGGCCTCGCGGTCCGGCGAGATCAGGTGGGCGTGGCTGTCGAACAGGACGCGGTCGATCATCGGGCGCTAGTTCAGGAAGTAGAAGTCGAAGGCGTTGCGGGCGATCTGGGCCCGCAGGCCCGCGTCGGCGGTCCAGCGGTCGAACTGGGCGATCACCTCGCCGTAGGCGGTCTTCTCCACCCCGATGAACGGGGCGTCGCTGCCCCACAGCAGTCGCGTCCGGTCGACGGCCGCGAGGGCCCCGACATAGGCGTCGATCTGCTCGGCCGGCTCGGCCAGCCGGTAGGCGCCGGAGAGCTTCACCCAGGTGTTCCCGCCGGCCAGGGCCCGCAGCGTCGCCTGGAAGCCCAGCGTCTCCAGCCCGCCGGTCGGATGGCCCATGTGGTCGAGGACCAGCCGCACGCCCTGGCTCGCCAGGGCCGGCAGCACCTCGTGCACCCGTTCCGGGTTGATGTTGAGATGGACATGCAGCCCCAGGGCGCGCAGGCGCGAAAAGAACACCTGGTACTCGAAGCTCTCCAGGTCGGGGATGTCGCAGTGGTGCCACTGGAAGCGGACCCCGACGATCCCCTCGCGCTTCATGGTTGCAAGCGCGTCGGCGCTGATCGTCGGCTCGACGATCACCGTGCCGCGCAGCCGCGGATAGGTGCGCACGGCCCAGCGCGTGTAGTCGTTGTAGTCGCCGAACAGGCTGCAGGCGGCGATCACGGCGCTGGCCACCCCATGGGCGTCCAGGGTGGCGAGGCACTGCTCGGCGGTGAATTCGTAGTCCGGCCGGCACCAGGCCGTGGGGCTGAACGGCATGCCGCGCGTGAAGACGTGCACGTGGCTGTCGATCAGGGGCGGGACGGACAGCGGGGTGGTCACTGGCGGGCGATGCCCAGGATGGCGCGGGCTTGATCCGGGGTGGCCAGGGTCCCGCCCAGGTCCTGGACGATGCGCGCGGCCTTGCGCACTAGGCTGGCGTTGTCGGGGGTCAGGACGCCCTTCTCCAGGTGGACGGTGTCCTCCATGCCGATGCGGACGTGGCCGCCGAGCAGATAGGACTGGGCGACCATCGGGAAGGCCTGACGTCCGATGCCGAAGCCGGCCCACTCGGACCCGGCGGGCAGCAGGCTCTTCAGGTGCATCATCGAGGCGGGGGTGGCGACGGCGCCGTACTTGCCGCCCAGCACCATCTGGAACAGGGCCGGGGTCTCCAGCACGCCCTTGGCCATCAGGTCATGGGCGAGGGCGATGTCGCCGGTGTCGAACACCTCGATCTCGGGCTTGACCCCTGCGGCGCGCATCGCGGCGGCCATGGCGGCGATGTCGTCCGGGGTGTTCACCACCACGGCCTTCATGAACAGCATGGTGCACAGGTCGAGGCTGGCGAGGTCGGGCTTCAGCTCGACCACATGGGCGACGCGGGCCGCCGCGGTGGTCAGCGTGGTCCCTGGCGCGGCCCGGCTGGGCTCCTCGGGATCGGGCACATAGAGGGCGCCCATGCCGGCGGTCAGGTTGATGATCAGGTCGGGGCAGGCGGCGCGGACGCGCTCGACCACCTCGCGGTAATGGGCCAGCTCCATGCTGCCAGCGCCGGTCTCGGGGTCGCGGACGTGGATGTGCGCCACCGCCGCCCCGGCCGCGGCGCTGTCGATACAGGCGCGAGCGATCTCTTCGGGGGTGATGGGCAGGGCCGGGTTCTGGGCGCGGGTGCTGCCCGCGCCCGTCACGGCCACGGTGAGGATTGTCGGTTTGGTCAAGCGACCTCCGGTTGGCGGGGAGCGGCGCGCAGGGCGCCGGCGGTGTCGAAGCGGGGGTGGGCCGGCGCCGCGCCGGCGACATGGCCGAGGGCGGCGGAAATCCGGTGGGCGGCGGCGACCACCTGCTGCACCGTCTGTTCGGCCGGCGGGTCGGGCAGGGCCCGGACCCAGTCGACGATGCCGATCGTCCCGGCCAGGGCGCCGCCGGGCCCGAAGATCGGCGCGGCCAGGGCGTTGACGCCGACGACCCACTCATTGGCCGCCGCCGCCCAGCCGATCGTGCGCACCCGCTCGATCTCGGCGGCCCATTCGGTCCGATCGGTGATGGTGAAGGGCGTCAGCGGCTCGGACTTGGCCTTCTCGGCCAGGATGCGCAGGCTGTCGGGACCAAAGGCGAGGGCCACCTTGCCCTGGGCCGAACTGCGGTAGCTCAGCAGCGAGCCCGGCTTGACCGAGATCTCGATGCCGGCCCGTCCCGGCACGGTCGACAGCACCCGCAGGCCGGCGACCTCGACGCGGGAGACGACGGTGGAATGGCCCAGGGCGTCGCGCAGTTCGACCATGGCCTGGCGGGCCGCCGAGCCGAGGTCGACGCTTTCGGCCGCCTGGTAGCTCAGGGCGACCAGGGCCGGACCGATCACATAGCGCTCGGTGTCCCCGTCCCGGGCGACATAGCTCTGATGCAGCAGGGTCTGCAGGTGGCGGTGGATGCGGCTCTTGGTGGTGCCCAGCGCCGTCGCCAGCTCGGTGATGCCCACCGGCCCGCGCTGGGCGGCCATGGCTTCCAGGATCCGCAGCGCCAGCAGCACGGCCTGGACGCCGTCTCCCCCCGACTGTCCGGCGATGCGCGGCATGACGGCTCCCTCCGTTCGGTCCGCGAGCCTATGGCGGGATCCCCGCACCTTGACTTCGCTGGCCGCCGAACCTTAGCGTCCGTTTCGTTCACCGCGCAATCGTTTCGCTAAACAGAACAGCGGGTCCCCT
This sequence comes from Caulobacterales bacterium, assembly GCA_027312185.1. Taxonomy (GTDB): domain Bacteria; phylum Pseudomonadota; class Alphaproteobacteria; order Caulobacterales; family Caulobacteraceae; genus NCED01. Next base: position 2,360 of record DAICXL010000063.1, on the reverse strand, counting down.
TGGCCGACACACCGAAACCGTCCTTCCGCAGCCGCCTGACGGACGGCGGGTTCATGCTGGGGACCTTCATCAAGATCCCCACCAGCCACGCCATCGAGATCCTCGGCGACCTCGGCTTCGACTTCGTGGTCGTCGACGCCGAGCATGCGCCCTTCGACCGGGGCGACGTCGACCATGCGGTGCTGGCCTGCAAGGCGGCCGGGGTGTCCTGCCTGGTGCGGGTGGTCGATGCGCTGCCCGCCACCTTGATGTCGCCGCTGGATTGCGGCGCCGACGGGGTGCTGGTCCCGCATGTGTCCACGGCCGCCCAGGCCCGGGAGATCGTCGCCGCCTGCCGCTATCGGGGCGGCAAGCGCGGCTTCGCCAACACCAACCGGGCCGGCCGCTACGGCGGGACCGGCCTGTGGGAGCACGCCGACGCCCAGGACGGCGGCGTCAGCGTCATCGCCATGATCGAGGACCCCGAGGCCCTGGAGCACATCGACGCCATCGCCGCGGTCGAGGGCCTGGACGCCCTGTTCATCGGGCGCGGCGACCTGACCATCTCGCTCGGCGCGCCCAGTCCCCGCGCGCCAGTGGTGGTGGCCGCGACCGAGAAGATCGCCGCGGCCGGGGTGAAGGCGGGCAAGCCCGTCATCGTCCTGGCGCCCCCGGGCGAGGAGGCCGACTGGTTGGCTGGCCTGGGAGCCACCGTCTTCCTGGTCTCCTCCGACCAGGGCTTTCTGAGACAGGCCGCCGCCGACGCCCTCAAGGGCTACGGAACCATGAGGACCGCCGGATGACCAACGATCCCGCCAGACCCGCCCTGACCCAGACCGCTGTCGCCACCCATCCGCTGCGGGGGGCGAGCCTTGGCCGGTGGTACGACCAGCCGCCGGTCCAGACCGGCCCGGACGGCTCGCGCACCTGGATCACCCGCGGCGCCAATTTCGTGGTGACCTATACCGAGGCGGTCCCGGGGACCGAGCTTGGCCGCGACGACAATCCTGACGAGTGGATGGTCATCCTCGGGCCGGGGGTCGGCGCCACCATCGCGGCCGGGCCCGACAAGGTCGAGGCCGAGGGCGACAGCCTGTCGATCCTGCCGCCGGGCGCCGCCACCGTGACCGCCCGGACGGCGGGGCTGATCGTGCGCCTCTTCTCCAGCCAGGCGGCGGACCTGACGGCCCTGGCCGACAACGCCGGGGCCTATGCCGACGGGGCGCCGGAAGTGGCGCCGATCCAGCCGTGGCCGGAGCCGGTGGGCGGCTTCAAGCTGCGGCACTACCGCCTGAACGACTACAATGATCCCAAGCTGTTCGGGCGGCTGTTCCGCTCGACCAACCTGATGGTCAACTACGTCGAGCCCCTGAAGGCCCCGCGCGACCCGGCCAGGCTCAGCCCGCATAGCCACGAGGATTTCGAGCAGGGCTCCCTGGCCATCGCCGGGACCTTCTTCCACCACATGCGCTATCCGTGGAGCCCCGACAGCCGGACCTGGCGCGCCGATCAGCACGAGGAGTTCGCCAGCCCGTCGCTGCTGGTGATCCCGGCCCAGGTCATCCACACCACCCGCTACGCCGGCGGCGACACCGGCCTCTTCGTCGACATCTTCGCCCCGCCGAGGCGGGACTTCTCGCTGATGCCGGGACTGGTCAGGAACGCGGACGAGTACCCGATGCCCCTCTAAATCCGCTCATCCCCGCGGAAGCGGGGACCCAGGTTTTAGCCGCCGCATTTCCTGCAAAGATCTGGGTCCCCGCTTCCGCGGGGATGAGCGGAAAAGCTTATCCTCGCAGCGCCTCGATCTGCTCGCGGTAGCCGCTGGGATCGACCACGGCGTCGATCAGGGTCGGCTGGCCCGACGCGAGGCCCTCGGCGACGGCGCGTCGCACCTCGTCGGGAGTCTCGGCCCGGCTGGCGCGCCAGCCGAAGCCGCGGGCGATCTGGGCGAAGTCCGTGGGCGAGAAGTCCACCC
>DAICXL010000063.1:0-393 GCA_027312185.1 Caulobacterales bacterium | reverse complement strand
GCTGCACGGCGGTGCCGAGTTCGCCCAGGCACATCATCAGCCCGCCGTCGCCGGTGAAGGCGATCACCGGCCGCTCCGGCTCGCTGATGGCGGACGCAACCGCGGCGGGCAGGGCGAAGCCCATGGTCGACAGGCCGCGCGAGATCAGCGACCGGTTCGGCTCGGTCGAGTCCCACAGGTGCAGCACCGGCAGCATGTGTGCGCCGGCGTCGATGGTGATCCGGGTCTGCGCCGGCGCGGCGGCCTTGGCCGCCTCGACCACGGCCTGCGGCGACAGGGCGCCGCGGTCGCCGGTGGAGGCGCGGCTGCGGATGCCGTGCTTCAGCTCGGCCAGCTTGCTGGCGGCCCAGGCGAACCGCCCCCCGTCGCTGGGGCCGAGGGCGGCCAGAGTTG
>DAICXL010000062.1:0-15048 GCA_027312185.1 Caulobacterales bacterium | reverse complement strand
CGGCACCGCCACGAAGCCGTCGGTCACGTCGAACACCGAGGGGTCGGCGCAGTAGGTGAGAAGGTCGTGGCCGCCGGTGTTGTAGTGGATGCCGAGCGACATCTCCTGGATCACGAAATTGGGCGTCGTGGCCGCCAGCTGCAGGCAGGCGCCCAGGGCCAGCGGCCCCAACGGACAGTGCGGCGCCACCGCCACGTCATAGGCCTCGGCCATGGCCGCGATCCGCCGGCACTCCGACAGGCCTCCCGCGTGGCTGAGGTCCGGCTGGATGATGTCGACGATGCCGCGCTCCAGGAACGGCTTGAAGTCCCATCGGCTGAACAGCCGCTCTCCCAGCGCGATCGGCAGGGTGGTCAGCTTCGACAGCTGCTCGAGGCCCTCGATGTTCTCCGACAGCAGGGGCTCTTCGATGAACATCGGGTGCAGCGGCTCCAGCAGCCGGGCGAGCTGCTTGGCCATGGGCTTGTGCACCCGGCCGTGGAAGTCGATGCCGCAGTCCATGCCCTCGGCCTTCACCGCCTCGACCCGGCTGGCCACGTCGTCGAGGGCGGCATGGTGGTCGAGCCAGCCCAGCTCCGGCGTGGCGTTCATCTTCACGGCCTTGAAGCCCTGGGCCTTGCGCACCCGGGCCCCTTCCCCGGCCTCGTGCGGCTGGTCGCCGCCGATCCAGGCGTAGACGGCGATGCGGTCGCGCACCTTGCCGCCCATCAGCTCCCAGGCCGGGCGGCCCAGCGCCTTGCCCTTGAGGTCCCACAGGGCCTGGTCGAGGCCGGACAGGGCCGACATCAGGACCGGCCCGCCGCGGTAGAAGCCGCCGCGATAGCCGATTTGCCAGGCGTCCTCGATGCGGAAGGGGTCGGCGCCGACGAAGCGGTCGCGGAGCGCGGCGAAAGCCCCCTCCACCGCCTCGGCCCAGCCCTCCAGGCTGGCCTCGCCCCAGCCGACGGCGCCGTCGTCGGTCTCCGCGCGCACGAACAGCCAGCGCGGGGGAACCCGGAAACACTCGATCCTGGAGATCTTCATCGCACGCCCCTTTGCCTCAAAAGCGAGGCGGGGCCGGCGCGGTTCCCTAGAACGCGCCGCCGATGGTGAAGCCGATCCAGCGGCCGAACACGACCACGCTGATCCAGAAGGCCAGCGACAGGCCGCCGGCCAGCTTGGCGGCGAAGGGGGTCGGGGTCTCGCTGTCCCAGTTCTTGACGCTGCGATAGGTGATCAGCTCGAACACCATCATGTTCACGGCCGCCACGACGATCAGCAGCATCTTGCCGAGAAAGAAGAAGTTGTGGCCGTAGTCCACCGCCTTGGAGGAGAACAGCAGCAGGCCGCTGATCGCCGCGACGCCGAAGCAGACCCAGGTGATCGGCAGGATCTCGGTGGTCAACTTGGTGATGGCGTGGTTGCGGGCCGACACGCCCAGCAGCCTGAGGTCGACCATGCCGATGGTGCCCACCACCAGGGTGAGAGCCAGCACATGGATCGATTCCACCAGCGGGAACGCCGTGGCGTTCTCGCGCATGAACACCGCCACAGCAGTGTTCTCGATCCACATCAACAGGTTTTCGATCATCGAACCGGTCCCCCCGGGTGTTGTGCTTGAGGCGCTCGGTTCAATTGCCGAAACCCGCTTCCGTGTAGGCGATCCACCGCCCGGCGAAGATGATCCCGACCCACAGCAGCAGCGAGACCACGGCGGCCAGCTTGGCGGTGGCTCGGCGGGCGGGCGACAGCTCCCAGAACGCCACGTCGCCGCGCAGCATGTGTTGGAAGAAGAAGGTCAGCGCCCCGACGCAGAGCAGCATCAGCATCTTGGCGTGGAAGGCGGGGTTCTCCAGCGAGCGGACCGGCTCGCCGATGGCCAGGACCGAGCCGGAGAGGAACAGGATCACCAAGGCGACCCACACCGCCGGAACGAGGCGGTTGACCATGCTCGAGATCGATTGGCTGCGCCCTGTGACGCCGAGCAGCCTGAGGTCGATCAGCGCGACCGAGCCCATGACCACGCAGATGGCCAGGATGTGCACCGACTGAAACGCCGGGATCACCCAACTGACGTTCTGGATCAGCAGGCTGAGAGGCGTATTGGCCACCCATTCGGTGAAGGCGTGCAGGGATTGGAGCATGGAGAAGCCTTGTGGAGGCGCAGATCCGTCCTTGCCCAATTCAGCCAGCCGGCCACGCTTGTCAAGCTGGGGGGACTTTGGTCGTAGATTTCGCGATTTGTGCGATTTTTGCCGAGGGAAACGGCCGCCGGGCGCGTATTGCGCGGCCCCGGGCATGAAATTGGCGTCCGTATCCGCGCCGGGCGAACGTCGGGATCAGCTGTCGCCGGTGTGACAAATACGCCCGCCCTCAAGATCCGCGCGGGTTGACCGCGTCGAGCGCTAGAGCTCCAGCGCCTTGTTCGGGAAAACATTCCTCCCCCCGTCGTCGGGGAAGTGCGCCGCCAGGGCCGCGCCGCAGACCTCGACCGCCCGGGCCAGGCCGGCGGCCGTACCCGATGTCTTGATCGCCGCCAGGGCCTGGGCGACCGCGTCGTCCCATACCGCCTGCCCGACCTTCTCGTGGATCGGGCCGTCGGCGATGATCTCCATCTGCCGGTCCTTCAGGGAGGCGTAGATCAGCACCAGGAAATGGCCCTGCGGCAGGTGCAGCCGCTCGCCGGCGAAATGCTGCGACGCCGCCTGGCGCACCCGGCCCTCTTTCAGCCCCCGGGGCGTCAGAGGCCGGCGCACCGCCGGGATGGCGGCGATCGCCGTCGCCGCCGCGAAGACCGCGACCTGGACGATGGCGTAGACGGTCAGCACCGGCCCGGCGATGGCCGGGCCGTGGGCCGCGCTCCAGCCCATGAACGGCGCGGCCAGGGCGTCCAGCTCCAGCCCCAGCGCCACGGCCAGGGGCGGCAGCAGCAGGGCCGCGCCGGCGCCTATGGCCAAGGGCACTTCGCGGTAGATCGAGGCCTCCTCGGTCACCACGCAGGCGATCTCGGCCGAGGTGGCGGCCTCCGCCTTGGCCGTGGCGGCGGCGATCAGCGCCTGATCGGCTTGGTTCAGCATCTCACCAGCTCCCCGACGATCCGCCGCCCCCGAAGGAGCCGCCCCCGCCGCCAAATCCGCCACCGCCGCCGAAGCCGCCGCCGCCCCGTCCGCCGCCACGCCCCCCACCGCCCGACAGCAGCAGCGGCAGCAGCCACCACAGCCCGCCGCCGCCGCGGCCACGTCCGCCGCTCATCAGGGCGCGCAGCATGAAGACGACGAAGATGAAGATGACGAACAGGGCGATCGGGCTGACTTCGGCGTCGCTTCCCCGCTGCTGGCTGGCGGCGGCCTGGGCGATCCTCTGCTCGGCGGTGGAGGGGTCGGCCGACAGCTGGTCGATCAGGGCGTTCGCCCCGGCCACGACCCCGCCCGGCATATCGCCGGCCTTGAACCTCGGCAGCACCTGGGTCTGCAGGATGACGCTGGACAGGGCGTCGGTGACGACGCCCTCCAGTCCATAGCCGACCTCGATGCGGACCTTGCGCTCGGTCGGGGCGACAATGAACAGCAGCCCGTTGTTGACGCCCTTCTGGCCGATGCCCCAGGCGCGGCCGAGCTGGTAGCCGTACTCCTCGATCTCATAGCCCTGCAGGTCGGGCACGGTGACCACCACCAGCTGCCGGCTGGTCTTGGTCTCCAGCGCCGCCAGCCTGGAAGTCAGGTCAGCGACGACGGGGGCGGAGAGGATGTGGGCCTCGTCCACCACCCGCCCGCTGAGGGCCGGGAACTTCGGCGCCGCGGCCTGGGCGGCGCCGGCCAGCAGGACGAAGCCCGCCAGGACGAGCGCCGCCCAGGCGCGGATCGCGGTCATTGCGCCGGCGCGGGCTGGGTCGGGCTGGGGGCGGCGCCGGCCGATCCTGCCGGGGCGGCGGGCGGCTGATCGAAGCTGACCGTCGGCGCAGCCTGAGCGGCGGCGCTGGCGGCGAAGGGCGTGGCCGGCTTTTGAGAGCGGTACATGGTCGAGGCCCAGATCGAGCCCGGGAAGGTGCGCAGCTCGGTGTTGTAGACCCGCGCGGCCTCGTTGTAGTCGCGCCGGGCGATGGCGATCCGGTTCTCGGTGCCTTCCAGCTGCGACTGAAGCGCCAGGAAGTTGGCGTTGGACTTGAGGTCCGGATAGGCCTCGGTGATCGCCATCAGCCGGCCGAGCACGCCCGAGAGCCGGTCCTGCGAGGCCTGGAACTGAGCAAAGGCGGCCGGGTCGGTGATGGTCGAGGCGTCGACCTGGACCTGGGTGGCGGCGGCGCGAGCCTGCGCGACCTGGGTCAGCACGGCCTGCTCCTGGCGCGCGTAACCCTGCACCGTATTGACCAGGTTGGGGATCAGGTCGGAGCGGCGCTGGTACTGGTTCTGCACCTCCGCCCAGGCGGTCTTCACCTGTTCGTCGTAGGTCGGGATCGTGTTGATCCCGCAGCCGGCGAGCGCCAGCGGCAGCACCAAGAGCAGGAAGGGGCGCATGAAACGCCGGATCGCTTGTGTCACCGCTGAGAGCTCCTGAATTTTCGGCAGCCAGACCCTAGCAAATGGCCAAGCCGTCCCAAAGCCACAAGGGGCGTCTCCGCTTATGGCTTTGTCGGACAGGTCGTCCTAGATGCGGGCCATGGAGTCTGACGGCCTTCCCGTACCGCGCCGCTACTGGTCGGCGGCGACCATCTGGCTGGCCATGGCCATGTCCGTGCTCGACGCCTCCATCGCCAACATCGCCCTGCCCACCCTGGCTCGGGAGCTGAACACCACCGCCGCCGCCTCGGTGTGGGTGGTCAACGCCTACCAGCTCGCCATCGTCGTCTCGCTGCTGCCGCTGGCCTCCCTGGGCGAGCTGGTGGGCTACCGCCGCGTCTACCAGGCGGGCCTGGCCCTGTTCACCGCCGCCTCGATCGGGTGCGCCCTGGCGCCGAACCTGGAGACGCTCACCGTCGCGCGGGTGATCCAGGGCCTGGGGGCCTCCGGCATCATGAGCATGAACGGCGCCCTGGTGCGCTACACCTACCCCAACGCCCAGCTGGGCCGCGCCGTGGGGCTGAACGCCCTGGTCATCGCCCTGTCCTCCGCCCTCGGGCCGACCCTGGCCTCGGCGATCCTGGCCGCGACCTCTTGGCACTGGCTGTTCGCCATCAACGGGCCGGTGGGAATCATCGCCATCGCCATCGCCCTCTGGGCCCTGCCCCACCACGTTCCGGCCAAGCGGCGCTTCGACATCATCGCGGCGATCCTCAACGCCCTGACCTTCGGGCCTCTGATCCTGGGCGCCGACGCCCTGGCGATGGGCGGAAACCCATGGCTCGGCGCGCTCGGCGTCGCGGTCGGCGTGATCAGCGCGACCCTGATGGTCCGCCGCTCCCTGTCGCAGACCCACCCGATGTTCCCCTTCGACCTCCTGCGCATCCGCGCCGTGGGCCTGTCCATCGGCACGTCCCTGACCTCGTTCACCGCCCAGAGCCTCGCCTTCGTCTCCCTGCCCTTCATGCTGCAGTACGCGCTCGGCCGCTCGGCGGTGGAGACGGGCTTTCTGATGACGCCCTGGCCGCTCGGCGTCGCCGTCATCGCCCCCATCGCCGGGCGCCTTTCCGACCAGCCGATCGGGAAGGCGCTGGGCGCCATCGGCATGGCCGTCATGGCGACGGGATTGCTGCTGCTGGCCTTCGTCCCGGCGCAGGCTGCGGTGTGGGATATCGCCTGGCGGATGGCGGTGTGCGGCATGGGCTTTGGGATGTTCCAGGCCCCCAACAACCGCGCCATCATGGGCTCGTCGCCCCGGTCGCGGCTGGGCAGCGCCGGCGGGCTGCTGGCGACGGGGCGCCTGGCCGGCCAGACGGTGGGCGCCAGTCTGGCGGCCTTCCTGTTCCACATCGCGCCGGGGAGCCGCCACCTGCCCCTGCTGCTGGCGGCCGGCTTCGCCGTGGTCGCCGCCGTGGTCAGCGCCTTCAAGATGCGCGGGCCGGATAACGCGAGCTCCGCTCCGGCCGAGCCGGAGGGCTGACCCGACGCCGCATCCAATACCGCTCATCCCCGCGGAAGCGGGGACCCAGTTCTTTGGCTGGAAGTGCGACGGCTAGAGCTGGGTCCCCGCTTCCGCGGGGATGAGCGGAAATGTGGACTAGTCGCCGCAGCCGCAGTCGTCGCCGCAGCCGCCCTTGCCGGCGGGGGCCTTGCCCCGGCCCCGCAGCTTCTGTTTCACGCTGCGCGGCAGCAGCACCGACCACACCACCCAGGCCGCCGCGATCGCCGTCGCTCCATAGGCCAGCAGGGTCTGGGTCATGGGGTCAGCCTCCGAACGCCCGGGCCGTGTGGTAGACGAGGAAGGCCGCCAGATAGGCCAGGGCGATCATGTAGACGAACATGATGATCGGCCAGCGCCAGCTGTTGGTCTCGCGCTTCACCACCGCCAGGGTCGAGGCGCATTGCGGCGCGAAGACGTACCACGCGAGAAACGCGAGGGCGGTGGCCAAGGACCACTGGTTCGACAGCAGGGTGCTGAGGGCGCCGGTGTCCTCGCCCGAGACGGCGTAGACGGTGCCGAGCGCGCCGACGGCCACCTCGCGGGCGGCCATGCCGGGGATCAGGGCGACGCCGATCTGCCAGTTGAATCCGATCGGGGTGAGGATCGGCTCCATGAAGTGGCCAAGCATGCCGGCGAAGCTGTAGTCGATGGCCGGGCCGACGGCGCCGGGGGGCGGGCCCGGGACGGTCGACAGGAACCAGACCAGGACCATCATGGCCAGGATGATGGTGCCGGCCCGGCGCAGGAACACCTGCGCCCGCTGACCCACGTTCATCAGCACGTTCTTGGCGTCGGGCAGCTTGTAGGTCGGCAGCTCCATGATGAAGGGCTCGACGGCGCCGCGCCACAGCAGCCGGCGCATGACGAAGGCCACGAGCAGGGCGCTGGCGATGCCCGAGGCGTAGAGGCCGAACATCACGAGGCCCTGCAGGGACGCGAAGCCCCACACCGTCTGGCGCGGGATGAAGCCGGCGATGATCAGGGTGTAGACCGGGATGCGCGCCGAGCAGGTCATCAGGGGCGCGACCATGATGGTGGCGAAGCGGTCGCGCCGGTTGTCGATCACCCGCGCCGCCATGATCCCCGGGATGGCGCAGGCGAAGCTGGACAGCAGCGGGATGAAGGCCCGCCCGTGCAGCCCAGCGCCGCCCATCACCCGGTCCATCAGGAAGGCGGCCCGGGCCATGTAGCCGAAGTCTTCCAGCAGGATGATGAAGAAGAACAGGATCAGGATCTGCGGCAAGAAGACCAGCACGCTGCCCACCCCGGCGATGATCCCGTCGGCCAGCAGGCTCTTCAGCATGCCGTCGGGCAGGGCCGAATTGACCACGCCGCCCAGGGCGCCGAAGCCCGCGTCGATCGCATCCATGGCCGGCACGGCCCAGGTGAACACGGCCTGGAACATCAGGAACAGCACGGCCAGCAGGACCACGCTGCCCGCCACCGGATGCAGCAGCACCCCGTCCAGACGCCCCGTCCAGGTGTCCGGCCGCTTTGGCGGCGTCACCGTGGCCTTGAGGATGCGTTCGGCCTCCTTGTGGGCGGCGCGCAGCTCGCTGGCGTCGGGCTCATGCCAGGCGGCGGCGCCCGGCGCGGAAATCTGGGGCGCGCGCCGGTCGATCTCCTCCAGCAGGGCCTCGATGCCGCCCTTGCGCACCGCCACGGTGGGGACCACCGGCATGCCCAGCTCGGCCGACAGCCTGTCCAGGTCGATCTCCAGGCCCTGGCGCTTGGCGATGTCGTACATGTTCAGCGCCAGCACGGCCGGCTGCCCGACCTGCTTCAACTCCAGGATCAGCCGCAGCACCAGGCGCAGGTTGGTGGCGTCGGCGACGCAGACCAGCAGGTCCGGCGGCTCTTCCCCCGGGAAGCGGCCCAGCACCACATCGCGGGTGACCTCTTCGTCCGGGCTGCGGGCGCGCAGCGAATAGGTGCCGGGCAGGTCGAGGATGCGCACGCGTCGGCCCCCGGGGGTGGTCGCCACGCCCTCCTTCCGCTCGACGGTGACCCCGGCGTAGTTGGCGACCTTCTGGCGGCTGCCGGTCAGGGCGTTGAACAGGGCGGTCTTGCCGCTGTTCGGGTTGCCGACCAGGGCCACCCGCGCGCCGCGGGCGCCCGAGTCGCCGGCCATATCGCCGGTCGTCGGGACGGGCGCGTCGAGGACCGCCTCGCTCATGACGCGGGTCCGTCGGCGTGCGGCGGCATGGGCAGGCTCCTTGGCGTTCTCATTTCTTGAGAACGGTTATTATGTAGGAGCCGCGCTGTCGATTGTTATGGCGAAAGGGCGCCTGCGACGATCAGGCCGCCCCGCTGTCCTTGGACAGCTCGCCCATGGCGCTTTGCAGATAGTTGGGCTCGCCCAGCGAGCCGACGAGGGAGACCTGGGTCTCCAGGAAGTCGATGTGGTCCTCGGTGTCCTTGAGCAGGTGCACCAGCAGCTCGCGGCTGACGTAGTCGCGGGCGGCTTCGCATTGCTGCACGCCGTCCACCAGGATCCTGCGGCCTTCGATCTCCAGCGCCAGGTCGTTGGCCAGACCCTCGGGCACAGTGGCGGCGATACGCAGGTCGAAGCGGTCGGCCATGTTGGGCCGGCCCTCCAGGAACAGGATGCGCTGGATCAGGCTGCGGCCGTGCTCGCGCTCTTCGGCCGATTCCGCGATGACCATGTCGCCGAGCCTGCGAAAGCCCCAGTCGCGGTACATCTCGCCATGGAGGAGGTACTGGTCGGTCGCCGTCAGCTCCACCTTCAGGCAGGTGTTGAGCAGGGCGATGATGTTTGGATCGCCTCGCATGGCGGCCTCCAGGCAATGAACTGAGGAGACTTGCTAGGGCCGTCATTGATTCATCTCAAACAAAAACCGTGAGAGCGTTTCGCAGTCGCGGAACTATTTGTGCAAACGACTATCAATGCCGCAGATTGCCTGAGAATGATTGTCGGTTGCCGTCTTTTCGTCATCCTCGGGCGTAGGCCCGAAGGGCCGTAGACCCGAGGACCCAGCAGCTCCGCCCTTGCCGTCGCACGCCCAGCTTTCCGTCGCGCCAGCTGAATCCCCGGGCCTCCGCTCTGCTGCGCCCGAGGACGACGGCCCCCAAAGCCTACGCCGTCACCCGCACCAGCACCGCCTCGGCCTCCCGGCGGCGAAGCGCCACGCGCATGTCGTCGAGGCGGATGGCCAGGGGGTCGCCGCCGATCAGGCCGGTGTGCAGGATCTCGACCTTCGCGCCCTCGACGAAGCCGATCTCCAGCAGGCGCCGCTCCAGTTCGGCCGGATCGACGCTGGAATCGCCCCGGGTCGCGGCGCCGACCTGAACCACCACCCCCTTCATGCCCTTGCGGCCCTGGCCGAGGGGAACGAGCGCTTGCGCGGCGGAGACGTCGACGACGGGTTCGGTCATGGGCCGACTATCCCCGGCCGGGCTGCAAGGTGCAAGCCGTTCGCAACAGACCGATGGCCGGCAGGGCGCCCAGGCCGTCGCTGTGGGTCAGGCCGAGGTCCATCATCGCCACCTTGCCGATCCGCGCCAGCAGGCGGGCGTGGCCGGGAGAGGTGGTGAGTTGCACCGCCTGGCAATGGTCCAGCGCGCCCGGGGCCACCGCCTGCAGCACCGCCCCGGCCACGCAGGCCGAGAAGCCGTCGAGCAGGACCGGGACCTTCTGGGTGCGGGCGGCGACGATGGCGCCGGCCATGGCCGCGGTCTCGCGCCCGCCCAGCTGGCGCAGCAGCTCCAGGGGCTCGACCGCGCCCGTCTCCCGCGCCCGGGCGACGGCTAGGTCCGTCCACTCGGCGTTGGCGTTCCAGTCGGCCGCCTCGCCGCCGAACAGGGCCATGGCCAGCGCCCCGGCGGCCCGGTCGGCCCCGGCGGCGGTCTCGCCCACGATCAGCAGGTCCGGGGTCTTGGCCAGGGCCTCCATGCCGAAGGCGAGGGTGGCGGCGCATTCGCGCTCGCTCATGGTCGGCGAGACCGCGGCGTCGGGCGTCGGCCGGTCGACGGCGAGGTCGAACACCTCGACGCCCGCGCCGAACACGCGGGCGGCGGCGCCGATCATACCCTCCCCCGCCGCCAGCACCTCCAGCCGCGTCTTGGCCGCGTTCTCCGGCTCGGGCGCGCCCCGGTGGGCCGCCGCGTAGATCGCCGCGATCGGTCGCAGCACCTGAGGGCGGGGGCGGCCCTGCCAGGCGGCCAGCCACACGGCCCAGTCGGTCAGGCGGCCATAGCCCGCGGCGGGGCCGCTGGCGGCGGCGGCGGCTTGTTCGTCAGGGCCTGGCAGGTCGGCGAGCAGGGCTTTGATGTCGTCGAAAGGCTGGGTCATGGGCGCCCTCTAACCCCCATCGGCCATCTCGGGAAGGATTCACCCGATGCAAACCGCTCCGGGCGCATAGTCCCGCCATGACAGGCCGCGAAAGCCGGCCGGGTGGGGTGTAGAAGATGCTCAAGCACGCGGCCATACTGGCTGCCGCCGTCGTTTCGGCGCTGCTGTCGGCGCAGGGGTTGACCCTGCTGGTCGCGTCACGCGCCTCCGCGTCCGCGCAGGAAACCCAGCCCATCACCCGGCCGGACCCGGAACAGACTCTCGCCACCCCGACCGAACACGCCTCGCAGCCGGCCCAGATCAGCAAGGCGGCCGACGGCCACTATTGGGCCCAGGCCAACGTCAACGGCCTGTGGGTGAAGTTCCTGGTCGATACCGGCGCCAGCGCCGTGGCCCTGACCGCGGCCGACGCCCAGCGGCTGGGGCTCGACCTCGACAGCCTGGACTATGATCGGCCGGTCACCACCGCCAGCGGCCGAACCCTGGCCGCCATGGTCAAGCTGGACAATGTCACCGTGGCCGGGGCGCGCGTCGACGGGGTCGACGCCCTGGTCGTGCGCGACGGGCTTTCCACCTCCCTGCTCGGCATGACCTACCTCGGCCGCCTGTCGCGCTTCGAGGCGACCCGAACGGCCCTGATCCTCCGGCCCTAGTAGACCGTGGTGACGCCCAGCAGACCGCGGTTCGGATTGACCCCAAGCAACTCCGGATTGGTTCCGAGCAGGCCGCCCGCGTTCACCGCGGGGCGGTTGCTGACGACTTGGCGGCCGAGCGCGGTGTTCGGGGCGATGGCGATGGCCAGGGGCTCCGGGGCGGCGTCGGCCGCCGAGAAGTCGGGGCTGGACAGGGGCGCCGCGTCGCTTGAGGCGATCACCTTGCCCCGGGGCCGCATCTGCGGGGTGACGGTCACGCCGGAGACCGTGCCCGCCGCCGCGGTGGTCGGCGTTTCGACCGGGGCAGGCATGGACAACTGGGCGGGGGCGGCGCCCGGCAGGGACGCCGCCTGAGCAGCCCGCGCCGCCTGCATGGCGACGGATGGTCCGGTCACGGATAGATCGAGGCCGCGCGGAGCTGCCTTGGCGGCCTGTCGCGACCGATGCGGCGCGGCGTCGGCCGCGCTAGGAAATACAATGCCGCCGATGGCCGCGACCGAAAGCCCGATGAACAGCAAAGACCGGGAACGCATGGGTAAAACCTCGAATGTTGTCAGTAAGACAACACCGAAACTGCGCTTCGGTTTCAGCCCGCCAGCCGCTCTTCTCGCTTGGCCGACGCCGCGATTATCTCGCCCAGCGCCTGATCGAGGACGTCGAGCCCCGCGCCGGGACGCACGCCTTCGACGGTGAGGATGCGCCGCCACGCCCGGGCGCCCGGGCGGCCGGTGAACAGGCCCAGCATGTGGCGGGCCATGGCGGCGAAGTTCACCCCCCGCGCCAGTTGCTCGGCCATATAGGGCCGGTAGCGCGCCACCGCCTCGAAGCTGTCGACGTCCGGCGCCGCTCCATCGAACAGCCGCCGATCGACCTGCCCCAGGATGTCGGGGGTGTGATAGGCGGCCCGCCCCAGCATCACCCCGTCCACGTGCGCGAGATGCGCCTCCGCCTCGTCCAGGGTGGCGACGCCGCCGTTGATGACGATGGTCAGGTCCGGCCGCTCGGCCTTGAGGCGATAGACCAGGCCATAGTCCAGCGGCGGAATGTCCCGGTTCTCCTTGGGCGACAGGCCCTTGAGCCAGGCCTTGCGGGCGTGGACGACGAAGGTCTTCACCCCCGCCTCGGCGGACCGTTCGACCAGCCGGAACAGGGCGTCTTCCGGGTCCTGCTCGTCGACGCCGATACGGCATTTGACGGTGACGGGCACGCGCACCGCGGCGATGGTCGCGGCCATGCAATCGGCGACCAGGTCCGGCTCCAGCATCAGGCAGGCGCCGAAGCGGCCGCTCTGCACCCGGTCGGACGGGCAGCCGACGTTGAGGTTGATCTCGTCGTAGCCCAGGTCCTCGCCGATGCGCGCCGCCTGCGCCACCGCCGCCGGCTCCGAGCCCCCGAGCTGGAGGGCGACCGGATGCTCGACAGCCGAGAACCCCAGCAGCCGCTCCCGGTCCCCGTTCAGCACCGCCCCGGTGGTGACCATCTCGGTATAGAGCAGGGCGTGCGTGGTCAGAGCCCGATGGAAGGCGCGGCAGTGCCGGTCCGTCCAGTCCATCATAGGTGCGACGGATAATGTGCTGTTCTTATTCATATTCATGGCCAAAGGCCGCCGATGCGGGGCTGGGCGGAGTCATGCCTAGTCTCATGTACTCACAGAAACCGGCGTGCAAGGCCCGGTGAGCCGAGTTGGCGGCGGCCGCGGTGATGAGGTCAGAGGTAGGCCTTGCGCAGCCGGCTGGAGACCTGGTCGAGCACGACCACCAGCAGGAAGATGGCCAGCAGGATCGTGCCGACATGGCCATAGTTGTACATGTCGAAGCGGCCCTTGAGCTCCTGGCCGATGCCGCCCGCGCCGACCAGGCCGATGACGGTCGCCATCCGCACGTTCCGGTCCAGGATGTAGAGGGTGTAGGCGATATACTGCGGAAACACCTGGGGCAGGATCGCATGGCGGAAGACCTTCAGCCGCCCGGCGCCGATGGCCGTCAGGGCGTCCTGCGCGCCCCGGTCGGCGTTCTCGATATCCTCGGCGTAGAACTTGCCGAGGAAGCCGGCCGAGTGGACGGCGAGCGCGAGCACGCCGGCGATCGGCCCGAAGCCATAGGCCAGCACCAGGAACAGGGCGCTGATCAGCTCGGGCACGGCCCGGAACAGGCTGACCACCGCCCGGCTGACGAAGGCGACGGGCGGGGCCGGCGTGAGGTTGCGCGCCGACAGCAGGGCCAGGGGCAGGCCGACGAGCACCGCCAGAACCGTGCCCCAAAGCGCGATCTCCAGGGTCTCAAGGAGTTTCAGCCCGACACGGAAGAGATAGCCGAACCGCTGGACCAGCACCTCGCGCCGCTCCACCTCGGTCTCGACCTGCAGGGTTTCGGGGTTGAGGGATCGGGTGCGGACTTCCACGACCTCGACATGAGCAAGCAGCGGCAACCGCCGCGGATCGAAGGCCTCGATCCGGCTGATCTCGGTCCGTTCGTCGATCTGCAGCGGCCAGAGCTGGCCGACCAGGCTGCCGAGGCCCTTGGCCACCTGGCTCTCGCCGCCGACGCCCACCGCCGACGCCATCGCCTCGCCGGTCAAAACGGCGGCGCGGTCCATCTCCACACGCTGGCCGGTGACGATGAGCAGCCCCACCGCCACGGCGGCGATCAGCACGGTGCGCCAGCCGTAGGGTTGCGGAAAGCGCCAGGCGCGCGCCGCCGGCGGCGTCTCGACCGAGGACAGGGTCATGGGCAGGCTCCCGCGCGGCGTCGCAGGCTGCGATCCGGCTCGCCGGCGTAGAGGGACGCCAGAAGCGCCGGCGTGGCCGCCGTCGGCGGGCCGTCGAAGACCAGGCGGCCGGCGCGCAGGGCGACGAGGCGGTCGGCGAACCGCAGGGCGAGCTCCAGCTGGTGCAGGCTGCACAGAACGGTCGAGCCGCGGGCCCTCGCCTCACGCGCCAGCAGTTCCAGAATATCGACCGAGGTGGCCGGGTCGAGGCTGGCGACCGGCTCGTCGGCCAGGACAATGGCCGGATCGAGCATGAAGGCGCGGGCGATCCCGACCCGCTGCTGCTGGCCGCCCGACAGTTCGCTCACCCGGCGGCGCAGATGGACCTCCGACAGGCCGACGTCGGCTACCAGGTCCAGCGCCTTGTCCTGGAACCGCCGCGGATAGACCCCGGCCAGCGCCCGCAAGGTCGAAACCCTCGGCAAGGCCCCGGCCACCACATTGGCGGCGACGCTGGCCCGCGGCGCGAGATTGAAGCCCTGGTGGATCATGCCGATGGTCGGCCGCAGCTGCGGCAGGGTCTTGCGCCCGACCGCGACGCCGTCGATCAGGACCCGGCCGGCGCTCGGGGCCGCCAGGCCGTTGACGCAGCGCAGAAGCGTGGACTTGCCGGCCCCCGACGGCCCCAGGATGACGCAGAACTGGCCGGGCGGAACCTCGAACGAGACGTCGTCGAGGGCGACGGTCCCGTCGGGATAGCGCTTGCCGATCCCCTCGAAAACCAGGCTCAACGCTCTGCCGCCCTGGCGAGGATCTGGCCCTTCATCCCGTCGTCGAGCCTGGCCATGGTGGCGGCCGCGACGTTGAAGCGGGCGGCCGTTCATGACGATCGGCGGATAGGGAATGGCGATGCTGCGGGCCACGACCCGCACGCCTTTCGGGTCGACGCCGCCCTGGCTGATCGCCTTGTCGAAGCTGTCGAACGACAGGGCGGCGACATCGACCTGCCCCTGCGCCAGCGCCGCCACGCTGTTGGCATGGCTGCCGGTCATGCGGATGGCGCCGAGGTCCCGCACCGGGTTCAGCCCCGCGTCGATGATCATCGCCATGGGGAAGACGAAGGCGGACGTCGAGTTGACGTCTCCGAAGGCGACCCGCTTGCCCTTCAGGTCCTTGATCGCCCGGATCGGCGACGCCGCCCTGGTGAAGAGGCCGGCGTAGTAGGTCGACCGCCCCTTCTCCACCGCCACCGCCAGCAGCTCGGCGCACTTGCGGCGGTTGGCCTGGATGTAGGTGACCGGCCCGACGAAGGCGACGTCGGCCGATCCGTTGCACAGGGCC
>DAICXL010000061.1:0-15333 GCA_027312185.1 Caulobacterales bacterium | reverse complement strand
GGGTGGCGATGTCCTGGGCGATGTTGATCGAGCGGGCGTTGGCCAGGGCGCAGTAGTCGAGGCCGGGGCAGGCGATGATGTCGGAGGTCAGGGTGATGTTGGCCGTCGCCAGGCCGATCGCTTTCAGGCGGGCGTAGACCTCGGGCACGGCGTCGAGCGGCACGTGGGGCAGGACCAGGTTCTGCTCGTGGGTGACGCGGACCTCGTCGAACGACCACTGGGCGGCGAGGTCGGCCAGGGCGTCCATCTGGTCGGCCGAGCAGTCGCCGGGGACCTCGCCCGGGGCCTTCAGCGAGACGTTGACGATGGCGTAGCCCGGGACCTTGTGGGCCGACAGGTTGTTGCGCACGAAGCGCGCCAGCCCCGGATCGGCGGCGCGGGCGGCCTCGAAGACCTCGGACACGGCCGGGCGGGTCTCGAAGGCGACGGTCCCGAACGCGGCGCGGATGCGTTCGATCTCGGCGGCGGGCACGTCGAGGCCGGCGGCCTCGCCGCTCTGGCGCATCGCCGTCCACTCTTCCTCGACCTGGCGGGCGAACTCGTCCTTGCCCAGGCTGGCGACCAGGATCTTGATGCGCGCCTTGTAGATATTGTCCCGGCGGCCGTAGCGATTGTAGACGCGCAGGATCGCCGACAGGTAGGCGACCAGCTGCTCGGCCGGCAGGAACTCGCGGATGGTGGAGCCGAGATAGGGCGTGCGCCCCAGACCGCCGCCCACCATCACCTCGAAGCCCAGGGCCCCTTCACGCGAGCGGCGGATCTGCAGGCCGATGTCGTGGACCCGCGCGGCGGTACGGTCCTGCGGGGTGGCGGTGACGGCGATCTTGAACTTGCGCGGCAGGAACGAGAATTCAGGGTGGAAGGTCGACCACTGGCGGATCGCCTCGCACCAGATGCGCGGGTCCTCGATCTCCTCGGCCGTGGCGCCGGCGTGGGGGTCGGAGGTGGTGTTGCGGATGCAGTTGCCCGAGGTCTGGATGGCGTGCAGCTCGACCTTGGCCAGTTCGTCCAGGATGTCGGCCGCGTCGCGCAGCTTGATCCAGTGGAACTGGATGTTCTGGCGGGTGGTGAAGTGGCCATAGCCCTTGTCGTACCTGCGGGCGACGGCGGCCAGGCCGCGCAGCTGGGCGCCGGACAGCACGCCATAGGGAATGGCGACCCGCAGCATATAGGCGTGCAGTTGCAGGTAGAGGCCGTTCATCAGGCGCAGGGGCTTGAACTGGTCCTCGGTCAGCTCGCCGGCGAGGCGGCGGGCGACCTGGCTGCGGAACTCGGCCGCGCGGTCGGCGACGGCTTCTGCGTCGATGGCGTCGTAGCGGTACATGACGGTCCTACTTTCGCCGGATCAGGTTGACGCGGCCCGTCGAGCGGGCTGCGCCGTGAGCCTGCTGGATGGCCTCGATGACGGCGCCGCCCTCGGCCTGCTTGCCCATGTCGGGGTGGATGGTGGGGCCGAGCGCACGGACCCGTTCGCGGAACGAGATCGGCACGGGCGAGCCGTCCTCCTCGATCACGACGTCGATCAGATAGGGGTCGACGACCACGGTGGGCGTGGCCTTGGCCGCGTCCAGAGCCCCGTCGGCGGCGGCCGGATCGTCCATCAGGTCGGCCTCGGAGAACTGCTCGCGCCAGCCGCCCTGGCCCCAGAACACCACGTCGCCCTCCACCAGCAGGTTGGCGGTCAGCGCTTTCACGGGCGCCGCTTTCTCAGGGGGGGCCTTGGCGGGGAGATCGGTCATGCGCGCTTCTCGAACTGCTCAGCCGCGCGCTCTACCACGCCTTGGGCGTCGGCCAAGGCGGCGACTTCGCCGATGAGCAGGATGGCGGGGCCGGCGAGGCCCGCCGCCGCCTCGGCTAGGCCGGCCAGGGTGGTCAGCACCCGGCGCTCCTCCGGGCGGCTGGCGTGCTCGACGACCAGCACGGGCGTCGAGGCCTGGCGGCCGGCGGCGATCAGGCTGGCGGCGATGGACGGGGCGGTCGACAGGCCCATGTAGACCACGACCGTGTGGTTGGCGGTGGCCAGCATCGACCAGTCGAGCTCGGGCTCGCCCCATTGCTCGCCCGGCTTGGGCGCCGCGTGGCCGGTGACGAAGGTCACGGCCTGGGCCAAGCCCCGGTGGGTGAGCGGCGCGCCGGCGCTGGCCGAAGCGGCCAGGGCGGCGGTGACGCCGGGGATCACCTCGCAGTCGATCCCCGCGGCGCGGCAGGCCAGCAGCTCCTCGCCGCCGCGGCCGAACAGGAACGGGTCGCCGCCCTTCAGCCGCACGACCTGGAAGCCCTGGCCGGCCAGGGCGACCAGCAGGTCGTTGATGCCTTCCTGCGGCACAGAGTGGTGGGATTTGCGCTTGCCGACGTGGATCAGCCGCGCTCCCGGGCGGGCCATGGCCAGGACCGCCTCCGGCACCAGCCGGTCGTGGACCACGACGTCGGCGGCGGCCAGGACGCGGGCGCATTTGAGGGTGAGCAGTTCGGGATCGCCGGGGCCTGCGCCCGCCAGCCAGACCTTTCCCTCGCGCGCGGCCCCCCTAACCCCGCCGTCGAAAACGGCGAGGCGCCCGTCGCAGTCGCGATCGGCGCGGTCGGTCACATCACACTCCTGTCCGAACGCCGAAGCGCCGGAATAATGACGAGGGCTGGCTGCAGCAGGCCTGCGGCAGCGCTCCCCTCCGTCCGGCCCCGCCAAGGGCGGTAGACGGCTGCGGACAGTTGCAAAATGCGCGTTCGTGGGCCACGTCGCAAACCAAGAGTTCTGCCGAGGCGTTTAGGAAATCTATGGACCGACGTCGCCTGCCGCCGCTCAACGCGCTGAGAGCGTTCGAAGCCGCCGCCCGCCATATGAACTTCAGCCGCGCCGCCGAGGAGCTGTCGGTGACCCCCGGGGCGGTCAGCCAGCAGATCCAGAACCTGGAGGACTATGTAGGCGCGGCGCTGTTCAAGCGCACGCCCAAAGGCCTGCTTTTGACCGATGCCGCCCAGACCGCCCTGCCCGCCCTGCGCGAGGCCTTCGACCGCCTGGGCGAGGCCGCGTCGATGCTGACCGCCGCCGTGGACGGCCGGCGCGTCACGGTCTCGGCCGCCCCCTCCTTCGCCGCCAAGTGGCTGGTGCCCCGCCTCGGACACTTCGAGACCGCCCACCCGGAGGTGGACGTCTGGCTGTCGGCGGGGATGGAGCTGGTCGATTTCGCCAATGGCGAGGTCGATATCGCCATCCGCTACGGCGCCGGCCGCTATCCGGGGCTCGAGGTGGTCAAGCTGATGACCGAGACGGTCATTCCGGTCGTCTCGCCCGCGCTGATGGCCGAGCGGCCCCTTCTGACCCCCGAGGACCTCGCCCACCACATCCTGCTCCACGACGGCAGCCCTGACGCCGACGACAGCTGCCCGGACTGGGCGATGTGGCTGACGGCGCGGGGGATCAAGGGCGTGGACGGGGCCCGGGGGCCCCGGTTCAACCAGTCCAGCCTGGTGATCGAGGCGGCCATGAACGGCCGCGGCGTGGCCCTGGCCAAGCGGGCCCTGGCCCAGGCCGACATCGACGCCGGCCGGCTGGTCGCGCCGCTGCAGATCAATACCGCGGTCGATTTCGCCTATTATGTCGTCCACCCCAAGGCCAAGGGCCGCCTGCCCCAGGTCAAGGCCTTCGTGAAGTGGATCGAGGCCGAAGCCTCGCAGCACGAGGCGAGCCTCAGGACGATCGACAACGGGGCGGGGATCTAGCCACCCTCGAAACAGGAAGCACCCTGCTCCTCCGTTTACGGGGGAGCTGTCGCCGAAGGCGACTGAGGGGGCGTCGCCGCCATTCGAAGCAGCATCTCGGCCACCTCGTCGGGCGCCTGCATGACGAGAATGGCCGGTATGCGGAGGACCTGGACCCCCTGCGTCTTCAGCCACGCGTCCCGCCGTTCATCGCGTGCGCCTCGGTCACCCATGGCGTGGCTGAAGCCGTCGATCTCAACGGCTAGACGCGTGGCCGGGCAGTAGAAGTCCAGGATGTAGGGCCCGAGCGGATGCTGGCGCCGAAACCGCAGGCCCGCCGGACGCATGGCGCGAAGACGTAGCCATAGGCGGATCTCTGGCGGGCTCATCGAGCCGCGCAAGGCCTTGGCAAACGTCATGGTTCTCTTGGGAGAGCGCATGGGCGGAGGCTACCACTCCCCCCTACCGTCCGCCTCCGGCGGCCACCTCCCCCGCTCCGCAGGGGAGGAGATTATGATCAGCCCTTCAGCGACTGGAGCATGCGCTCGTGGGCGTAGGCGGCGATGTCGGCGAGGGCGGCGTCGAGGGCGTCGCGGATGTGGTTCAGGTAGACCGACTTGCGGCCCGGGTCGGCGGCGTAGCCGATCTCGGCCGCGTCGCAGGCCTGGGCCAGGGCGAAGGCCCCCACGCCGAGGGACGAGCCCTTCAGGGTGTGGGCGGCGTCGCGCCAGCTGTCTTCGGGACCGTCGGGGTCGAGGAGCCGGACCCAGAGGGCGGCCTGTTCCTGGAACATGGCCAGCACCTCGTCGATCAAGGCCTGGTCGCCGGCGGCGAAGGACTCCAGATGGGAGAAGTCCACCGCCCCGGCGATGTCGCGCCGAGCCATTGTCGGCGCGACCGTGGTCTTACTTGGCCTTGGCGCGGGGGCGGGCGGCCGGCTTGGCGGCGACGACCGGGGCGGCGGCCTTTCGGCCCCCTTGGCCCAGGCCCATCTGCTTGGCCAGGTTCGAACGGGCGGCGGCGTAGTTCGGGGCCACCATCGGGTAGTCCTTGGCCAGGCCCCACTTGGCGCGGTACTGGTCCGGGCTCATGTCGTACTTGGTGCGCAGGTGGCGCTTCAGCGACTTGAACTTGCGGCCATCCTCCAGGCAGATCAGGTAGTCGGGGGTGATCGACTTCTTGATCGGCACGGCCGGGGCGGCGGGCGGAACAGCTTCTTGAGCCTGGGCGCCCGAGGCGATGTCGGCGAGGGCGCGGTGGACCTGCTGGATCAGCGCCGGCAAGTCGGCCACCGACACAGAGCTGTTGCTCACGTAGGCGGACACGATATCGGCCGTCATCTCGACGAATTCAGACTTCTCGCTCACAGCGGCATTCCTCTACGGGCTGGCTGGCAATCTCAGCGTCATTGGCGATGACGATCACGGGTCCCTATACAGCCCGCATGAGTCTGTCCACCCGTTACTTTGAAATTCATGCTGATATTTCGCAGTTGAGAAGATCAAGGGCCGTGAGGACCGCGACGGAAAGGTCCCAGTCCTTTGCCGTCCCGAAGCAATCGTGGCCGAACCTGCTCCTATTCCCCCGGTTTGGAGGCGGTATCTTCGCGGTTGCAACTCAGCGTGTCACCGCAGCGTCGCGTTGAGCAGGGTTGCGAGACGAATGCCAGCCTTCGCAAGCTGTTCGCGCGCCTGGGGAACGGCCGCGAGCACATAGCCGCGGTCGAGGACTTCGGGATTGCGGGGCCGCCGGCCACATTCCGGCGGCTCGGGCAGCCGGGCGTAAATCCGGCGCGCCAGGCCTTGCGTCTCCGCCGCCCAGGCGTCCACGTCGCCCACGTCCCAGCCGCGTCCGGAGCGGGCGATGGGCTGCAGATAGCGGACGCCGATCTCTTCGCCGCCAAGCGCCGGGGCGAGGATGATGTCGTTCCAGAACTGGTGGAAGTTGAGCCGGCTCTTTTCGGAGGCGCCCGGCAGGACGATGCGGATGTCTTCCCCGCGGTCGTCGCGGTTGTCGATCATGTTGGTCGGCTGGTGAAGGTCGGCCACAAAATGGGCGATCTGCTCCAGGGCCATCAGCCGGTCGGCGACGGGCTGGGTCGGGTCGCCCAGGATGATACGGGCCCGCTTGACCGCCTCGCCGGCGCATTCGCCGTCCTTGCAGGGGTCGACGGGCCGGTCGGTCTCGCACAGGGAGGCGGCCTGGAAGTGCAGGCGGCGCAGGTCGTTGTAGCGCCGGATGCCGTCGACGCAGTCCACGTAGGTCGCCGCGTCGGCGAAGCTCGCCACAGGGCAGCTCGGCTCGCCGGAAACCGGGGCGTCGCGCAAGAGCAGGTCGACCTGGCGTTTCGCCGCCGGGGTCAGCCGCTCATAGGCCAGGTCGGCGACGACCCGGTGGCCGAGGTCGCCCCAGGCCATGGCGGGTGTCGCCGCGGCGACCAGGGCGAGGCCGGCCAGGGCGACGGCCGCGCGGCGGAGCGAATGGATCACCACCAATCCTTCCATTTGAACCAGGCCATGGGCAGCACCGTGAACAGCACGATCATGCCCAGGGCGTAAGGATAGCCCAGCTTCCAGTGCAACTCCGGCATATGGGCGAAGTTCATCCCGTAGATCGACGCGACCAGGGTCGGCGGCACCCCCACCACCGAGACGATGGTGAGAATCTTGAACAGGTCGTTCTGTTCGGTGTTGATGAACCCGAGCACCGCGTCGAGCAGGAACTGGTTCTTGCCGTCCAGGAAGCTGAGATAGTCGGCCAGGGACAGCACGTCGGCGCGCACGGCGCCCAGCCGCGACTGGTACTCGGGCCCGATCCAGTCCTTGCCGACTTCCGACACGAAGGGGACCAGGCGGCTGACGCCAAGCAGGCTGGCGCGAATCTGGCCCAGGCGGTCGCCCAGGCGGCCGACCTGGCTCAGCGTCTGAGGCAGGGACGGATTGGCGCGCCGGCGCCGTGGGGCGTCGGCGTTGCGGAAGGTCTGGCGCGACAGGCCGTCGAGCTCGGCGCCGGAGGCCTCCAACAGGTCCGCGGCCCGGTCGATGATCACTTCCAGGAGGGTGGTGAAGACGCTGACGCTGGTCGGATTGATCAGGCAGGCGGCCTCCGTCGCCGCCGAGTCCACGACCCGCAGGAGAGCGAAACGGACCGTCAGCAGGACCTTGGCGTTGAGCAGGAAGCCCATCGGGGTCAACTCGGGCTCGTCGGTCTCGGCGCGGGCCAGGATGGGGGTCGAGAGCGACAGGCACTCGCCCGTCACCCGCAGGCGGCTGGAGGTCTCGATCTCGCTGAGCTCCTCGCGGGTGGGCGCGGTCAGCCCCACCGCCGCGCGCACCGCCTCGACCTCTTCGGCCGTGGGATCGAGCAGGTCGATCCAGAAGGCGTCCTCAAGGGCGGCCCCGGGGGGATGGCTCGTCAGCACCCGTGGAGATCCTTACAGGTCCGGCGCAGGGCGGCCCTCGCCGCAACGAGGCAGTAGAGGTTCTTGAACATCGCGGCGCACCTTGCCCACTGCGCCGGTGAGCGCAACGCCTTTTGCGGCGCTTGCGATGGGCCGAGGGAAAGGTTAGAGGGATCGCCCCCGAGACAGCCGCCTCGTCCAACCGAGCGGCCCGAACGTGTTGGGGACCGGTTCGCCGGTGCGGGTGCATAGCTCAGTTGGTAGAGCAGCTGACTCTTAATCAGCGGGTCGTAGGTTCGAATCCTACTGCACCCACCATTCATCCGGGCATGTGATCGCAGCCCTGGCCTTCTTCAGACCTGAGTGGTGATCGCCGCGGCTTGGCCGCTCCTGGCCAGGATCAGGCGCGGACAGCCCTAGGCGGGCCTAAGCCTCCGGGCTCTGAGGCTGCGCCGGCGCGTCCTCGAAGGGACGATCGCTCACGGGATCGTCGGACAGGATCCGCTCCGCGTCGCCGCGGGGGTCCTCGTACTGGGCGTTGTTGAGGGTCCACCAGAACGCCGCGAGGCCCAGCGCGCCCAGGGCTACGGAGAAGGGCGCGAGGAACAGGACGATGCTCATGCGGCGCTCCTTCGCATGCGCAGGGCGTTGAGGGTGACGATCAGGGACGAGCCGGACATGGCGATCGCCGCGACGAGGGGGTTGCACAGGCCCGCCATCGCCGCGCCCCCGGCCACCACATTGTAGACCGCCGAGAAGCCGAGGTTCTCCAGCGCCCGGCGCCGGGCCGCCCGGGCGATGTCGATCGCTTCGACCACCGACTGCAGCCGCTCGCCGGAGAACACCAGGTCGGCGGCGTTCTGGCTGGCGTCGAGGGCCGTGCCGGGGGCCATGGCCGCATGGGCCTTGGCCAGGGCCGGCGCGTCGTTGAGGCCGTCGCCGACCATGAGAGGGTGTCGGCCCTGGGCGCGCAGGGCGTCGATCGCCGCCGCCTTGTCCGCGGGCGACAGGCCCGCCCTCCAGGCCTCGATCCCTGCGCCGGCGGCCGCGCGCTCGACGGGGCCGCGGACATCGCCGGAGAGCACCTCGACCGACAGACCGCGGGCTTTCAGCGCGGCGACGGCCTCGGACGCGTCGCTGCGCAGGGCGTCGGAGAAGCGCAGGCGGATCTTGGCCTCGCCGTCGAAGCCGAACCACAGCTCGGTCTCGGAAACGTCGGCGCCCGGAACGCCGACGAAGGCCGCGCGGCCGAGGCGGGCCCTGCGCCCGTCGATCACGCCCTCGACGCCCTGCCCCGCATGCTCGACCACCGCGTCAGCCAGCGGACCGGGCCCGGCCTCGGCGGCGAGGGCCCGGGCCAGGGGGTGGGCGGAGGCGCGGGCCAGGGGCGCGGCCGCCGCCACGACGGCGGCGGGCGCGCCGAGCAGGCGGGGGCGGCCCTCGGTGAGCACCCCGGTCTTGTCGAAGACCACGTGGTCGACCTCGGCCAGCCGTTCCAGGGCCGCGCCGGACTTGACCAGCACCCCCCGGCGGAACAGGCGGGCGGAGGCGGCGATCTGGACGGCGGGCACGGCCAGGCCCAGGGCGCATGGACAGGTGATGATGAGGACGGCGACGGCGCGCAGGATCGCCTCGCGCGGCCCCAGGCCCGCCAGCACGCCAAAGGCGAAGGTCAGGGCCGAGGCCGCATGGACCACCGGCACGTAGAGCGAGGCCGCCTTGTCGGCGAGGCGGACGTAGCGGGACTTGGACTGCGCCCCCGCCTCGACAAGGCGGGCGATGGCGGCGACGGCGGAATCTTCCGAGACGGCGACGGCCTCGAGCTCCAGCACCCCGCCGAGGTTCAGGGCGCCGGCGCGGCAGGCGGCCCCGGGGGCGATGGCGACGGGGGCCGTCTCGCCGGTGAGCAGGCTGTTGTCGAGCTCGGAGGCCCCGGCGCGGACGACGCCGTCCACCGGGATGCGCTCGCCAGGGCGCACGATCAGCCGGTCGCCCACCGCGACCTGGTCCAGAGGCACCCGACGCTCGGCCCCGCCTTGCAGCAGGGTCGCCGCCGGCGCCTGCATCGCCAGCAGGTCCTCGGCGGCGCTGCGCGCCCTGGCCCGCAGCTGATGGTCGAGCCAGCGCCCGATCAGCAGCAGGAAGACCAGGGACACCGCGGCGTCGAAATAGGCGTCGCGGCCCTTCAGCGCCGTCTCCACGAAGCTGATGGCGAGGGTCAGGATCACGCCGATGGAGATCGGCACGTCCATGTTGGCCTTGCCGACCCTCAGGGATCGCCAGGCGGATTCGAAGAAGGGCATGCCGGCGAAGAGGGCGCAGGGGGTGGCCACGATGGCCGAGAACCACAGCATCAGGTTGCGCGTCGCCGGTCCCAGCTCCTGGCCCGACAGCCCGGCCCAGACCGGCACGGAGAACATCATGGCGTTCATCACGCCGAAGCCGGCGACCCCGAGGGCCAGGCTGAGGCGGCGCCCCTCCCGCTGGTGGGCCGCCGCCGCCGCGCCGACGTCATAGGGGGTGGCAGTGTAGCCCAGAGCCTCGACGGTGGAGAGCACGCGGGTCGGGTCGGCCTCGCCCTTGAAGGCGACCGTGAGCTTGCCGCTGGTCAGGTTCATCCGCGCCGAGGCCACGTCGGACAAGGCGCCGATGCTGCGTTCGATCTTGGCGATGCAGCCGCCGCAGCGGGCGCCCTTGACCAGGAGGGCCAGGCTCGGGCCGCCCTTATCGTCCCGGCGCAGGAAGGCCGACAGGTCGGGCCGGTGAAGGTCTATCGCGGCCACATCAGCCTCCGTTCGGCTTCGAACAGGCGGCCCTCGGCGTCGTGCGCAGCCAGCGCCAGGTCCCAGGCCCCGGTCAGCCCCTTGGCCTTGGCGACATATTCGCCAGGCGCGGCCTCGCGGAAGGTCACGGCCCTGCGCCCGGCCTCGGTGGCCGGGCGGCTGAGGGAACCGGAAAGGCGGGCGCCCGTCAGCGGGGCTCCGCCGGATCGTGTCATGCGCACCGCCACGGCGCCGGGACGCTCCTCGGCGACAGCGCCATAGCCGAGCCGGGCCTGGGCCTCGCGCCGGGCCAGGGTGCGGTTGTAGGCGAGCCCGTCCTCGAACGGGGTCTGAGACACCTGGCCGGGAAAGCTGCGGATGGCCAGGGCCATGAACAGGCCGTCGACGGCGATGATGACGGCGAAGAATCCCACCACCGCGAACAGCACATGGCGCCCGGTGAGGCGGAAGCCCGAGGAGGGAGCGGTCTGCATGAGGCTAGTTCCCGGCCTGGAAGGTGGTGCGCGCGGTGAAGGCGGCGCGGTCCGCCGTGGCGACGAAGGTCGCCGGGGTCGGCCCGGTCGTCGCCGGAGCCGGCGCGATAACGAAGAGGCGGACCGACTCGACGGCGTTGGGCGGCGCGACGAGGCTGAGCCGCCGCACCGGCTCGTGGGCGTCGGGGGTCTTGATCATGGCCCCGGGCACGCCGCTGAATTCGAGGTCGACGCGTTTCGGCTCGAAGCCGCGGTTGGCGATCTTCAGGGTGTAGCCGTTGCGGATCGACCCGTCGGCCAGGCGCACGAAGTTGGGATTGCGGTCCGGCAAGGCGTGGACGTCCAGGGCCTTGCGGGTCGCCAGCCCCCAGAGGGTCAGGCCGGCGACGAGGGCCAGGCCGGCGGCGTAGTAGATCGTTCTCGGCCGGACGAGCCTGTACTCGGCCTTTTCGCCCACCGACCGGGCCGCGACGGCCGCGTCGGTGTCGTAGCCGATCAGGCCGGCGGGGCGGTCGATCTTGATCATGATCTCGTCGCACGCGTCGATGCACAGGCCGCAGTTGATGCACTCGAGCTGGGAGCCGTCGCGGATGTCGATACCCATGGGGCAGGCCACGACGCATTGCCGGCAGTCCACGCAGTCGCCGTGGCCTTCCCAGCTGTCCGTCTTCTTGTGGGCCCCGCGGGGCTCGCCCCGGTCGTAGCGGTAGGTGACCTGCAGCGAGTGCGGGTCGAGCATCGCTCCCTGGATGCGGGGCCACGGGCACATGTAGATGCAGACCTGCTCGCGCATGTGGCCGGCGAAAAGGTAGGTCGTCGCCGTCAGCAAGGCGCAGGACACGTAGGAGCCGACCGGGGCGTCGCCGGTCCAGAACTTGACCAGCAGGTCGGGGGCGTCGTGGAAGTAGAAGATCCACGCGCCGCCAGTGCCGAACGCCACCCCCAGCCAGACCAGGTGCTTGCCGGCCTTGCGCCACAGCTTGTCCAGGGACCAGGGGGCGGCGTCCAGGCGCATGCGCTGGTTGCGGTCGCCCTCGAACAGGCGCTCCACATAGATGAAGAGGTCGGTCCACACCGTCTGCGGGCAGGCGTAGCCGCACCACAGCCGGCCGAACAGGGCGTTGGACAGGAACAGGGCCAGGGCCGCCATCACCAGCAGGCCGGTGAAGAAATAGACCTCCTGCGGCCACAGCTGGATCCAGAAGAAATAGAAGCGCCGGCCGGTGAAGTCGATCAGCACCGCCTGGTCCGGCAGGTTCCCGGGGCGGTCCCAGCGGATCCACGGGGTGACGTAATAGATCGTCAGGGTGACGACCAGCAGGGCCCATTTGATCGCCCGCCACCGGCCGTGGACCAGCTTGGGGTAGATCGGCGTGCGCGGCTTGTAGAGCCCGCCGGTCTTGTCCTTCTTGCGGACGCGCTCCGCGGCGGAGACGGGCTGAACGGTCCCGTCGGTACGCTCTTCCCGCCGCGGGATGACTGAATGCATCGGGTGCTATCGCCCTCCGGCGTTTACGTGGATGTAGACGGCCAGGGCCTTGAGGGTCTCCGGGTCGAACCGCGCGCCCCAGGTCGGCATGACGCCGCCGCGGCCGTTCCAGATCTGCCCCCGGATGTCCTCGCGGTCGCCGCCGTAGAGCCATTCGGCGTCGGTCAGGTTCGGCGCGCCGATGGGCTGGACGCCCTCGCCCGCCGGGCCGTGACAGGCCACGCACTGCTGGGCGAAGGTCGCCGCCCCGCGCTGCGCCGCCGCCCGGTCCGCCTTGCGGTGCGACAGGGCGACGACATACTCGGTCAGGTCGTGGATCTGGGCCGAGGTCAACATGCCGTCGCGGCCGAAGGCGGGCATCGACGAGATGCGGGTTTCGGGATGGTCGGACCGGACGCCAACGGCGATGGTGCGGTGGATGTCGTCCAGGGAGCCGCCCCACAGCCACACGTCGTCGCGCAGGTTGGCGTAGCCCTTGGCGCCCACGCCGCCCTGGCCGTGGCAGGTGGCGCAGTTGTCGCCGAACACCGACTGGCCGACCGCCACCGCATAGGCCTGCAACTCGGGATCGTGCTCGATCTGGTCGAGGCTGGCGCTCCTCAGCCTGCCGAGCTTCTCGCCGCGCTGGGTTTTCAGCGCCCCAAGCTGCTCGACGACGTCGCGGCGGTCCGAGTGGTTGAGCAGGCCCTTGGTGTAGCCCCCCACCATCGGCCAGGCGGGCATCAGCAGCCAGTAGACCACAGCCACGCCGACGCAGGCGTAGAAGGTCCACAGCCACCAGCGGGGCAGAGGATTGTCGAGCTCCTTGATGCCGTCCCACTCGTGCCCGGTGGTCTCGACTTCCGTGGCCTGGCCCTCCTTGGCCTCCCCCGCCTTGGTCCCGTCGGGTTCACGCTTCGACATGGTCGTCCTCGTCGTCTTGGAGGGGGGTCATGGCGGCCTGGCGGAAGCGCTCCTTGTGGCGGGGCCACAGGGCGTAGCCGACGCCAGCCAGGAAGATCAGGACGAAGTAGATGGTGCCGGCCTGCTGGGCGAAGCGGGCGACCGTCTCGTAGGTCAGGCCGCTCATCGGGCGTTCTCCTCGGCCTTGTAGGTGGAGAAATCGACCTGGGTCCCCAGTTGCTGGAGATAGGCGATGATGGCGTCCATCTCGGTCAGGCGGGACGGGTCGCCGTCGAAGTCGCGCTGGGCGATCTTGGGACCGTAGCGCCGCTTCATCCCCGCGCCCCCCATGTCGGCGGCGTCGGCCTGGGCGGTCAGGTCGGCCTGCGCGTTGTCGATCATGGCCTGGGTGTAGGGCACGCCCAGCCTGGACATGGCCTTGACCTTGAGCTGGATGTCGTCGGTGTGGAGGTTCTTCCTGGCCAGGAAGCCGTAGGGCGGCATGACCGATTCCGGCACCACCGCGCGCGGGTCGGCCAGGTGCTCCTTCTGCCAGCTGTCGGAATATTTGCCGCCGACGCGGGCCAGGTCCGGGCCCGTGCGCTTGGAGCCCCACTGGAAGGGGTGGTCATACATGCTCTCGGCCGCCAGGCTATAGTGGCCGTAGCGCTCCACCTCGTCGCGCAGGGGGCGGATCATCTGCGAGTGGCAGGTGTAGCAGCCCTCGCGGATGTAGATGTCCCGCCCGGCGAGCTCGAGCGGGGTGTAGGGCCGCACGCCCTTCACCTTCTCGATGGTGCTCTCCAGGAAGAACAGGGGGGAGATCTCGACGAGGCCGCCGACCGAGACGACCAGCAGGATGCCGATGAGCAGGACGAGCGAGTGCCGCTCGAACTTGGCGTGATGTTTCCACATGACTGGCGACCTATTCGGCAGGCGCGACGGCGAGGGCCGGCGCTTGCGAGACGGGCGTGGCGACGGCGCTCGGCAGCCGAACGGTGCGCCACAGGTTGTAGGACATGATCAGCGCGCCCCCGAGGTACATGAGGCCGCCGATGGTGCGGATGACGTTCTCGATGTGCTTGGCGGAGACGGTCTCGACGAAGCTATTCGCAAGGAAACCGTCGGCGGTGTACTCGCGCCACATCAGGCCTTCCATGATCCCGGAGACCCACATGGCGGCGATGTAGAGAAGGATGCCGGTGGTCGCGATCCAGAAGTGCCAGTCGACCAGCTTCATCGAGTAGAGGCGGTCCTTCTTCCACAGCCACGGGACCATGCAGTAGACGGCGCCGAAGCTGATGAAGCCGACCCAGCCCAGGGCGCCGGAGTGCACGTGGCCGATGGTCCAGTCGGTGTAGTGGGACAGGGAGTTCACCGACCGCAGGGACATCAGCGGCCCCTCGAAGGTCGCCATGCCGTAGAAGGCGATGGCCACCACCATCATCCGGATCACCGGATCGGTGCGCAGCTTGTCCCAAGCCCCCGACAGGGTCATGAGCCCGTTGATCATGCCGCCCCAGGACGGCATCCACAGCATGATCGAGAAGGTGGCGCCCAGGGTCTGGGCCCACTGCGGCAGGGCCGTGTAGTGCAGGTGGTGCGGGCCCGCCCAGATGTAGATGAAGATCAGCGACCAGAAGTGGACGATGGAAAGGCGGTAAGAATAGACCGGCCGTTCCGCCCGCTTGGGGACGAAGTAGTACATCATCGCCAGGAAGCCGGCGGTCAGGAAGAAGCCGACCGCGTTGTGGCCGTACCACCACTGGGTCAGGGCGTCCTGGACGCCCGCGAAGAGGGAGTAGCTGCGGCTGTGCAGCGGGCTGACCGGCAGGGCCAGGTTGTTGACCACATGCAGCAGGGCGATGGTGACGATGAAGGCGAGGTAGAACCAGTTCGCCACATAGATGTGGGGCTCTTTGCGCTTCCACAGGGTGCCGAGGAAGACGAGCAGATAGGCGACCCAGACGACGGTCAGCCACAGGTCGACGTACCATTCGGGCTCGGCGTATTCCCGCGACTGGGTGATGCCGTGGAGGTAGCCGGTCGCCGCCAGCACGATGAAGAGCTGATAGCCCCAGAACACGAACCACGGCAGGACCCCGCCGAACAGCCGCGCCTTGCAGGTGCGCTGCACCACGTAGAAGGAGGTGCAGATCAGGGCGTTGCCGCCGAAGGCGAAGATCACCCCCGAGGTGTGCAGCGGCCGCAGCCGGCCAAAGTTCAGCCAGGGCAGGTCCGCGCTGTAGAAGATCGTCGGCCACGACAGCTGGGATGCGGCCAGGACCCCGGCGGCGAGGCCCACGATGCACCAGACCATGGTGGCGATGACGCCGGCGCGCACCACCCCGTCGGCGTAACGGTCCTGCGGCGCGGTGAACCGGCCCGAGGCCAGGCCCATGGTCATCAGCCAGAAGGCCGCGGTCAGGGCGGCGATGAAGATGTAGCCATGGAAACGGAAGGCCGCGTCCGTGGAGAAGGCCGTGGCGAAGATCGCCCCGAGCACGCCTAGTCCGGTAAGGGCGTAGAGCACGAAGGCGTCCGGCGAGGTGCGCTCCGTGCGGCTTGGAAGGGAGGTCATGGGGCCTCGGGGAAAAAGGAGTCGCGACA
>DAICXL010000060.1:0-15861 GCA_027312185.1 Caulobacterales bacterium | reverse complement strand
GCTGAAGCAGCTCGAGCAGGAGCGGAAGTAGCGGTCCTGCGTGCTTCGAGACGCGCAAGCTTCGCTCGCGCTCCTCAGCATGACGAAGGTCTGTGCAACCCGCTTTCCCTCGTCATCCTGAGGAGCCCGAGGAACTCGGGCGTCTCGAAGGACGCACCGACGTGGATGCCGGTTGACCCCCGGCCCCCCTCACCCTAGAGCACAGCCGCGTTTCCCCTCCCGCCCCAGGATGCAGACCCGTGGCCGATAAGCCCCCCGTCAAGAAAGTCGTGCTCGCCTATTCCGGCGGGCTGGACACCTCGATCATCCTCAAGTGGCTGCAGGAGGAGTACCAGGCCGAGGTGGTGACCTTCACCGCCGACCTGGGCCAGGGCGAGGAGCTGGAGCCGGCGCGCGCCAAGGCCCAGCAACTGGGCGTCAAGGAAATCTATATCGAAGATCTGCGCGAGGAGTTCGTCCGCGACTACGTGTTCCCGATGTTCCGGGCCAATACGGTCTACGAGGGCCAATACCTGCTCGGCACCTCCATCGCCCGGCCGCTCATCGCCAAGAAGCAGATCGACATCGCCCACCAGGTCGGCGCCGACGCGGTCTGTCACGGCGCCACCGGCAAGGGCAACGACCAGGTCCGCTTCGAGGTGGCCTACTACGCCCTCGAGCCAGACATCCACGTCATCGCCCCCTGGCGCGAGTGGAAATTCGCCAGCCGCGAGGCCCTGCTCGACTTCGCCGAGAAGCACCAGATCCCGATCGCCAAGGACAAGCGCGGCGACGCGCCGTTCAGCGTCGACGCCAACCTGCTGCACTCCTCCTCCGAGGGTAAGGTGCTGGAGAACCCGGCGGTCGAGGCGCCCGAGTTCGTCTATCAGCGCACCATCGCCCCCGAGGACGCGCCCGATAAGCCCACCGTCTTCACCATCGACTTCGAGGCCGGCGACCCGGTCGCCATCGACGGCGAGGCGCTCAGCCCCGCCGCCCTGCTGACCCGGCTGAACCAGCTCGGCCACGACAACGGGGTGGGGCGCCTCGACCTGGTCGAGAACCGCTTCGTCGGCATGAAGTCGCGCGGCGTCTATGAGACCCCCGGCGGGACCATCCTGCTGCACGCCCACCGCGGCATCGAGAGCATCACGCTGGACCGCGGGGCCATGCACCTGAAGGACGAGATCATGCCGCGCTACGCGAGCCTGATCTACAACGGCTTCTGGTTCTCGCCCGAGCGCGAGATGCTGCAGGCCCTGATCGACCACTCCCAGAAGCTGGTCACCGGCCGGGTGACGGTGAAGCTCTACAAGGGCAACACCACGGTCATCGGCCGCGAGAGCCCCTATTCGCTGTACGACCAGGAGCTGGTCACCTTCGAGGAGGGCAAGGTCGCCTACGACCAGCGCGACGCGGCGGGCTTCATCAAGCTCAACGCGCTTCGCCTGCGGGTGGCGGCCAAGCGCGACCGCCGGAGCGCGGAGCGGGGCTAGTCGATCCGCTGGTAGCGGTACTTGTCGCGCACCTCGCGGGCGAAGAAGCCGCCTTTTGATGTGGCGGCGCGAAAGTCCTCGTACAGCCGTGGAGGCGCGTCGAAATAGGCGTAGGTGTCGCCATCGACGAAGGTGACGAACAGGGTCCGGGTCTCGTCGTCGTAGCTGTAGCGGCGGATGGCGGCGGACGGCATAGCCCTTGAACGGCAGGGAGCCCGCGCCGGTTTCGCATGGACCTGCCTGTCGATCCCTCCCGCTGGCTGGCCTTCCTCGGGGTCATGGCCGCCATGGCCTTCTTTCCCGGCCCGGCCAACCTGTTCTGCGTCGCCACCGGCATGGCCCGAGGACGCACCGCCGCCCTGGCGGCGATGGTCGGCATGAACGCCGCCACCCTGGTGTGGTACGGGGCCGCCGCCGTGGGGCTCGGCGCCCTGGTCGCCGCCTTCCCCGCCGCCTTCAAGGGGCTGAGGCTTGTCGGGGCGCTGTACCTGGTCTGGATGGGGATCGGCGCGATGCGAGCCGCCCTGTCCAGGTCGCCGGCTCCGCCGGCGGCGGCGATCCCGCGGCCGGGCTCCGACCTGCGCAACGGCTTCGCGGTCCAGATCGCCAATCCCAAGATCATCCTGTTCTTCTCGGCGGTGCTGCCGCCGTTCCTCGACCTGGACCGGCCCTTGCCGGGCCAGCTCCTCGTCTTCGCTGCGACCATGATCGCCATGGACGCCGCCGCCATGACCACCTTCGGCCTCGGCGGCGCGGCCCTGGCCCGGCGGATGGAAAGCCCCCGGTTTCGGCGCGGCTTTTCGGCCGTCACCGCCCTACTGCTGTTTGCGGCTGCAGCCTTGGTCGCGATTTCGGGTTAAGCTCAAGCTTGCACGGGCTGTTCAGGTTCCGTTCAGGCCCTGTTCAGCCTTGGCCAATGAATTTAACGATGCTGGCAACCCTCGCCGCCAAGCGACGCTTTAAAATGGAATGCGCGGACAGGGCTCCCTCTCGGGGTCCGCCGTTCTGAGTTGAGCCGCCGCGGCTTCATCCCCATCTTTTTGGGGGGCAGTTTAGGAGTCCTAATGAAACGCTTCTTCATCGTAGCGGCGGCGACGGCGGCTCTGGCGCTCGGCGCCTGCACCACAGCCACGCCCTACCAGCCCTTGCAGCGCGGGACGAACGTCTCGGGCGGCTATACCGAGCGCCAGATCGAAGCGAACCGCTGGCAGGTGAGTTTCTCCGGCAATTCGCTGACCAACCGCCGCACCGTCGAGAGCTACCTGCTCTTCCGGGCGGCCGAATTGACCCAGCAGAACGGCTACGACTGGTTCTCCGTCGTCGACCGCAACACCGACCGCGACACCCGCGTCTACGCCGACCCCTACTTCAACAGCTGGGGTATGTGGGGCCCGAGCTGGCGGATGTTCGGTCCCGGCTTCGGCGGCGGCTGGAGCAACTGGGGCTACTGGGGCGGCTGGGGTCCCGGTTTCGGCCCGGGCTGGGGCGGCTGGGGCGGTGGTATGGACTATCGCCAGGTGACCCGCTTCGAAGCCAACGCCGAGATCTTCCTCGGCCGCGGCCCCAAGCCGACGAACGATACGCGGGCCTTCACGGCCGCCGACGTGATCCAACGTCTCGGTCCGACCATCGTCCGGCCGACCGCCGGCTGACCCAGGACGGGGTCGCCCTGCGGGCGGCCCCGATCCTCGACAGGGAGATGCGATGCCAATGGCAGCCAAAGGCTTCGATCCCAATGGGCCGCTCGACCCGTCGCGCGCCCTTGTGCCGGCCGTGGTCCGGGTCAACACCCAGACGGTCAGGCGCGGCTTCTGGCCCAAGATCCGCAAGCTGGCCCCGCGCATCCCCTTCGCCGGCGACGCGGTCGCCCTGTGGTTCTGCGCCCGCGACGCCGCCACCCCGACCGGCACCAAGGCCATGCTGATGGCCGCCCTGGCCTATTTCGTCGTGCCCACCGACGTCCTGCCCGACTGGTTCGTCGGCCTGGGCTTCACCGACGACGCGGCGGTGATCGCCGCGGCGATCGGCATCGCAGGCCGGGCGATCAAGCCGGTGCACCGAGAGGCCGCCAAGGCGCTGCTCGCCCGAATGGCGGAAGATTAAGCCGCCTTAACCATTGCTTGCGAATGAGTTGCAAGGACGTTCGCGCCCCGCTATATGAGAGTGAGTATCAAGTCTCATGTCCGTCGGGGCCCATGTACGTCTGCAATTGCAACGGTATCCGTGAACGCCAGGTTCGCGCCGCGATCGACCAGGGCGCGCGCCGTCCCGCCGACGTGTTCCGTCATTGCCAGACCCAGCCCCAATGCGCCAAATGCGTCTGCGACATGCGACGGATGATCCAGTGCGCTGAACAGGCCCTGCGTCACGCCGCCGAATAGCGGCCGCGGGCTTCTTGCCCGCCTTAAGCGGAACAAGGGCTCATGGCCATGCAAGGCGATCCGGCGATCATCCGCCTGCTCAACACTGTGCTCACCAACGAACTGACCTCGGTGAACCAGTACTTCCTCCACGCCCGGATGTTCCAGAACTGGGGCTATGAGCGGCTGGGCAAGGTCGTCTACGACGAATCCATCGAAGAGATGAAACACGCCGACAAGCTGATCAAGCGGGTGCTGTTCCTCGACGGGCTTCCCAACCTGCAGGACCTGCACAAGCTGTCGATCGGCGAGACGGTGGTCGAGGCCATGTCGGCGGACCTCGCGCTGGAAATCCGCGGACGCGGCGCGCTGGTGGAGGGCGTCGCCCTGTGCGAGCGGACCCAGGACTTCGTCAGCCGCGAAATCCTGGTCGATATCCTCTCCGACACCGAGGAGCACATCGACTTCCTGGAGACCCAGCTGTCGCTGGCCCGCTCGATCGGCGAGCACAATTACCTCCAGTCGGCGATGGGCGAGCTGGAAGGCGACTGACGCTCCGCACCCGAGGTACCGTCCGGGCATGGATATCGAGAGACGAGACCTGCTCCTCGGCGCGGCCGCCCTGTCGCTGGCGGCTCCAGCCACGGCCGCTGAAAGGCCAGCCCTGTACGGCCTGATCGGCAAGATGACCGCCGTCGCCGGACAGCGCGACGCCCTGATCGCGATCCTGCTGGAGGGAGTGTCGGGCATGCCGGGTTGCCTCAGCTACATCGTCGCCAAGGACCCGGCCGCCGCCGACGCGATCTGGATCACCGAGGTGTGGGACAGCGAAACCAGCCACAAGGCTTCGCTGCAGCTCGCTTCGGTGCGTGCGGCCATAACCAGGGCGCGGCCCCTGATCGCCGGCATGGACCCGGGCGTCACCACCGTTCCGGTCGGCGGTCACGGCCTCGGCTAGCTGCGCTTCAGACAGACCACCTGGGCCACGCGCAGGTCGCGGCGCAGGGCGTCGGCGGCGCGGCCGTAGTTCTCCACCGTGATCGGCTCGCCCAGCGCCCCGGAGGGGCCCGTGACGACCCCGGCCCGCTTCAGGGCGCCGGCCAGGCTTTCCGGCGCGGCGGTGTAGATGCGGCCCCGGCGCGGGGCCTCGGCGATGGTCATCCCGACCACCCGGCCGGCGGTGTCGAGCACCGGCGCGCCCCGACAGTCCGGAAAGCCCGCCGCGCAGGCCGTCGGTCCGCCCGACCTGGGCCCAGGCCATCACCGGCTCGGCCCGGGCGCCGCGCTCGCCGCCGCCGCGCATGACCAGCGTCTGGCGGCCGAGCAGCCGGCTGGTCGCCTCGCCGGGCCGTCCTTGAGGGAAGCCGGGATGAAAGCCCCGCGTGCCGACCCTGAGCGGCAGGGCCAGGCCCGAGGCCAGCCCATCGGCGCCGCCCTCGGTGACCAGGACGGCGACGTCTGTGTAGGGATCGAGGATGACCTTGGCGGCGACGCCCTGGCCGGATCCGACCAGCAGGGCGGCCTGGACGCAGCCCTCCAGTACGTGGGCCGCGCTCAGCCACACCCCCTGGCTTCCCATGGAGAAGGCGGTGCCGGCGGTGTTCGGCGAGGGGGCGGGCGCCTTGATCATCACGGCCCGGTCGAAGGCGGTGGCCGGGCGAAGCAGATCGCCCTCGCCCGGCGCCGGCGGCGGGGGGGCGGGGGGTGCGTCGGCGCGCTCGCCGCGGCTGAGCGCGGCGACGAGCAGGGCGAAGACGACGGAAGCGTAGACGAGCCAGTCGGGCAGCTTGGGGAAGTGGAGCGGCGCGTGCATCAGCGCCCCCGGCTCAGGCCGCGACGGCGGCGGCGAGGATCAGGGCGCTGGCCAGCCGGGCGGCGGTGAGCAGGGCCGCCGCCGCCGTCTCCCCCTCCTGGATCCGCGCTGGCAGCCCGGCCAGGAACAGGTCGGTGATCCGGAACACCAGCAGCTGCACCGCCGTGGTGGCGAGGCCCCAGATCACGATCTCCAGCACCGAAGGCGAGGCCGACAGCGAGACCGCCAGGGGCGCGGCCAGGCCGATGATCACCCCGCCGTAGGAGATGGCCGCCGCGGCGTTGCCCTCGCGGATCAGCTGAACCTCCTTATAGGGGGTCAAGAAGGCGTAGACCGTCGCGCCCAGCACCAGCATGACCAGGGTCACGCCGGCGTGGATCAGGGTCAGCGGGAAGCCGGAGGCGAAGGCCTGGACTTCCGGGGTCATGGAACTGGGCTCGGGGAGGACGCCATCGCCCCTTCCCTTAGGCGCCGGAGCAGTAGCCCGCAAGCGCGCTCGCGCCGCACGGTCAGGTCGCGGGGGCGGAGCTGGCGGCCGGGGCGGCCTCGATCTTGCGCCGCGCGCTCGCCCTCAGCTTCTCGCTTTCCGACTTCAGCTGGCCGCAGGCGGCCAGGATGTCGCGGCCCCGGGGCGTGCGGATCGGGGAGGCGTAGCCTGCCCGGTTGAGGATGGCGGCGAAGCGCTCGATGGTCGCCCAGTCCGAGCACGCGTAGTCCGTGCCCGGCCAGGGGTTGAATGGGATCAGGTTGATCTTGGCCGGCAGGCCCTGCACCAGCTTGACCAGGGCCTTGGCCTCGGCGGGGCTGTCGTTGACCCCCTTGAGCATGACGTACTCGAAGGTGACGCGGCGGGCGTTGGACAGGCCCGGATAGGCCCGGATGCCGGCGATCAGCTGCTCGAGCGGATAGCGCTTGTTCAGCGGCACCAGCACGTCGCGCAGTGCGTCGTTGGTGGCGTGCAGCGAGATGGCCAGCATCGCCTGGGTGCGGTTTCCCAACGCCTCCAGTTCCGGCACGACGCCCGAGGTCGAGACGGTGATGCGCCGCCGCGAGATGGCGATGCCCTCGCCGTCCGAGATGATGTCGATGGCGTCGGCGACGTGGTCCAGATTGTAGAGCGGCTCGCCCATGCCCATGAACACGATGTTGGAGAGCCGGCGGTCCTCCTTGGGCGAGGGCCATTCCTCCAGGTCGTCGCGGGCGACCTGGACCTGGGCCACGATCTCGGCGGCGGTCAGGTTGCGCACCAGGGCCTGGGTGCCGGTGTGGCAGAAGGTGCAGTTCAGGGTGCAGCCGACCTGGCTGGAGACGCACAGGGCGCCAGCGCGGCCTACGTCGGGGATGTAGACGGTCTCGGCCTCGATCCCCGGCGCGAAGCGGATCAGCCACTTGCGGGTGCCGTCCTTGGACACCTGGCGCTCGACGACCTCGGGACGGGCCACGGTGAAGTGGGGCTCGAGCTTGGCGCGCATCTCCTTGGAGATGTCGGTCATGCGGTCGAAGTCGGTGGCGCCGTAGTGGTGGATCCAGCGCCACAGCTGGGTGGCCCGCATCTTGGCCTTTTCGGGCGGCACGACGCCCGTCGCCGCCAGGGCGGCGGCCAGTTCAGGACGCGTCAGTCCGGCGAGATTGACTCGCGCAGGCTGGGGCGTCGCGGCCGGCTTGTGGGCGAGGTCGAGCGTCAGCATGGGGCGTAGATAGGCCTTTACCCCCGTCCCGTCATCCTCCGGCGGCGACCGGTCGCGGCCGGAGGACAATGCGGCAGGTGTTCAGAACGTCAGGAGGCGGACTTCCTTGACGTTGGGCAGGGCCTGGACCTGGGCCTGCAGCGGCTCGCTGAGGGGCGCGTCGACATTGACCAGGGCGATCGCCTCCCCGCCGCTGGCGATGCGGCCGAGGTTGAAGGTGGCGATGTTGATCCCCGCGTCACCGAGCAGCGCGCCCAGGCGGCCGACGAAGCCCGGCTTATCCAAGTTGTGGACGTAGAGCATGGTGTGGCCGAACGGCGCGTCCAGATCCATGCCCATGGATTCGACGATCCGCGGCGCGCCGCCGATCACGGTGCCGGAGAAGGTCCGCTCGCCGCTGTCGGAGACGACGGTGATCCTGACCATGCTCTCATAGACCGGCGACAGCTCCTGGCGGTTCTCGGAGACGGTCACGCCGCGCTCCTTGGCCACGGCGGGGGCCGAGACCATGTTCACCTCGGCCAGCATCGGCCGCAGGATGCCGGCGAGCGCCGCGGCGCTGAGCGGCTTGACGTTCAGCTTGGCCACTTCGCCGATGTAGGCGATCTCGATCGACTTCAGGCCGCTGTCGACCATCTGGCCGGCGAAGGCGCCGAGCTTCTCGACCAGGGCGACGTAGGGCTTCAGCTTGGGGGCGTCCTCGGCGGAGACCGACGGGCTGTTCAGCGAGTTGGTGACCGCGCCGGTCAGCAGGTAGTCGGAGATCTGCTCGGCGACCTGCAGGGCCACGTTCTCCTGGGCTTCGGCGGTCGAGGCGCCCAGGTGGGGGGTGGCGATGAAGTTCGGCGCGCCGAACAGCACGTTCTCCTTGGCCGGCTCGGTGACGAAGACGTCGAAGGCGGCGCCGCCCACCTGCCCGGACTCCAGGGCTTCGCGCAGGGCTTCCTCGTCGACCAGGCCGCCGCGGGCGCAGTTGATGATCCGCACGCCCTTCTTGGCCTTGGCCAGGGCCTCGCGGGACAGGATGTTGCGGGTCTTGTCGGTCAGGGGCGTGTGCAGGGTGATGAAGTCGGCGCGGGCGAGCAACTCGTCCAATTCGACCTTCTCGACGCCCAGCTCCACGGCCCGCTCCGGCGACAGGAACGGGTCGAAGGCGACGACCTTCATCTTCAGGCCCAGGGCGCGGTCGGCGACGATGCCGCCGATGTTGCCGCAGCCGATCAGCCCCAGGGTCTTGCCGAACAGCTCGACGCCCATGAAGCGGTTCTTCTCCCACTTGCCGGCCTGGGTGGAGGTGTCGGCGGCGGGCAGTTCGCGGGCCAGGGCGAACATCATGGCGATGGCGTGCTCGGCGGTGGTGATGGAATTGCCGAACGGGGTGTTCATGACGATCACGCCGGCGGCGGTCGCGGCCGGGATGTCGACGTTGTCGACGCCGATGCCGGCGCGGGCGACGACCTTCAGCTTCTTGGCGGCGGCCAGTACATCCTTGTCGACCTTGGTGGCCGAGCGGATGGCGAGCCCGTCGTAGTCGCCGATGATCTTCAGCAGCTCTTCCTTGGAAAGGCCGGTGTTGACGTCGGCTTCGACGCCCCGGTCCTTGAAGATCTGGACGGCGGCGGGGGACAGCTTGTCGGAAATCAGAACGCGGGGAGCCATTGGGCTTCTCCTGTGCGGTGTGGGGTGCGCGCCTCGTCCTTCGACAAGCTCAGGATGAGGCGACTTGGATGGCGGTCAGGTAGGAAGGCCTCATCCTGAGCTTGTCGAAGGACGAGGCTTTCCGGACCCGCTAGGCTGACTGCAGTTCGGCGGCGACAGTGGCGAAGGCCCAGTCGAGCCAGGGGGCCAGGGCCTCGACGTCCGAGGTCTCGACCGTGGCGCCGCACCAGATGCGCAGGCCCGGAGGGGCGTCGCGGTAGCCGCCGACGTCGAGGGCGACGCCTTCCTTCTCCAGGGCGCCCGCCAGCTTCTTGGCGAAATCGGCCTGGGCGTCGGCCGACAGGCCGGTGATGCGCGGGTCGACGACCTTGAGGCAGACCGAGGTGTTGGAGCGGATGGCCTTGTCCTGCGCCAGGAAGTCGACCCAGGGGGTCTTGGCGACCCAATCCTCCAGGGCCTCCAGGTTGGCGTAGGAGCGTTGGCGCAGGCCTTCCAGCCCGCCCACCGAGGCGCCCCACTTCAGGGCGTCGATATAGTCCTCGACGCACAGCATGGAGGGGGTGTTGATCGTGGCGCCTTCGAACAGGTCGAGGGTGACCTTGCCGCCCTTGGTCATGCGGAAGATCTTGGGCAGGGGCCACGGCGGGCTGTAGCTCTCGAGGCGGGCCACGGCGCGCGGGCTCAGGATCAGCACCCCGTGCGCGGCCTCGCCGCCCAGCACCTTTTGCCAGGAGAAGGTGACCACATCGAGCTTGGCGAAATCGAGCTGCTGGGCGAAGGCGGCGCTGGTGGCGTCGCAGATGGTGACGCCCGTGCGGTCGTCCGAGATGAAGTCGCCGTTCGGCACGCGCACGCCCGAGGTGGTGCCGTTCCAGGTGAAGATGATGTCGGCGTCGGGACGCACCTTGGTCAGGTCGGGCAGCTGGCCGTAGGGGGCGTCCAGCACCTCGACGTCGGGCAGCTTCAGCTGCTTGGTCACGTCGGTGACCCAGTCCTTGCCGAAGGATTCGAAGGCCAGCAGCTGGACCGGCTTGGGGCCCAGCATCGACCACATCGCCATTTCGACGGCGCCGGTGTCGGAGGCGGGCACGATGCCGATCAGATAGTCGGCCGGGACCTGCAGCACGTCGCGGGTGCGGTCGATCGCCTCCTTGAGGCGCGCCTTGCCGATCTTGGAGCGGTGGGACCGGCCGAGCACGGCGGCCTGGAGATTTTCGAGGTTCCATCCGGGGCGCTTGGCGCAGGGGCCGGAGGAGAATT
Organism: Caulobacterales bacterium; assembly: GCA_027312185.1. Taxonomy (GTDB): domain Bacteria; phylum Pseudomonadota; class Alphaproteobacteria; order Caulobacterales; family Caulobacteraceae; genus NCED01. The sequence goes on along the minus strand of DAICXL010000060.1, from coordinate 5,606 downwards.
CGGGACGCGCGGGGCGCATCGCCGGCTTGGCGATCGTCGTCATAGGTTGTCTCCCATCCTTACAGATGGACTGCGCCCCGTTGGGGGGGCGTGGCCCGGCGCGCAAAAGCCCCCGTTTGCGCGGCGATGCAAGCGAAAAACCAAGATTGTTCGGATGAACGCAGGCTGAGCCGGGCGGTTCAGGCGAGGGTCAGCCGAGGGGAACCATAGTCCGACGCATCGGCTTCTAAGGCCGTCGCCATTATAACAAAAGTTGGAAATCTACGATGAAACGCGCCCTTCCCCTCCTCGCGGCCGTCGGCGCTCTCGCCATCGCCCTGCCCGCGGCGGCCCAGTCCTGGGCCCCCATCAACGCCCGCCAGGCGACCCTGGACGCCCGCATCGACCTCGGCGTCCGCACCGGCTCGCTGACCCAGCCGGAAGCCGCGCGCCTGCGCGCCCAGTTCCGCGATATCAGCGTCATGGAGGCGCGCTACCGCGCCACGGGCGGCCTGCAGGCCTGGGAGCGCCAGGAACTCGACGCCCGCTTCGACCGGCTGAGCAACAGCATCCGCGTCCAGCGCGCCGACAATCAGCGCGCCGGCCAGCGCGGCGGCGCCAACCAGCCCTGGCAGTCGATCAACCAGCGCCAGGCCGCCCTCGACAGCCGTATCGACCAGGGTGTGCGCAACGGCAGCCTGAACCGCCGGGAGGCCACGCGCCTGCGCGGCGAGTTTCAGGAGATCGCCCGCCTGGAAGCCCGCTATCGGGCGACCAACGGCCTGCAAGCTTCTGAGCGCGCCGACCTCGACGTCCGCTTCGACCGCCTGAGCGGCCAGATCCGCATGGAGCGGGCCGACCGTCAGACCGGTCGCGGCGTCGGCTCCAACGCCGGCTACAACCGCCGCTAAAGCCTCAGGCGGCTATCCAGAACGGTGACCGCGCGCCCCGAAAGGAGCACGCGGTCGCCGCGCGTCTGGGCTCCCATGAGCGCGCCGCGGCCGGGGAAGGCCTGGAAGAACCGCAGCCCGGCCCGGCCAAGCGCCTCCTCGAAGATCGGGGCCAGGGCGCAGTGGGCCGAGCCCGTCGCCGGGTCTTCGATGATGCCCGAGCCCGGGCCGAAGCAGCGGCTGACGGCGTCATAAGGCGCGCCCGGTTCGGCCGGGGCCATGACGATGACATGACCTGGGCCCCAGGTTCCTCCGCCGTCGATCAGCTTGATCGCCGCGCTGTCAGGCGTCAGGTCCACCACCGCCTTTTCCGACGCCAGCATGGCCATGACGAACTGGCCGGCCCAGGTCGCCCGTACCTCCGCGCCCAGCGCTTCGGGCAGGCCATCCGGGATGGGGATCGGACGGCATCGGTCGATGGGGAAATCCATCCGGTAGCCTTCGCCGTCGCGGCTCACCACCAGGGTCCCCGATTGATTGGTCTCGAAGCTGAGCGCCGGGGCTTCGACCTTCAGCTCGGCGATCAGGGCGTGGGCGCTGGCGAGGGTCGCGTGGCCGCACAGGCGTACCTCCACGGCCGGGGTGAACCAGCGCAGGCCAAAACGGGCCGGATCCGCCGTCCGCAGCAGGAAGGCGGTCTCGGCCTGGTTGTTCTCCTGGGCCAGGGCCTGCATCCAGGCGGCGTCCGGCCAGGCGTCGAAGGGTTCGACCACGCAGGCGGGACTTCCCCGGAACGGCCGGTCGGCGAAGGCGTCGATGGTCCACTGGCGCATGGCCCCGATCATAGCTCCAGGGTCAGCTCCGGCCAGCGCGTCATCAGCTTGCCCGCCACCTTGGGCAGGTTGCGGTCATTGACCAGGCGCCGCGGGTTGGGCCGCAGGCGCATGGCGAAGCAGTCCTCCAGGCCGAAGGGCGCCAGGATGTCCAGCCGGCCGCCTTTCTCCAGCCGCACCCCGACGGCGAAGGCGGGGGCCAGGAAGCGCTCGACCGCCTCGTCGGTGCATGTAAGCGGCGCATAGGGCTCGCCGAACTTGCCCTCGAACCACAGGTGCACCCGGGCCTGGTTGCGCACCTCCACCATTTGCGACAGCGGTTCAGGAAAGGCCGCGGCGGCAGTGCGGATGAAGGCGTCCTCCGCGTCCCACGTGGTGTCGGGATCGAAGTACATCGCGTCGTAGTCGCGCAGGCCGTGGTCCGGGGCGCGGCCGGTCAGGTCGTTCCAGACGGTCTGGTAGACGGCGCCCGAGACCAGCCGCCACTGCGGGAAATCGAGATCGCGCAACCCTTCCAGCACGGTCATGAGGGTCGGGCTGGCCCGCACGATCGTCTCCAACCGCGCCTCGAGACTCATGGGCCGCGCACGGGCCAGCCGTGGTCCAAGGGGCCGTGGCCGGCGCCGAAGCCGGGGGCGTGGCGGATCGCGCCCTGGACGTAGTCGCGCGCCTGCTCGACCGCGGCGTCCAGCGAGCGGCCCTGGGCCAGCAGGGCCGCGCAGGCCGAGGCCAGGGTGCAGCCGGTGCCGTGGGTATGGCGGGTCTCGATGCGGCCGGTCTCGAAGCGGGTGGTGGCGTAGGGCGTCATCAGCAGGTCGACCAGCCGATCGCCGGCGATGTGGCCGCCCTTCATCAGGACAGCCTGGCAGCCGAGCGCCAGCAGGGCCTCGCCGGCCCGCTCCAGGTCGGCGGTGGTCTCGACGACCAGGCCGGTCAGGACGGCCGCCTCCGGGGCGTTGGGGGTGAGCAGGGCGGCCTTGGGGGCCAAGAGCTCGCGGACGGCGACGACGGCGCCGTCGTCCAGCAGGGCGTGGCCGCCCTTGGCGACCATGACCGGATCGACCACGGCGGGCACGCCGGCTTCCTCGATCAGTTTGGCGGCCAGCTCGACCACGGCGAAGTCGCCCAGCATGCCGGTCTTGATCACGTCGGTCCCGATGTCGTCCAGCACCGCCCGGGCCTGGGCCTCGATCACCTGCAGGGGTATCGGGTGGACGCCGAAGACGCCCAGGGTGTTCTGGACGGTGACGGCGGTGATCGCCGTCGCCGCATGGCCGCCCAGCACTGTCACGGCCTTGATGTCGGCCTGAATGCCCGCCCCGCCGCCGGAATCGGAACCGGCGATGATCAGCACCCGGCCCCGGTGCTCGTGAAGAGATTGGGGTTCGTGCAGGGTCTGCTCGCTGTGGCTCATGGCCGTCCCTTCTCGATGGCGGCCCAGACTTCGAGCGCCTGGACGGTCTCGGCCACGTCGTGGACCCGCACCGCCGCCACGCCGGACCGGGCCCCGGCGAGGGCCACGGCCAGGGACCCGCCGAGCCGGTCGCCGACATCGGCGGCGCCCGGATGGATGGCCTTGAGGAAACTCTTGCGGCTGGCGCCCAGCAGCACCGGATAGCCGAGGGCGACCAGCGCTTCCAGATGGGAGAGCAGGGCGAGGTTGTGGCCCAGGCGCTTGCCGAAGCCGATAGCGGGATCGAGACAGATGCGCTCGCGCGACACCCCGGCGGCCACGGCCGCGTCGGCGCGGGCGAGGAGGGCTTGGGAGACCTCCGCGACCACGTCGGCATAGGCCGGGTTGTCCTGCATGGTGCGGGGCTCGCCGCGCATATGCATCAGCACCACCTCGCAGCCGAGGGCGGCGGCGACCTCCACGCTGTCAGGGGCGCCCTGCAGGGCCGAGACGTCGTTCCACATCCCCGCGCCGGCCCGGGCCGCCGCCCAGGCCACCGCGGGCTTGAGGGTGTCGATGGAGATGGGGATCGGGCTTTCGGCGCGGATCGCCTCGATCAGGGGAACGGTGCGCTCCAGCTCCTCGGCTTCGGGCACCGGCTCGGCGCCCGGGCGGGTCGACTCGCCGCCGATGTCGAGGATGTCGGCCCCGGCCGCGATCAGGCGGCGGGCGTGCTCCAGCGCGGCGGCGCGTCCGAAGTGGCGCCCGCCGTCGGAAAAGCTGTCCGGCGTGACATTGACGATCCCCATCACCCGGGGGCGGGACAGCAAAGCGCTCACCTCGGCGATGTCCATCTCCGCTCGTAGCGTGGTCGAGCAGGCCTAGGCCGGGTTCGGTCCCGGCTCGGGGGCGTGGGTGAGGGGCACGGTGACCGAGGGGCCGACGGGACGCTTGTCCTCCAGGTCGTCGCGGACCGGGGGCACGCCCTTCATGGCGTTGATGATCTCGTCGCCGCTCAGGGTCTCGTACTCGAGCAGGGTCTTGGCCAGGGTGTGCAGGTCTTCCAGCCGCTCGGTGACGATGCGCCGGGCTTCGTCCCAGCCGCCCTGGACCAGGACCTTGACCTCGGCGTCGATCACCCGGGCGGTCTCTTCCGAGATGTTCTGGGTGCGCGAGACCGAGTGGCCGAGGAAGACCTCTTCCTGGTTGTCGCCGTAGGACACCACCCCGAGCTTGTCGGAATAGCCCCACTTGGTGACCATCAGCCGGGCCAGCTTGGTGGCCTGGTCGATGTCGGACGAGGCGCCCGAGGTGACCTTCTCCTTGCCGAAAATGATCTCCTCCGCCACCCGGCCGCCCATCAGGATGGCCAGGCGCGAGGTCATCTGCTCGTAGCTCATCGACAGCTTGTCGCGTTCCGGTAGCTGCATGACCATGCCCAGAGCCCGGCCGCGGGGGATGATGGTGGCCTTGTGCACCGGGTCGGTGTTGGGGACGCTCAGCGCCACCAGGGCGTGGCCGCCCTCGTGATAGGCCGTCATCCGCTTCTCGTCCTCGGACATGACCATGGACTTGCGCTCGGCGCCCATCATCACCTTGTCCTTGGCGTCCTCGAAGTCGCGCATGGTGACCATGCGGCGGTTCTTGCGCGCGGCCATCAGGGCGGCTTCGTTGACCAGGTTGGCGAGGTCGGCGCCCGAGAACCCGGGCGTGCCGCGGGCGATGACCCGCACGTCCACGTCGGCGGCCAGGGGGACGTTGCGCATGTGCACGCGCACGATCCGCTCGCGCCCGGTGATGTCGGGGTTGGGCACCACGACCTGACGGTCGAAGCGGCCGGGACGCAGCAAGGCCGGGTCCAGCACGTCGGGGCGGTTGGTGGCGGCCACCAGGATGATGCCCTCGTTGGCCTCGAAGCCGTCCATCTCGACCAGCAGTTGGTTCAGGGTCTGCTCGCGCTCGTCGTTGCCGCCGCCGAGGCCCGCGCCGCGATGGCGGCCCACGGCGTCGATTTCGTCGATGAAGATGATGCAGGGCGCGTTCTTCTTGCCCTGCTCGAACATGTCGCGCACCCGGCTGGCGCCGACGCCGACGAACATCTCGACGAAGTCCGAGCCCGAGATCGAGAAGAACGGCACGCCCGCCTCGCCCGCGACGGCGCGGGCCAGCAGCGTCTTACCGGTGCCGGGAGGGCCGACCAGCAGGGCGCCCTTGGGGATCTTGCCGCCCAGGCGCTGGAACTTGCCGGGGTCTTTCAGGAAATCGACGATCTCCTGCAGTTCCTCCTTGGCCTCGTCCACGCCGGCCACGTCCTCGAAGGTGACGCGGTTCTTGTTCTCGGTCAGCAGGCGGGCCTTGGACTTGCCAAAGCCCATGGCGCCCCGCGCGCCGCCCTGCATCTGGCGCATGAAGAACATGAACACGGCAATGATGATGAGGATGGGGAAGGAGGCAACCAGCAACTGGGTCCAGATGCTGTCCTGTTCCGGCTCGGCACCCTTCACGCGCACA